>NZ_DATDMY010000266.1:0-4290 GCF_036518555.1 Dokdonella sp. | reverse complement strand
CGCATGGTCCCGTACTTTCCCTCTCCCGCTTGCGGGAGAGGGTTGGGTGAGGGTGCTTCTGCGGTGCGTCTTCGCTGTTCGTGCTTGCGAGCAGCAGGCGCGACTCTTCGCGACAACCGACCCGCGTCCGTGCATGTTCGTCCCGCATCCCCGCGGGCCGGTTACCCTTCTTTGCTTGTCCAAAGAAGGGTAACCCCAAGAAAGGACACCCCGACAGCGTCGCCCTCCGGGCATCCTGCCCTCCGGGCATCCTGCCCTGCGGGTGCGCGATCGGCGGCCGGTTGCGCCGACGGCACATCCATGTGCCGACGGCGCAATGAGCGCGATCCATCGCGCTCACCCTTCGGGCTATTCGTCCGCCGCTCGCCGTCGCTGACGGGGCCCGGAAGAGCGGCGCGCTCCTGCGCGCAGTAGCCGTGATGCGGCCGGTTGCGCCGACGGCACATCCATGTGCCGACGGCGCAATGAGCGCGATCCATCGCGCTCACCCTTCGGGCTATTCGCCCGCCGCTCGCCGGCGCTGACGGGGCCCGGAAGAGCGGCGCGCTCCTGCGCGCAGAAGCACAAGCAGAGCGAAGCGGCGCTCGCATCGTCGTAGGGACGCAGCGGCGCGACCACGCGCGCGCGTGCGAGACGCGCGACCGCGAGTCCCACCGCTGCCACCGTGAACCCAAATCGCAAGCATGCGGCGGGACTCGCGCTGCGCGCTCGACCTGCCCTACGAGTCGCGGCTCAACGTCGGTTCTGCGATGTCCTATCGCTTCTGCTTCCGCGCGCAGGAGCGCGCTGCTTCTCCGGGGCCCCGTGCGGCCCGGCGAGCGGGCGGAGGAAAAGCCCGCAGGGGCGCGCGCACGGACGCGCGCGCGTTCGTTGACGACACAGGGATGTGTCGCCAACGAACCCCGTAGCCCGCTCGCGCAGTCGACGGGCAGGACGCCCGTCGGCCGGGCTGCCCGGGGTGTCCTTCTCTTGGGTTACCTTCTCTTGGACAAGCAAGAGAAGGTAACCGGCCCGCAGGGATGCGGGACGAACACGCAGGGATGCGAGTCGGTTCTCGCGAAAGTAACCGCGCGCGCTCTCGAACAACAACGCAGGCCACCGCACAAGCACCCTCACCCAGCCCTCTCCCGCAAGCGGGAGAGGGGAAAGCGATGCGCAGGGATGCGAGAGGGGAAAGCGATGCGCACCGATGCGGGACGAACACGCACGGACGCGAGTCCGTCATCGCGAAAGAAGCTGCGCCCGCTCTCGAACAACAACGCGGGCCATCGCAGAAGCACCATCACCCAACTTTCTCCCGCGAGCGGCAGAAGGGCAGGGCGGGCCTGCAAACTCATGCCGATCGAGCATATGGCAATTTAGACGGCTAAACGGCCATTGACGCAGGCGCGGGTCGCCGCTACAGTGCGCGCCACTGCTCATCAAGACCGGTCGAGGGACAGGCCCGACGACGCCGGGGCAACCAGCGGGTGGGGAATCGCAGCGATTCCACCGTGCCGCCAGGTGCCAACTCCCGCGGGGACGCGCACTGCGCGATCCGCCGAGAGATGGGTGGCGACGACGCGTGGCCGGTCGGCTGCGCGGCGTCGTCTCCGTCTCCGGCTCTCCCGCGGCGCGATGGGCGCGAATGGAGAACCGCGATGAGCCTGCACACCGAAGCCCGCTCCACGGCGAGCGAATTCGCATCCACGGCCTTGGCCTCGCCCTTCGACGCGGCGTTCGACGCCGTGTTCCGTACCGGCGCCGCGGCCGCGCCATCGTCGCCGAGACTCGGCGAAGCCGTCGTCCGGCTGCGGCCGAAGTATGCGGACGGCGTGCTCGAGGCGCGCGTGCGCTGGTCGCTGCACGGCCGCGACGACGTGCCACTCGTGATCGTGCAGGGCGGCATCTCCGCCGATCGACGCGTCGCCGCGCACGGCGACGACGCGGGCTGGTGGGACGACATCGTCGGCGACGGCGCGGCGATCGACCTGCGCCGCTGGCACGTGCTCTCGATCGACTGGCTCGCGCGCAGCGACCTCGGGGACGCGCTCGCCGTCGCGAGCGACGACCAGGCCGACGCGATCGCCGCCGTGCTCGATGCGCTCGGCATTCGGCGTGCGCACGCATTCGTCGGCGCGTCGTACGGCGCGATGGTCGCCCTCGCGTTCGCGACGCGCCACGCGCAGCGCGTCGATCGCCTCGTCGCGATCGCGGGGGCGCATCGCGCGCACCCGCTCAGCATCGCCGTGCGCAATATCCAGCGCGAGGTGGTGCGCTTCGCCGCGCGCCATGGCGACGTCGGTGCCGGCCTCGACCTCGCGCGCCGCCTCGCGATGACGACCTACCGCGGCGAGCGCGAGTTCGCCGAGCGCTGCGCGGGCGCGCCGCGGCACGTCGACGGCCGCTTCCGCTTCGCCGAAGAGGACTGGCTCGGCGCCGCGGGCGCGCGCTTCGCGCAACGCTTCGACGCGGACCGCTTCCTCGCGTTGTCCGAATCGATCGACCTGCACGCCGTCGCGCCCGAACGCGTGCGCGTGCCGACCACGCTCGTCGGCATCGCCTCCGACCGCGTCGTGCCGCTCGCCGACCTGTGCGAACTGCAGCGCCGCTGCGGCACGGCGGCGACGTTGCACGTGATCGACTCGCGCTACGGCCACGACGCGTTCCTGAAGGAATCCGCCTCGATCGGCGGGCTGCTGCGCGAGACGCTCGTCGACCCGTGACGACGCGATCGACGGATCGATCGCGTACACGCCGTGGCGCCGCCCCCGCGCCGCCGCGACCGGGTCGCCTGACGGCCCGACGATGCCCGGTCGGGAACGCGCACGGACGCGCATTCCCGAAGTAACCACCCCTGGAGTCCGTGATGAGCCCCACGCCCCATACCCGCGCCGTGCGCGCGGGCATCGAATCCGACACGCAGCACGGCGCGGTCGTGCCGCCCTTGCACCTCAGCACGAACTACACGTTCGAGGGCTACGGCCGCAAGCGCGCGTACGACTACTCGCGCAGCGGCAACCCGACGCGCGACCAGCTCGCCGCCGCGCTCGCCGCGCTCGAGCACGGCGCGGACGCGATCGTCACCGCGAGTGGCATGGCCGCGGTCGCGCTCGTGCTCGAACTCGTGCCCGCGGGTGGCCTCGTGCTCGCCGCGCACGATTGCTACGGCGGCACGTGGCGATTGCTCGATGCATGGGCGAGGAAGGGTCGCTTTCGCGTTCGCTTCGCCGATCTCACCGATCCGGCCACGCTCGCGGCCGAACTCGCGGCGGCGCCCGACCTCGTCTGGGTCGAGACGCCGTCGAACCCGCTGTTGCGCATCACCGACGTGCGCCACGTCGCGCAGGCCGCGCACGCCGCGGGCGCGCGCTGCGTCGTCGACAACACGTTCCTGTCGCCCGCGTTGCAGCAGCCGCTCGTGCTCGGCGCCGACATCGTCGTGCATTCGACCACCAAGTACATCAACGGCCACAGCGACGTCGTCGGCGGCGCGGTCGTCGCGCGCGATGGCGAAACCGCCCGCCAGCTCGCCTGGTGGGCGAACTGCCTCGGCCTCACGGGTGCGCCGTTCGACAGCTTCCTCACATTGCGCGGCCTGCGCACGCTCGTGCCGCGCCTGCGTGCGCACGAGGACAACGCCGCGCGCATCGCCACGCTGCTCGAAGCGCATGCGCAGGTCGGCCGCGTGTACTGGCCGGGCCTGCCGGATCACCCGGGCCACGCGCTCGCGGCTCGCCAGCAGTCCGGCTTCGGCGCGATGCTGAGCTTCGAGCTTCGCGGCGGCGACGCCGCGATCGCGGCCTTCCTCGACGGCCTCGAGTACTTCTCGCTGGCCGAGTCGCTCGGCGGCGTCGAGAGCCTCATCGCGCACCCGGCGACGATGACGCACGCGTCGATGGCGCCCGAAGCGCGCCGCAAGGCCGGCATCGGCGACGCGTTGCTGCGCGTGTCCGCGGGCATCGAGGACGGCGAGGACCTCTGCGCCGACCTCGAGGCGGCGCTCGCGCGTGCGGCCGCGGCGACGCGAAAACAGGTGCGCGCATGAGCGCGCTGCCCACGCGCGCGATCGTTCCGCCCGTCGGCGTCGCGGACGATGCCGCGCCCCCCGCGCCGCACGGACGCGCTGCGCCGCGCGACGCCGCACTCGTGCTGCTCGGCAGCGGCGTCGTCGGTACGGCGTTGTTGCGCCTGCTCGCGACGCCGGCGGCTGGCGGCCTGCACCTCGTCGGCCTCGCGAACTCGCGCGCGCAACACGCGAATGCGCGCGGCCTCGTGCCGGCGCAGGCCGCGCGCCTGCTCGACGCGGCG
>NZ_DATDMY010000265.1:0-3152 GCF_036518555.1 Dokdonella sp. | reverse complement strand
CACGTTGCCGGTCACGCGCGCGGCGCTCGACGGCAACGAGATCTGGCAGGAGAAGGCCTACCTGCCGGGCATGGCCGCGATCGCGTGCGGCGTCGTCGCGGCGCTGGCGTCGGCACGCTGGACCGCGCGCGCGCCGTGGGTCGCGCGCCGGCTCGTCGTGTTCGGGGCCGCCGGCCTCGCGAGCGTGCTGTTCGTCGAAGGGTGGTGGTGGTCGTGGCTCGGCAACGGCACGATGCTCGTGCTGACGGGGTCCGTCGCCTGCATCCTCATCGGCCTCGACGGCGACGGCTCTCACGATGGCGCGCGCGGTCTCGGCTGGCTGCGCTCGTTCGGCCGGCTCAGCTACGAGATCTACCTCGGCCACATGTTCGTCGTCTTCGCGGTCGTCGCGCTGCACAAGGCGAGCGGCGCGAATGCGGCGTGGAGCTTCCTCTGGTACGTGCCCGGCGTCGCGCTGTCCTGGCTGCTCGGCGCCGCGGTCGCGCGCGGTTTCTCGCAGCCGTGCGAGCGCTGGATGCGACGGCGTTTCGCGCGCACGTTGCGCCACCCTGCGCGAGCCGCTTTGGCGATCGACCAGCGACGCGCGATCGAAGCCCGCGGCCCGTCATCGCCGTGAGCGGGCACGCGCGAGAAAGGCCCGCTGCGAACCCGAGGGGCCTCGCGTTCGCGCGGGTGACGACGCGGTCGCCGTGCCCCTCGGCGGCCGGCTGCCCCGTGGAAGATCGGCTCGGGGCGATCGATGCGCTCAGGCTGTGCGCGAGCGCGTGCCGCGCGGCGCGTGGTCGTCGCGCGTGCGGGCGCGCGTCGCGGGCAGCACGTGACCTTGCCGCTGCAGCAGGCCGGTGCACAGTTCGATGAGTTCGCGGATCAGCGCATGCATGATGCGTCTCCTGGCGTCCGGGCGGGCGTGCCGGTGACGCCACGATAGCGACGCGCGGGCCGCAGTCCGGTGCCAGTTCGCGTCGAAGCGCAGGAACCGCGATCGCGCGCTCAGTGTGCGCCGTCTTCGCCTTCGAGGCGGTTGCTGCAGCGGCCTTCGACGCACGCGCAGCCGCGGATGTCCGGGAAGCCGCACACGCCCGACTCGTGCTTGGCCGCGCACTCCGCGCGCACGCGCTCGGGAAAGGTCGGACTGTCCTTGTTGACGCAGGCGGGATAGCGACCGCAACAGTTGCCGACGTCCTTGATCGCGCAGTCGGCATCGGTCCGGCACCGGTAGTCGACCTCGGCCTTGATCGGCGGTCCGAGCAGGCGCGGCGGCGCCGCGTCGGCGCAGGCGCACAGTGCGGCGAACAGGACGAGGAGGGGCGTGGCGCGCATGCGTCGAGCTTACGCCCACGCGCGGCGCCGCGCGCGTCAGGCGCGCCGCGCGTTCAGGTCGCGTGCGAAATCGCCGGGCGTGCGGCCGACCAGCGCGCGGAAGTCGCGGATGAAGTGCGCCTGGTCGAAGTAGCCGAGGTCGAGCGCGAGCGCGGTCCAGTCGACCGCGCGCCCCTCGGCGAGCTGGTCGACCGCCTCGTGCAGGCGATAGCGGTTGATCACCCATTTCGGGCCGACGCCGACGTAGTCGCCGAACAGGCGCTGCAATGCCCGCAGGCCGAGCCCATGGCGTTCGGCGAGCGCGTCGACGCGGGTGAGCCCGCGATCGGCCGCGATGCCGTCGACGATCCCGGCCACGCGCGCGACCTCGGGATCCGGCGGCGGCAGCCGCTCGAGCAGGAACGCGCGCACGAGCGCGATCATCGCGTGCTCGTCCGCCGCGTCGAGCACCGCGCGCTCGAGCCCGGCCGCGCGTGCCCCGAACACGGTCTCGAGCGGCAGCGAGCGCCCGGTCAACGTCGACACGGCGCGACCGAGGAACGGCCGGAAACCGCCCGGACGGAACTTCACGCCGAACGCGAAGGAGTCCCCGTCGAGGACGCGCGTGTAGCGTCCCTTCGCGACGCCGTGCACGCCGGTGAGGCCGGGTTCGAACACGAGGTAGACGTTCGGATGCGGCAGCGTTTCCTGCAGTTGCGGCGGATGGCCGGCGAGATGCCAGCGCACGATCCAGTAGTGCTGCACGAAGGCCGCGAGCGCGCCGGCCGCGGGATGGCGCGCATGATGGAAACGCTCGGCCGGCGCGAGCCGGTGCAGGATGCCGCGCGCATGGCCGGCGCCGAAGTTCACCATGGGCGCGCGCCCGCGTCGCGCCGACGGATGCGCGCGGGACCCGTGCGCCGTTCACGATGCCGGCCGTGCTTGCGTCGCGTTTTTCCAATCGGGGTCGCGGCGTGCATGGTGCAATGGTCGTGCCGCCGCTGCGGGAGAGCAACCCTGGCCACGTCCGCCCGCGCGACACTCGCGTTCGCCGTCGTCGCCGATGCGTTCGCCGCGCCGCCTCGCGTGACGCCGCAGGCGGCGGTCATCACCGACACCGTTCCACGAGGAGGTTCCATGCGCCGCGCCGAGGGTCCGTTCGACGTCCAGCTCATTCCGCAGAAGGCGGACAACCCGTATGCCGAGGGTGCCGGCATCAGCCGCCTCGCGCTCGACAAGCGCTTCCATGGCGCGCTCGACGCGACGAGCCAGGGCGAGATGATCGCGTTCCGCACCGCCATCGCCGACTCCGCGGGCTACGTCGCGCTCGAACGCGTGACCGGCACGCTCGACGGCCGCACGGGCAGCTTCGTGCTGCAGCACAGTTCGACGATGCGCCGCGGCGTCCCCACGCAGGACATCACGGTCGTGCCCGATTCCGGCACCGACGAACTCACCGGCCTCTCCGGCTCGATGACGATCACGATCGCCGCCGGCGGCGCCCACGCGTACGCGTTCGACTACGTGCTCCCGTAGGGCGGTACGCGCACCGCGCGTGCGCCCAGGGCGTCGCAGGAAAGGCGAAGCGGAAGCGGAAAGATTGAAACACGGAGCACACGGAGCACACGGAGGAAAAGCTCTTTGCTATTGCCTTCTTCGTGTGCTCCGTGTGCTCCGTGTTTCAGGCTTTTGCTTTCCTCAGCCGGTCCTCGGCGCGCTGCCGGTCGTGACGCCGCGGTGGTGGCGACGGCGGGACTCGCGCTCTTTCGGACTTCAGCCGTCCTCGAGGGCCGGTTCCGGTGCGGGCTTGCGGCGCGACGCGGGCCGCGCCGCGACCGTCGCCACCGCGGCCG
>NZ_DATDMY010000264.1:0-5193 GCF_036518555.1 Dokdonella sp. | reverse complement strand
TAGGTGAGGTCGAAGTCGAGCGTCTTGACGATCGAGCCGGACGTACCGGTCAGCGTCGTCGTGTAGGTGCCCGCGGCGACGCCCGCGCTGTCGGTCACCGCGACGGCGGCATTCCCCGGCGGGACGACCGTGGTCGGCGTGACGGCGCCGGTCGCGCCGCCCGGCACGCCGCTCAGTGCGAGATCGACCGGCGTCGAGTACCCCTGGATCTGCCCGATCGCGACATTCGCGTCGAAATCGGTGCCGACGCACATCTCGGCCGCGGCCGCCGGCGTCGACATCGTGAAGCTCGGCGCCTGGGAACAATTGCTGCAGACGAGCGCGAAATCCTGGTCGGTCGCGTCGCCGCTGGCGGGCACGCCGTCGCCGGCGACATTCGTCGCGGTGACCGTGATCGTGACGTCGCCACTCGTGCCCGCCGGCAGGAACACCGCTTCGTAGTTGTTCTTGGTGTCGGCGGTGCCCCCGGTCGTGCTGAACGCATGGTCGAACCGGTTGCCGAGGTAGGTCTGGCCGCCGACTTCGACCTTGAGGTCGAGGTTGTTGACCTGCGGGCTCGTGCCGAGCGCGCCCGGCGCATCGGTGTAGGCGAGTGCGATGCGCACCGGCCGGCCGTTGTCGACGATGCCCCAGGTGTAGCTGCGCGTTTCGCCGCTGTTGTCGAACGTCTCGCTCTGGTCGAGGATCACTTTCGGCGTCGCGTCGAACATGTCGGTCATGTTCGGCATGCCGTAGCCCTGGCTGTTGCTCGGCAGGTTGTCGTTCGCGCTGACGCCCGTGAGGTACTTCGGGTGCGCCATGAGCCAGGCCTTCATGCCGGCCGGGCTCGGCGCGCGGTTGCCGCCGATCATGTCGACCGTTCCCGACGCTGCGCCGGCGCCGCCGTGCTCGATCCACCAGTACGCGAGCGACGCGATGCCCGCCGTCGCGGGCGTCGAATGGCTCGTGCCCGAGGACGCCGCGAACACGGTCTGGCCGGTCGGATGGTACTGGTCGCACACGCCCGAGCCGTTGTAGCCGGAGTAGTTGCTCGCGCCGGACTGGATGTGGGTGCCGGGGCCGATCACTTCGGGTTTGGCGCGCTGGCCCGGCGCCGGGCCGCGACCGGAGAAGTCGATCACGTCGTTCGCATTGTCGGCGCCGCTGGTGCCCGTGCCGCAGCCATCGGTCCAGCCGGGGCGCACGTTCTCCGACGCGCCGACGGTGATCACGTTCTTGCCCGCGCCGGGCGAGGACACGGTGCCCGCGGCCGGACCCGCGTTCGCGGCGGCGAACAGGTAGATCATCTCCTGGTTGCCGGCCGAGCCGCCGTCCGCGTCGCGCACGCCGATGTCGTAGGCCTGGTCGCCGTCGTCGTAGGTCGACGGCGGCGAGGTCAGGCCCCACGAGTTGCTGCTGATGCGCGCGCCGCTCTGCCAATTGGACAGGATCACGCCCTGGTCCGTGTTGCCGCACGCGCTGATGTCGTAGCCAGGCACGAAGATCGCGGTCGATCCGACGCGCCCGAACGGGTTGATGCCGAGGCCGAGCTGGTGGCCGTCGGCGTCCTGGTACGGCGAGCCCGTCGTCTGGTCGTAGCCGATGATGATGCCCGCATTGAGGGAACCATGGCCGTCGATCGCGCCGACCGACGTGCTCGGCGTCGACGAGCAGTTCTTGAAGTAGGCGACGCGCACCGGGTTGGCGAGGTTGCCGCCGACATGCAGGCGCGGGTCGGCCGTGTTGAGCACCGTGACGCCGCTGCCTCCTTCGTCGATCGTGCTGTCGGTGAGGTCGACGACCGGGTAGTCGGTCGCGACCTGACTGAAGCCGTGGTCGATGAGGAACTGCAGGTAATCGATCGAGGCCGGGCCCGGCGTGAAGTCGCCGGTCATGATGATGTCCTGCTTCTCGTCCATCATGCGGCGCGGCGAGGTCGCGCCGACGAACGTCACGTCGGGGCGGTCGGCGATCGCGGGTACGTCGGACAGACGCACGCGCAGCTTGAGGTTCTCGTACGCGAGCACGGGCGCCCACGCGTAGTCGGACTTGCCGTTGCCGATCGGGCCGAGCCGGCCGCTCGGCAGGATGCCCCTGCTTTCGACGAAGGCGCGCGTCTCGCCGACGCCGTCATGGCGATACACCTGCACGACGACGTCGACCTCGTCCGACGAAGCCGGCGCGGCGCGCAGGCGCTCGCCGAGGGTCGGATCCACCTTCAGGAAGCCGTACAAGGGCGCGGCGAATTGCAGCCACGAGGACGATGCGCGCAGATCCTGCAGGCGCGCCTGCGCGGCGACGTCGGTCCATACGATGTAGCCGTTGTTGGCGACGTACTGCACGGGCTTGATGCCGCGCGCGGCGAGCGCGTCGAGCCACTGCTGCTTGACCGGCCCGACGAACTGCAGCACCTGCAGCTTCGGTCCGTCCGCCGACTGCATCGCGAACGGCGCGGGCGCCTGCAGCGCGCCGCGTTGCGTATCGAACGGCTGCGCGCTGAACAGCAGCATGTCCGCCTCCGGATCCGCATGCACGTCGGCCGATGCGGCCTTCATGCGGTCGAGCGTCGGCGTGTCGACGCCGTACAGCGCGAAGCGACCGTAGTCGGCGATCGGCTGCGCGTCGGGCGCATGCGGGAATGCGTCTTTCGGCGCGAGTACCTTCCAGGCGCGCGCGGGCGTCGAGGAGGCGAAGGAAGGCAGCGCCACGATGCCGCCGGCGCCGACGAGGGCGGCGACGATGGCCGTCACGATCGGTTTGTGCATGATGTCCCCATCCGTGTGCGAAACGACGAACGAACCGTCGCACGTCGCGACCGGGCGCGACGCGCGAGCGAATCGGTGGACGTCGCCGCACGAGACAGCGCGAGCCGATGCCGGCAGCGACCCGCCGATGCTAGATCAGCACGAACGCGATCGATTCGGCCGTCGAGCGCAGGCCGCATACACCCGTGGACCGAGCGTCGCGACGTACGCACGAGTACGGTTCAGAAGATCTCCGCGACGCAGCAACGCAGGCTGCCGCCGGCCTTCTCGATCTCCTCGAGATCGACCGCGCCGAGCGAGAAGCCGAAGCGTTCGAGCAGCACGCGCTGCGACGGCTCGAGCGCGTCCGCGGCCATTGCGCTCAGCCACGCGCGGCCGGGCGCGAGCGCGATCGCGTTGCCGGCGAACGCGCGCTTCTGCGCCGCGCTCAGGTGCACCGCACGGCGGTCGTATGCGCGCACGATCGCCTCCGGCACGGCTGGATCGGCGAAGCCGTCGCCGGCGACGATCACGGCGCGGCCGGCGAGCACGGCAAGGACGACGTTGGCGTGATACTCGCCGGCGGCGAGCTCGAATGCGAACGTGAGGCGCAGGCCGAACGCCTCGTGCATCGCGCGTGCGCCGGCGAGGTCGCAGCGCTCCGACAGGCCGCAGTAGCCGATGCCGCGTGCGCGATCGATCACGAGCGCACCGGTCAGCTCGGCGACGTAGTCGCCGCCGGACAGGTCGAGCTCGCGGTAGCCGAGCACGTCGCGGAAGAAGCCGCGGATGTCGCTGCGAGCGGCTTCGCGCTGGCGCACCGGATGGCGCATGCGACCGACGATGAGGTTGCCGCGCGCGGTCGCGAACACGTTGTTGGGAAACATGCCGTCGGGGCAGTCCGGATCACCCGGGAAGGTCAGCACCGGCACGTCGGCACCGAGCCGGCGCGCGAGGTCGGCATGCTGGCGCAGCGCGCGCAGCGGATCGGGCGCGCGCGAAAGGTCCATGTAGCGGTTGTCGCGCGCCGACTCTTCGGCGAGCACGCCGCTCGCCGGGCTGACGAGGAAGGCGCTGCGCGCGGTCGCCGCACCGCGCATCGGATAGCGCTCATCGCTGAACTCGGCGAGGAAGGCGGCGGGATCGGTGACGAACATGGGGGCCTCAACGCACGGCGTCGTACCGGAAGCAGCCGACCAGATGGTCGTTGACCATGCCGGTCGCCTGCATGAATGCATAGCAGATGGTCGAGCCGACGAAGCGGAAGCCGCGCTTGCGCAGCGCCTTGCTCATGCGATCGGACACGTCGGTCGTGGCGGGTACCTCGGCGCGCGTGCGCCAGCGGTTGCGCAGCGGCCGGCCGTCGACGAACGACCACAGGAACGCATCGAGGCTGCCGTGCTCGGCGATCGCGTCGAGCGCGGCGCGCGCGTTGTCGCGCACCGATTCGATCTTCATGCGGTTGCGGATCAGGCCCGCGTCGCCGAGCAGCCGTTCGACGCGCGCGTCCGTGATGCGCGCGCAGCGCTCGATCTCGAAGTCGTGAAACGAGCGGCGATACGCCTCGCGCTTGGCCAGCACCGTGCGCCAGCTCAGGCCCGCTTGCGCGCCTTCGAGGCAGAGGAACTCGAACAGCGCGCGATCGTCGTGCAGCGGCACGCCCCACTCGCTGTCGTGGTAGTCGCGCTCGATTTCGCTGCCTGCGGCCCAGTCGCAGCGAACAGGCTCCCGCGCCTTCATGGTGACGATCCTCGCTCGTGGACACGTATCATACGCAGCCCGCCGCCCGCGCCATGCGCACGACTGTGACCGACGTCTCATCTTCCCGCCGTCCCGCGCTCGTCGCGCTCGGCCTGCTCACGCTGGTCTGGAGCTACAACTGGATCGTCATGAAGCAGGCGTTGCGCTACAGCGGCCCGTTCGAGTTTTCCGCGCTGCGCTACGTGCTCGGCAGCGGCGTCCTCTTCGCGGTGCTGCTCCTGCGTGGCGAGTCGCTGCGGCCGCCGCCATTGTGGCCGACCGTGCTGATCGGCCTCGCGCAGACGACCGGCTTCCAGCTCTTCGTGCAGTCGGCGCTGCTGGTCGGCGGTGCGGGCAAGACCGCGCTGCTCGCCTACACGATGCCGTTCTGGGTCGTGCTGATCGGCTGGCTCGCGTTCGGCGACGAGCCGACCCGACGACTGCGTCTCGGCCTCGTCGTCGCCGCCGCCGGCCTCGTGCTCGTGCTCGAGCCGTGGCACGGGCTCGGCGGCGCGCGCAGCTCGGCACTCGCGCTCGCCGGCGGCGCCTGCTGGGCGATCGGCGTGGTCGCGTCCAAGCGGCTGTTCCTGCGCGGCGGAACGAGCGCGCTGTCGCTGACCGCGTGGCAGATGCTGATCGGTACGCTCGCGGTCGTCGCGATCGCCGTCGCGGTGCCCGAGCGCCCGATCGAATGGACGAGCTGGTTCGTCGGCGCGCTCGTCTACAACGC
>NZ_DATDMY010000263.1:0-2894 GCF_036518555.1 Dokdonella sp. | reverse complement strand
TGCGACGCGCGCTGGCGCCCGTCGATCGCCGCCGTTCAGCGGCTGCCATCGGCGGCCCGAGGTGGCCGCACGGCGGCGTTCGCCACCCCGCGCGCGGCCGAGGGGCGCGCGCCCGCGTCAGAACCGATAGCGCGCGAACAGCGACGGGCCGTCGAGGTCGATGTCGAGGCCCGCGTCGTAGAGATCGCCATTGCGGCGCAGGCGGATGCGCGAGACGCCGTACTCGGCGCCGACGCCGACGTCGTGCCACGGGAACCACTCCAGGCCGATGCGCGCGTCGTAGATGTGCCCCGACAGCGCCCCGCCGTTCTTGCGCACGCCCGACGCATCGAGGTAGACGCGCAGGTCCTCGGAGAACGCGTGCCTGTAGCCGAGCGTCACGAGCGGCGCGACCGCGTCCTCGTCCCAGCGCTGCGCGACGTCGGTCGAGACGCCGTTGAGGGTCGCGGTGCCCGTCACGCGCAGTTTCGCCTGGTAGTAGACCGCACCGAGACCGAGGCCGAACACGTCGTCCTCGCCGCCGAACCAGAAGCGCCATGCGGCGCTGCCCGCGGCGAGGTCGAACTTCGCGGTCAGGGTCGAATCGAGGTCGTACGCCGTACCCTGGTACGAGAACGGCTGGTCGAGCACGTGGCGGGTCGAGCGGCCGAGCGAGTAGTAGTCGAACGTGAGCCCTTGCGACTCCCAGAACACCAGATCGAGGCGTGCGCGACCGACCGTCTCGTGGCCGGAAGCGAGATCGACGCGACCCGTGTCGATGCCGCCCGGATCGGTGCTCGCGCGAATCGCGAGATCGGCATTGGTGAAATAGCCGCCGAGCCAGAGGCTCGCGGGATCGAGCGCGCGCGATTCGGCACGAGCGGCGTCGGTCGCGAACACGGCGAGGGTCGCGGCGAACAGGCGGGAGCAGGCAGTCGTCACGGTCGTCGTCCTCCATCGTGTCGGAGGATTTTGCCGCAACATGCGCGCGCGGCGATCACCGCCACGGCGGCCCCGTTGGGCCGCGATTCAGTGCGGCTTCGAGCGCGGACGGAACGCGAGCGGCATGGGCGCGTCGGCCGGTCGCGACTGCGCCGCGGAGCAACCGCCGCAGCTGGAACAGCCGTCGCCGCAGCTCGCGCCCGTGGTCGCCTTCGGCTGCAGGCGCGCGGCGAGCAGCCGCAGCCACGCGGGCTTGCCGGCGCGATCGAGCGGCGCGAGCATGCGAGCCTGCAGGCGTCGCATCGTCACGGGCAGCAACCGATGCAGCGCCGACCATGCGCTCCACACGACCGCGAGCGCGAGCACGATCGCCTGCAGCAACGACGCGCTCATGTCAGGGCCCTCGCGATCTGGTAGGTGACGAACGACGCGAGATACGCGAGGCCGAACAGGTAACCCGCGGCGATCCAGACGTTGCGCCACGAATTCGTCTCGCGTCGGATCACCGCGAGCGTGGACATGCATTGCGGCGCGAACACGTACCACGCGAGCAGCGACAGCGCGGTCGCGAGCGACCACTGCGCGGCGATCGTCGCACCGAGCGCCGTCTCGGCGCCGTCGCCCGCCGACAGTGCGTACACGGTCGCGAGCGAGGACACGGCGACTTCGCGCGCGGCCAGGCCCGGGATCAACGCGACGCAGATCTGCCAGTTGAAGCCGATCGGCGCGAATACGACCGTCATCCACTTGCCGATATGGCCTGCGAAGCTGTAGTCGATCGGCGGCTGCGTCGCGCCGTCCGGCGGCGCCGGGAAGCTCGACAGGAACCACAGCAGCACGGTCAACGCGAGCAGGATGCCGCCGACGCGGCGCAGGAAGATCTTCGCGCGCTCCCACAGCCCCCACAGCACGTCGCGCGGGTTCGGCATGCGATAGGACGGCAGCTCCATGATGAGCGCGTGGTCGCTCTTGTCGCTGCGCAGGCGCTTGATCACCCACGCGACCGCGAGCGCGCTCGCGATGCCGGCGAAGTACAGCGTGAACAGCACCACGCCCTGCAGGTTGAACACGCCGAGCACCGCGTGCCGCGGGATGAACGCGGCGATCAGCAGCGTGTACACGGGCAGGCGCGCCGAACACGTCATGAGCGGGGCGACGAGGATCGTCGTGAGGCGGTCGCGCGGGTCGGCGATGCTGCGCGTCGCCATGATGCCCGGGATCGCGCAGGCGAAGCTCGACAGCAGCGGGATGAACGAGCGCCCGGTCAGACCCGCCTTGAACATGAGCTTGTCGAGCAGGAACGCCGCGCGCGGCAGGTAGCCCGATTCCTCGAGCACGAGGATGAACAGGAACAGCACGAGGATCTGCGGCAGGAACTCGAGCACGGTGCCGAGTCCGGCGAAGATGCCGTCGGTGACGAGGCTCTGCAGCAGCGGCATCGACGCGAGCAGGCCGCCGACCCAGGCGCCGCTCGCGGCGACCGCGGCCGACACCGCGTCCTGCAGCGGCGCGGCCCACGAGAACACGGCCTGGAAGATCAGGAACATCACGGTCGCGAGGATCGCGAGGCCGAACACCGGATGCAGCACGATCGCATCGATCGCGTCGTCGGCCGCGGCCGTCGCGCGCGGCATCGTCACGGTCGCGGCGAGCAGCGCGCGCACGCGCGCGTGCAGGTCGTCCTCGATCGGCGGCGTGCCGGATGCAACGAGGTCGCCGGCTCCCGAGGCGGGTGCCGGAACCTGCGGCACGGGCATCGCGTCGATGCGTTCGACGAGCGCGGCCGCACCGCCCTGCTTCACCGCGATCGTCTCGACCACGGGCATGCCGAGTGCGGATTCGAGCGCGGCCGTATCGATGCGGATGCTGCGCTTGTGCGCGGCATCGATCATGTTGAGCGCGAGCACCATGGGCCGGCCGAGCCGCTTCACCTCGAGCACGAAGCGCAAGTGCAGGCGCAGGTTGGTCGCGTC
>NZ_DATDMY010000262.1:0-13540 GCF_036518555.1 Dokdonella sp. | reverse complement strand
CCGCCCAGCGCGGCGCGCCCACGGCGCGCGGCGAGCGCAGCGGCCCGGCGCCGCAGCGCATCGTCGAGCGCAAGCCGCATCCGCACGCGGCCGCGGCGGCATCGGCCTCCGCACCGGCCGCGTCGCATCCACCGAAACCGGGCTTCTTCCGCCGCATCATGCGCATGTTCACCGCGCGCTGAGCGGCACGGCGGCGGCTCCCTGGGATGCCGTCGCCGCGAGCACGGTCGCGCGCCGCGTGGGATCGCGGCGCGTCCACCCGGCCGCATGCGCGTTTGCTACGCTTGCACGCCGAAGCGCCCGGGCTCCTTGCACGATGTCCTCGTTCCGTCTCGCCACCGATCGCAGCCGCGCCGCCGAACTCGCGGCGATGGCGTGCTGCGCGCTGCTGGCGGGGCTCTTCGCCTGGCTGCTCGTGCGGCTGGCATGGGCATTCCTGCCGGCGGGCGCCGACGTGCGCGTGGACACGCCGCCGACGGCCACCGCCCCGGACGCCACCCGCACGCGTTCCGTCGCGCAATGGCACCTGTTCGGCAACACGCCGCTGCCCGCGAGCGGACCGAGCACGACGTCGCTGATCCTGCGCGGCACGCTCGCCGACGCCGATCCGATGGCGGGCATCGCCGTGATCGCGGATGCAGGCAAGGGCGAGCGCAGCTGGCGCGTCGGAGAGGAGGTGAGTCCCGGCGTGAAGCTCGTACGCGTCTACGCCGACCACGTCGTCGTCACGCGTGACGGCCAGGAGGAGACGCTGCCGCTGCCGCGCGACTCGACCGTCGCGCCTGCGGCATCGACGCGCGGCGCCAGCGGCCGTGGCGCGCGCACGGGCGCGTCGACCGCGAACGCCGCCGCGCAGAACGTGCGCGCCGCGAAAGGCCTGCAGGACGAAGTCGAGCGCCTGCGCCAGAACCCGACCGAACTCGCCCGGCGGGTGCAGGTGGTGCCGGTGCTGGCCGACGGGCATCTCGCGGGGGTGCGCGTGTCGACCGGCACGGACACGGCCCTGCTCAACCAGCTCGGCTTCCAGCAGGGCGACGTCGTCACCGCGGTCAACGGCATGCCGGTCGATTCGATCGAACGCGGCCAGCAGATCATGTCGACGGTCGGCAGCGCGGCGTCGGTGCGCGTGACCGTGCTGCGCGCGGGCAAGCCGACCGAGATCACGGTCGGACTGCGATGAAGCCCTGCGTGAACCCATTTGCGCCTCCCAACAAGGAACCCTTCGTGATGCGTCGATTCCTCGTGCCGGCGATCGCCGGCGTCCTCGCCGCGCTGTCCGCTTCCGCGCAGACCGTGCCCGGCGCGGCCGCACAGGCGCCCGGCCACACCACGACCGCCGACGGGCGCCACACGCTCAACCTCAAGGACGCCGACATCCAGGCGCTGATCGCGACCGTCAGCGAGATCACCGGCAAGAACTTCATCATCGGCCCGAACGTGGAAGGCAAGGTCACGGTCGTGTCGGCGCGGCCGATGAAGCCGGACGAGATCTACGACGTGTTCCTGTCGGTGCTGCGCGTGCACGGCTTCGCCGCGGTGCCCGCGGGCAGCATGATCAAGATCGTGCCGGAGACGGTCGCGCAGCAGGACGGCTCGACCGGCGTCAACGGCCTCGGCGCGCGCGCGGCCGACGAGCTGGTGACCGAGATCGTGCCGGTCAAGCACGTCTCCGCGGCCGAGCTCGTGCCGATCCTGCGGCCGCTGATGCCGCAGGGTGGCCAACTCGTTGCCCACGCGAGCTCCAATTCGCTCGTCGTGTCCGATCGCGCCGGCAACGTGCAGCGCCTCGCCGACATCATCCGTCGCATCGACACCGTGTCCGACGCCGAAGTCGAGATGATCCCGCTGCGCCATGCGAACGCGGCCGAGCTCGCGCGCACATTGACGATGCTCGGCGACGACAAGGGCGCGCAGGCGAACGGCGACAACGCGCGCGTGTTCGCCGACACGCGCACCAATTCGATTTTGCTCGCGGGTGCGAAGAACGGCCGCCTCAAGATGCGCGCGCTGATCGCGCACCTCGATACGCCGGTCGACAACGGCGGCGACACGCAGGTGATCTACCTGCACTACGCGAACGCGAAGGACCTCGTGCCGATCCTGCAGGGTGTCGCCGCGACCTTGACGGGCATCGCGCCGCCGACCGCGGCGAAGGGCGACGGCGGCTCCGCCGCGGGCGCTTCGCCGGCGACGATCCAGGCGCATGCGGAAACCAACGCGCTGATCATCAGTGCGCCGCCCGCGATCTTCCGTTCGCTCGCCCAGGTCGTGCGCCAGCTCGACATCCGCCGCAACCAGGTGCTGATCGAGGCGGTCATCGCCGAGGTCGCCGACCAGACCGCGAGCGAACTCGGCGTGCAGTGGCAGATGCCGCTCGGCAAGGACGGCCAGCACGTGATCGGCGGCACCAATTTCACTGGCACGTCGCCCGGCAACAACATCATTGCCGCGGCGCAGAACCCGCTCGGCGTCGGCAACGGCCTCAACCTCGGTTACATCGACGGCACGGTCACGATCGGCCGCAACACGATCTTCCAGCTCGGCGCGCTCGTCACCGCGCTGCGCGGCGACGGCAAGTCGAACATCCTGTCGACGCCGTCCGTGCTCACGCTCGACAACCAGGAAGCCGAGATCAAGGTCGCGCAGGAAGTGCCGTTCCTCACCGGCCAGTATTCGACCAATGCGGTGCAGGCGACCGCGACCGGCACGACCAACGCGGGCATCACGAACCCGTTCCAGACGATCGAGCGCAAGGACGTCGGCCTCGTGCTCAAGGTGAAGCCGCAGATCAACGAGGGCGAGTCGGTGCGCCTGGACATCCACCAGGAAGTGTCCTCGATCGCGCCGAGCGTGAGCGGCGCGGTCGACCTCGTCACGAACAAGCGCGAGCTCACCACGAGCGTGCTGGTCAAGGACGACGCACTGCTCGTCCTCGGCGGCCTCATCGACGACCAGGCCAAGGACAACGTGCAGAAGGTGCCCGCGCTCGGCGACATCCCGCTGCTCGGCAACCTGTTCCGCTACCGCACCAACGACCGCAGCAAGAAGGACCTCATGGTGTTCCTGCACCCGAAGATCCTGCGCGACGCGGCGACCGAGGCCGCGGTGTCGAGCGAGAAGTACAACTACATGCGCACCGAGCAGCTGCAGATGCGCCAGCAGGACTGGCCGATCACGCCGCGCTCGGAGCGCCCGATGCTGCCCGAAGTGCACGACTTCCTCGCCAGCCCGAGCCTCGACGGCCGCCCCGGCGTCGCCGACCCGCAGCCCGCTGCGGAGCGCGCGCGGTGAGCGAAGCGGCGCGCCCGGCGCGGCCGTCGTTCGGCTACGCGCGCCGGCACGGCGTCGCGCTCACCGGCTGGGCCGACGGCACTGCGCAGATCGCGTGTCGCGCGGGCGTGCGCAACGACGCGCTCGCCGAGCTGCGCCGTCACCTGCGCGCGCCGCTCGCCTTCACGACCTTCGCCGAGAAGGATTTCGACCGCCTGCTGCGCGAGCTGTACGAACAGGGCGACGACGCGCGCACGATGGTGTCCGACCTCGACGAGCGCATGGACCTGAAAGCGCTCGCCGACGAACTGCCCGAGCCCGAGGACCTGCTCGAGAGCGACGACGACGCGCCGATCATCCGCCTCATCAACGCGCTGCTGACCGAAGCGGTCAAGGAAGGCGCGTCCGACATCCACATAGAGCCGTACGAGAACCGCCTCGTCGTGCGCTTCCGCATCGACGGCGTGCTGCGCGAAGTGCTGAGCCCGCAGAAGGCGATCGCGAGCGCGGTCGTCAGCCGCATCAAGGTGATGGCCAAGCTCGACATCGCCGAACGACGCTTGCCCCAGGACGGCCGCATCGGCCTGCGCATCGCGGGCCGGCCCGTCGACGTGCGCGTGTCGACGATCCCCGCGGGGCGCGGCGAGCGCGTCGTGCTGCGCCTGCTCGACAAGCAGGCGGGCAAGCTCGACCTCGCCCAGCTCGGCATGGACGATGCCGCGCGCGCGAAGCTCGAGGACCTCATCGCGCGCCCGCACGGCATCCTGCTCGTGACCGGCCCGACCGGCTCGGGCAAGACGACGACGCTGTACGGCGCGCTGCTCAAGCTCAACGATGCGTCGCGCAACATCATGACGGTCGAGGATCCGATCGAGTACTACATCGACGGCGTCGGCCAGACCCAGGTCAACACGCGCGTCGACATGACGTTCGCGCGCGGCCTGCGCGCGATCCTGCGCCAGGACCCGGACGTCGTCATGGTCGGCGAGATCCGCGACCTCGAGACCGCCGAGGTGGCGGTGCAGGCGTCCCTGACCGGCCACCTCGTGCTGTCGACCTTGCACACGAACTCGGCGATCGGCGCCGTCACCCGCCTGCGCGACATGGGCGTAGAGCCGTTCCTGCTGTCGTCGTCGCTGATCGGCGTGCTCGCGCAGCGCCTCGTGCGCGTGCTCGACCCGGCCACGCGCGAGGCATACCTCGCGACGCCGGCCGAGCTCGCCGCCTTCGGCAAACCCGCGGACCTGGAAGTGACCCTGTATCGCCCGCGCGCCGACCTCGCCGCACACGGCCGTGCGGGTGGCTACAAGGGGCGCACCGGCATCTACGAACTCGTCGCGCTCGACGATACGCTGCGCCGCCTCGTGCACGAAGGCGCGTCCGAAGCCGAACTCGAACGCCACGCGCGCACGCGCTCGGCCTCGATCCTCGACGACGGCTGGCGCAAGTGCGTCGCCGGCATCACCTCGACCGAGGAAGTGCTGCGCGTGACGCGCGAGGAGTAGGCGCCGCGCGCGCCGCGAGCGCGAGTGGCGTGGTCGTCGCGAAACCGACCGCAGTCGGTTTAATCTCCGCCAGGCAAACACCGACCCGTCGTACGGAACCGCAGCCCGATGCCCGCATTCGCGTACCAGGCGCTCGACGCCGACGGCAAGACCCGGCGCGGCGTGCTGCAGGGCGACACCGCGCGCGCGGTGCGCGGCCAGCTGCGCGAGCGCGGGCTCAATCCGCTCAGCGTCGACGAAGTGCGCGAAGGCGTCACGGCCCCCGGGGGTGTGCGCTGGCGGCGCGCGCTGACGGGCGCGCAGCTCGCGCTGCTCACGCGCCAGCTCGCGACCCTGATCGGCGCGGGCCTGCCGATCGACGAGGCGCTCGGCGCGCTGTCCGAGCAGGCCGAGAACGAGCGCCAGCGCGCGCTCACGGTGTCGCTGCGCGCGCGCGTGATGGAAGGCGCGAGTCTCGCCCAGGCGATGGCCGAGTTCCCGGACGCATTCCCCGACATCTTCCGCGCGAGCGTCGCCGCGGGCGAGCAGTCGGGCCGGCTCGACGGCGTGCTCGAGAAGCTCGCCGACTACGCCGAGGCGCGCGACGCGCTCGGCCAGAAGATCCTCGCCGCGCTCGCCTACCCGCTGCTGCTCACGCTCGTCGCGGTCGCGGTGGTCGCCGGCCTGCTCACCTGGGTCGTGCCGCAGATCGTCGGCGTGTTCCAGAACCTGCACCAGGCGCTGCCGCTCGCGACGCGCGCGTTGATCGCGCTGTCGGCGTTCCTGCGCGGCTGGGGCTGGTTGATCCTGCTCGCGCTGCTCGCGCTCGTCGTCGCGGCCCGCGTCGCACTGCGCGCCGACGCGGCGCGCGCGCGTTGGCACGCATGGCAGCTGCGGCTGCCGCTGGTCGGCCGGCTCGTGCGCGCGGCGAACACCGCGCGCGCGACGCGCACGCTCGCGCTGCTCGCGGGCAGCGCGGTACCGCTGCTCGACGCGCTCGGCATCGCCGCGCAGGTCGTGTCGAACCTGCCGATGCGCGAGGCGCTCAAGCGCGCCGCGATCAAGGTGCGCGAAGGCGGCGCGTTCTCGCGCGCGCTCGGCGAAAGCGGCCAGTTCCCGCCGGTCGCGCTGCGCCTGATCGCGAGCGGCGAGCGTTCGGGCGAGCTGCCGCGCATGCTCGAGGAGGCCGCCGCGCAGCAGCAACGCGAGCTCGACCGCTGGCTGACCGCGCTGACCGCGGTGCTCGGCCCCGCGGTGATCCTCGCCGTCGGCGCGATCGTGCTGTTCATCGTGCTGGCGATCCTGCTGCCGATCTTCAATCTCAACCAGATGGTGAAGTAGCCGTGACGGCCGATCGGAACGGCGTGATCGGCGACGGGTGATCCGGGTGTGCGTCGGGCGGGGGTCGATGGGATCGCAAACCGAAGCACAGCCTATACAATCCGCGCAGCTCGGGTCGTCCCGAATCACCGGTCTCCCATCGCGGCTCCCCGCATGATCCGCTTCGACAACGTCAGCAAGCGCTACCTCACCGGGCTCGACGCGCTCGCCGAGGTCAGTTTCGAGATCGAAGCCGGCGAGATGGCGTTCGTGACCGGGCATTCCGGCGCGGGCAAGAGCACGCTGCTCAAGCTCGTGAGCCTCGCCGAGCGGCCGACGCGCGGCTACGTCACGGTCAACCATCGCGAGCTCGGGCGCGTGCGGCGGCGCGGCATCCCGCAGCATCGGCGCGGCATCGGCATGGTGTTCCAGGACCATCGGCTGCTGACCGACCGCAGCGTGTTCGACAATGTCGCATTGCCGCTGCTGATCGCGGGCACGTCGCGCGAGGAGATCGCCAAGCGCGTGCGCGCGTCGCTCGACAAGGTCGGCCTGCTCGCGCGCGAGAAGGCGTCGCCGCTCGCGCTCTCGACCGGCGAACAGCAGCGCGTCGGCATCGCGCGCGCGATCGTCGCCAAGCCGCCGCTGATCATCGCCGACGAGCCTACCGGCAACCTCGATCCGCAACTCTCGCTCGAGATCATGAACCTGTTCGCCGAGTTCGGCGCGGTCGGCACCACCGTGCTCATCGCGAGCCACGACCTGCTCCTGCTCAAGCGCATGCAGAAGCGCGTGCTCGTGCTCGACCACGGCCGCCTCGTCGACGACTACCGACCGGTGCGCGCCGCATGAGCGTCCAGGCCGAGCGCCGCGCAGCGCCGCCCGCGAAGAAGGGAGCCGAACCGCGCGGGCCGCGCGCGCCGCTCGGCGAACGCCTCCTCGCCTGGCGCGACCAGCATCTCTACAGCTTCTTCTCGAGCCTCGGTCGCCTCGCCGCGCGACGCTGGGCTACCCTGCTCACCGTGCTCGTGCTCGGCTTCGCGATCGCACTGCCGCTGCTGTTCTGGCTCGTGTTCGACAACGCGCGCGAGCTCTCGGGCGGCCTGCGCGAGGCGCGCGAAGTCACGTTGTTCCTGCAGCCGGGGCTCGACGAGCGTCGTGCCGAAGCGTTCTCCGACGAGCTGCGCCGGCGCGACGACGTCGCTGCGGTGCTGCTGCGCACACCGGAGCAGGGGCTGGCCGAGTTCCGCCAGCTGTCCGGATTCGGCGACGCGCTCGACGCGCTGCAGTCGAACCCGCTGCCGAGCGTGCTCGTCGTCACGCCGCGCGAGAGCGGCGCCGCCGAGGATCCGCCGCTCGTTGCGGCGATGCAGGCGGACACGCGCGTCGATCTGGTGCAGTATGACGCCGCGTGGCGGCGCAAGCTGAGTGGAATCCTCCATTTCGGCGAGCGCGTCGTCGCGGTGGTCGCGGTGCTGCTTGCGCTGGCGACCCTGCTCGTGATCGGCAATACGGTACGCATGGACATCCAGGCGAGGTCGGCGGAGATTTCGGTGATGCAGATGATCGGCGCGAGCAACGGCTTCGTGCGCCGCCCGTTCCTTTACGCCGGCATCTGGTACGGCCTGTTCGGCGCGGTGCTCGCGCTGCTCGTCGTCGTCGTGGTCGAACTCGCGCTGGCCGAGCCGGTCGCGCGACTCGTCGACAGCTACGCGCACCGCTTCGCGCTGCACGGCCTCGGCGCCGGCGTCGCCGCGGCGGTCGCGGGCGCGAGCGCATTGCTCGGCTGGTGCGGCGCGTGGATCGCGACCGCGCGCCATCTCGCCGCGGGGCGCCCGGCATGAGCGCCGACGTCTCGCTGACCCGCCACATCTCGAGCGACGCACCGCGCGTGCTCGTCGTCGACGGTTCGCGCGTGGTGCGCCAGCTCATCGAACGCGTGCTCAAGGCGGAATTGCCGAGCGCGGTCGTGATCGGCTGCGGCAGCGGCGCCGAAGCCCAGCGCCACCTCGCCGACGGCGTGATCGACCTCGTCACGACCGCGTTGCGCCTGCCCGACATGGACGGCCTCGAACTCGCGCGCATCGTGCGCGAGAGTGGCAACCAGGCGTACATCCCGATCATCGTCGTTTCCGGCGACGTGCAGGAGCGCCTCGTCGCGCGCACGCTGTCGAGCCACGTGACCGACTACTTCGACAAGGCGCTCGGCTTCGACGCGCTCGCCGCGTTCATCCGCGGCTACGTCAAGCCCGCCGAACAGATCGAAGGCAACGTGCTCTACGTCGAGGACAGCCGCGTCGTCGCGCTCGCGACGCGGCGCATGATGGAGAAGTGCGGCTTCACGGTCTCCCACGTCGTCAGCGTCGAGGATGCGCTCGCCCTGCTCGAGACGGCGCGCGCGCAAGGCAAGCGCCCGGGCACCGACCTCGTGCTCACCGACGTCAACCTCAAGGGCGAACTCAGCGGCGGCGACCTGCTCGAGCGGATCCGCAGCCAGTTCGGCTACGCGAAGGGCGAGTTGCCGGTGCTCGTGATGACCGGCGACGACAACCCCGCCAACCAGGCGAGCTTGTTGCGGGCGGGCGCGAACGACCTCGTGCACAAGCCGATCGAGGAACGCCTGCTCGTCAACAAGCTGCAGTTCCAGTTGCGCGTCGCGCGCCGCGTGCGGGAACAGGCGGGCGCATCGGCGTGAGCGGGGACCGGGTCCGGCTCGAGCCGTCGTGGAAGGCGCACGTCGGCGCCGCGTTCGAGCGACCGCAGATGCTCGCGCTGGCGGAATTCCTGCGCGCGGAAAAGCGCGCGGGCAAGATCATCTATCCGCCCGGTCCGCTGATCTTCGCGGCGCTCGACACGACGCCGTTCGAGCGGGTCAAGGTCGTCATCCTCGGCCAGGATCCGTACCACGGCCCGGGTCAGGCGCACGGGCTCTGCTTCTCGGTGCCGCCGGGCGTGCCGCCGCCGCCGTCGCTCGACAACATCTTCAAGGAGATCCAGCGCGACCTGGGCATCCCGCGTCCCGACCACGGTTGCCTCGTGCCGTGGGCGCAACAAGGCGTGCTGCTGCTCAACGCGGTGCTCACGGTCGAACGCGGCCTCGCCGGCTCGCACCAGAACAAGGGTTGGGAAGACTTCACCGACACCTGCGTCGACGCGCTCAACCGCGAGCGCGAAGGCCTCGTCTTCCTGCTCTGGGGCAGCTACGCGCAGGCCAAGGGACGCCTCATCGATCGGGCGCGCCACCTCGTGCTCAAGGCGCCGCACCCATCGCCGTTGTCGGCCCATCGCGGCTTCATCGGCTGTGGCCACTTTTCGCGCGCGAACGCGTACCTGCGCCAGCGCGGCCAGTCGCCGATCGACTGGCGGCTGCCGCCGCGGGCGGAACTCGAAACCGCGTCGCCCTCGCACTCGTGGGAAGGCGAGCGGAAAGATTGAAGCGCTTGCCTTTGGCGGCCGGGCGAAGCGGCGGCAAGTGCGTCGCGCGCACCGCCCGCACGGGCACGCAGGCATGGCGGGGGTAGGCGAGCCGCCGGGGCTAATGACCTTCGCCACTGGTTCATGGAAATCAGAGGGTTAGCATTTCCGCGTGGGACACACTGTTTCGCTGCCGCTAACGCTATTTAGAAAACTTCCGAGTACAATACCGGCAAGTTCAGTAATGGGCCGGCGGGATCTCCGGCTCGGAACTCTGGCCGTACTTAGCACTCAAAGGAGTCGAGTGCTAAAGTGGATAGCAGTGAGGAGTCCAGACGAATGAGCAATACCTTGGTCGCCAACCAGTTCCCGGTGCTGCCGAGTGCAGTCGGAAGCCTCGACGCGTATGTCAATGCGGTCCACCAGATCCCGATGCTGAGTCAGGACGAGGAGCAGGATCTCGCGCGCCGTTTCAACGAGAACAACGATCTCGACGCCGCCAAGCAGATGGTGCTGTCGCACCTGCGCTTCGTCGTGCACGTCGCGCGCGGCTATTCGGGTTACGGCCTGCAGGTCGGCGATCTCATCCAGGAAGGCAACATCGGCCTCATGAAGGCGGTGAAGCGCTTCGACCCGGACCATGGCGTGCGCCTGGTCTCGTTCGCGGTGCACTGGATCCGCGCCGAGATGCACGAGTTCATCCTGCGCAACTGGCGCATCGTCAAGGTCGCGACGACGAAGGCGCAGCGCAAGCTGTTCTTCAACCTGCGCAAGTCGAAGAAGCGCCTCGGCTGGATGAATTCGGAAGAGGTCAACACGGTCGCGCGCGAGCTCGGCGTGCCGGCCGCGACCGTGCTCGAGATGGAAGCGCGCCTCAACGGCCGCGACGTCGCGTTCGATTCGCCGGTCGATGCCGACGACGACGAGAAGCCCGCACCGGCCGCGTTCCTGATCGATCATGCGGCCGATCCGTACGGCCTCGTCGAAAGCGCGTCGGAAGAGGAATCGAGCCTCGATACGCTGCAGCGCGGCCTGCTGCGCCTGGATGCGCGTTCGCGCGACATCATCCAGCGCCGCTGGCTCAGGGACGGCGAGAAGGCGACCTTGCAGGAACTCGCCGACGAGTACGGCGTGTCCGCCGAGCGCATCCGCCAGATCGAGGCGAACGCGATGAAGAAGATGCGCGGATTGTTCGAGGCGTGAAGCCGCGCGGGATGCGATCGTCCGTGATCGCCGTGTCGGGAGCGGGGTCGTCGATGTAGCTCGGCGGCTCGCGATCCGAGGCTCCACGCGGCCCTCCTCGGCCGAAGTCTCGACGAGAAGCATGCGCAAACGGCCCGCCTCTGCGGGCCGTTTGCGTTCGGGCCAGCCTCACATGTCGAAGCCGTTGGCGAAGATCGTGTCGCCGATCTCCCACGCGCCGATGTCGACCGCGGCGCCGACGACGCGCGCCGAACCGTCGAGATCGAGCGGGATGTCCGCGGCGAGTGCCGTGTTGCCCGCGTCGCGCGCGGGCGAGTCGGCGCGCAGGTGGAAGTCGCCCGTGCCGACGAACGAGGGATCGGCCCCGACGGTCCCTGGGCCCGGCGTGAAGTCGTCGGTGCCGTTACCGAATACGAGGTTGTGCTCGTTCGCGAAATCGCCGCCTGCGGCGACGCCGATGATGACGCCGCGCGACGTGTTGTCCGCGACGAGCGTGTTGGCCAGCGTGCCGGTGAGGCTCGCGCCGCCGCCGGCGCTCGCGATGAAGCCGGTTTCGTTGCCGACGAGCGTGTTGCCGAACACCTCGGCGTGAAGAATGCCCGTGTTCGCGAGAAGCGAGATCGCGCCGGGCTGCGGGCCGGTGAAGTCGATCGTCCCCGTCACGAGGTTGTTGAGCACGCGCGCATCGAGCGTGCCGCCTGCGCCATCCTGCACGAGCACGACGCCGCCGTTGTAGCCTGGCGCGGCGATGCGGTTGTTTCGCAGCAGCACGTCGGCATTGCCCGTGGCGTTGCGCGCGCGGATCGCGCCGTACGTGCTCGACGGCCCGCCTTCGCCGATCGTGTTGCGCTCGATCGTGCCGACCGTCGGCCCGGGCAGGTCATCGATGCCGATCGCCGCGATGTCGTCACCGCCGAGGAAGCCGAGGCGGATGTCGTTGTCGAGGATTGCGAAGTTCACCGGGCCCGTCGGCGAAGCGCCGAACGTGCTGACGCGGATTGCCGTGAGATTGGCGTCGAGCCCGCCCGCTTCGACGACGTTGCCGCGGATCGTCACGCCGAACGCGCCGCTGCCGCCCTGGTAGGCCGTGATCGTGCCGTCGCGGACGGTCAGGCCCTCGATCACGATCGTGACGGGCGTGTCCGCGCCGAACGCATCGATCACGTCCGTGAACGCGCCCGCCTGCAGCACGGGCGAGAACCCGGACGCCGCGCGCAAGGTCAGGCTCTTGCCGAAGATCTCGAGCGATTCGCCGATCGGCCCGTCGTCGGCGACTTCGACGATGTCGCCGGCATCGGCACCGTCGATGCACGCCTGCAGCGTCGTCGCGCAGGGCGGGACTCCGGGCCATGTCCGGGTTGCCGCGCCGGCCGGCGCGGTCGCAACGAGGCAGACGGTGCACAGCGCCGTCGCGAGGGTCGGCCGTGTGAAGCGGCGGAAGAAGCACGGATGCATATGCGCCTCGGATGATCGCGGGATACCGGGAAACGCCATCCGGCGAACGGTCCGGACATCGGGGTCGCGCGCCCGCCCGCACGCGCGCCTCGTCAGCCCGCGCGACGCGCGCTAACCTCGGCGGATGAGCGCGACGTGTTTCGAATTCGGCGACTATCGCTTCCTGCCGTCGGCGCGCGAGCTCTGGCGCGGCACGCGTCGCGTGACGCTGCCGCGGCGCACGTTCGAATGCATCGAGCACCTCATCGCGCACCGCGATCGCGCGGTCGGGCGCGACGAGCTCGTCGCCGCGGTGTTCGGTCGCTCGAACGTCTCGGATGCGCAGCTCGGCCAGATCGTGCTGCGCGCGCGCCGCGCGGTCGGCGACGACGGCAACGGCCAGCGCACGATCCGCACGATCGCGGGGTTCGGCTATCGCTGGGTCGCCGACACGCGCGAAATCGAAGGCGACGCGCCCGACGCGCGCGCGGTATCGCCCGAACTCGCGCGCATGCCGGAGCGCGGCGCGCCGCGGCGACGCGGCCGTCCCGCCGTCCCAGTCGCGGTCGCGCTCGTCGCTCTCGTCGCGCTCGCATTCGCCGCCGCATTCATGCTCGCGCGACGCCCTGCGCCGCCGGTCGCCGCACACGGCATCGTCGGCGGCGAAGCGCTCGTCGTGCTGCCGCTGCAGGTCGATGGCTTGCGCGAGGACGCGTGGGTACGCCTCGGCGCGATGGATCTCGTCGCCGAGCGCCTGCGCCAGGCCGGCCTTGCCGTGCCGCCGAGCGAAAACGTACTCGGCCTGCTGGCCGCATCGAACAGCGACCGCGCCGAAGCCGGCGTGCGCGAAGCGACCGCGGCGCGCTACCTCGTACGTGGCCGCGCGCACCACGATGCCGGCGGCTGGCGGGTCGAGCTCGCGGCGGAACCGGAGCACGGCATCGCGATCCCGGTCAGCTTCGCCGCGCGGGACGCGATCGAGGCCGCTCGCGGTGCGAGCGACCTGTTGCTCGCCGCGCTCGGTCGACGCACGCCGCTGCCCGCGCGCGAAGCCGATGCGGCACTCGACGAAACGCTGCAGCGTGCACGCGCGGCGATGCTCGCGAACGAACTCGATACCGCGCGCGAGATCCTCGGCGCGTCGCCGCAGCTCGCCGCCCAGCCGGCGCAGCTCGCATGGCGCCTCGCCCAGGTCGACCTGCGCGCGGGCCGGCTCGACCGCGCCGAAGCGGCGCTCGACGACGTGCTCGCGCAGGCGGCCACGCAAACCGATGCGCGCCTGCGCGCGGACGTGCTGATCGCACGCGGCTCGACGCGCATCCGGCGCGGCGCATTCGACGACGGCGGCCGCGATTTCGACGCCGCGCTCGCGCTGCTCGGCCCGACGGATGCACTCGCGCGCGGCCAGGCGCTGC
>NZ_DATDMY010000261.1:0-4849 GCF_036518555.1 Dokdonella sp. | reverse complement strand
TTGCTCGATCACGATCGCGAACGCGAGCAGCGCCCACGCGCCCGACAGCACGGGCGCCGGCACGGTCGCGAGCACCGACTCGAGCGTGCGCGTGCGCATGAACGCGTGCGCGGCCACGATGCCGCCGACGATGACGACGGTAGTCAGGATCTCGATCGCCGGCAGTATCGGCACCGCAGCAGCATTCGCCGCGAACATGCCCGCGAGCACGCGCGAGGCGCCACCGAACGTGTGCGCGCGGAAGAACACCCACGCGACGTGCACGAGCAGGAAGGTGAGCACGCCGAGAAGGAACAGCTGCGCGCGCGTCGGCCTAAGGTGCGCATACCGCGCACGCAGGAATCGTTCACCGGCGAGGTAGCTGCCGTGCAGGCCGCCCCAGGCGACGAAGGTCCAGCTCGCGCCGTGCCAGAGGCCGCCGAGCAGCATCGTCGCGAACAGCGCGAAGTAGGTGCGCGCGGGGCCATGCCGGTTGCCGCCGAGCGGAATGTAGAGGTAGTCGCGCAGCCATGCCGACAGCGTGATGTGCCAGCGGCGCCAGAAATCCGAGAAGCCGATCGCCGCATACGGGAAGCGGAAGTTGTCGGGCATCGCGAAGCCGAGGCACATCGCCGCTCCGATCGCGGTGGTCGAGTAGCCGGCGAAGTCGCAGAAGATCTGGCCGCCGAATGCGAGCGTCGCCGTCCACGCGTCGATTACGCCGGGGATCTTCGTGCCGTCGTAGACCTTCTCCACCGGCGCGGCGAGGAAGCCGTCGGCGAGCACGACCTTCTGGAACAGGCCGAGCGTCATGAGGGCGAGGCCGAAGCAGAGCTGGTTCGCGTTCGCGCGCCGCGGTGACTCGAACTGCGGCACGAGCTCGGTCGGACGCAGGATCGGCCCCGCGACGAGATGCGGGAAGAACGTCACGAACAGCGCGTAGTCGAGGGCATTGCGCGCAGGTGCGGCGCGGCGCAGGTACACGTCGAGCGTGTAGGACATCGTCGCGAACGTGTAGAACGAGATGCCGACCGGCAGCACGATGTCGAGCTGCGGTGGCTGCCAGGCGACGCCGAGGCCGGCCATCAGCGCGGCGAAGTTCGCGGTCAGGAACGCGCCGTACTTGAAGTACGCGAGCATGCCGAGGTTGGCGACGACCGACAGCAGCATCCACGCGCGACGCGCGTGGGCGCCCTGCACGCTGACGAGCTTCTTCGCTGCCCACCAGTCCACCACGGTGGAGATCCACAACAGGATCACGAACGGCGGATTCCACGCCGCGTAGAACAGGTAGCTCGCGACGAGCAAGTTGACCTTGCGCACCGTCCACGGCAGCGGCAGCGAGTGCAGCGCGAGCACGCACGCGAAGAACACGACGAACGTGAGCGAGTTGAAGACCACCGCCGCCCTCCCCGGTCAGCGTATGGGAATCCCACGTCACGGGTCGGACGGGCGAGGCTGCGCCGCTTGGCCGTCCCGTGCGGCGGGCGCAGTGTGCGCCGCCGCGCGGCACGGTGCAATCGGCACGCGAAGCGCGCGTGCCGCGTCGCCCGCAGGGCGCCGCGCTAGCGCGCCGGTGCGGCTGCGCCGTCGGTGAACACCGCGAACATGCCCACGTACGGCTTGACCAGCATCGCCACAGCCCCTGCGTAGCCGCCAGCCGGCGTCCAGAAGCGCGACAGCGTGCCGTCGAGGTAGAGCGCGTCGCGGCAACCGAGCGCGTCGCGGAACACCGTGGCGAATGCATGGAACGACACCGGCGCTTCGCTCACCGCGAACACCGCGTGGCCGGGCGTCGGCGCGCAGACGCCGCTGCGCCACTTGAGGCTGTCGGACGCCGCGTCGAAGTTCGGATTGATCTGCCCGTCGACGACGAGCATCGGCCCCGACTGCGTCGCGACGCGCGCGTCGATGCGCGACTGCTGCCACTGCGCGGTCGTGACGACGCCGGCATGATCGGCACGATCGACGTAGAACACGCCGTTCGGCGGCAGCGCGAAATTGCCGCGTCCGGGCCCCGTGCGCGCGGTGTTGAGCGGCCGCACGGTGCGGCCGTCCTCGACGTGCAGGCCGAGCGGTCGGTACTGGCCGTCGTAGATGCCCGCGTTGGCCGCGAACAGCAGCGTGCGCCCCCGCCCTTCGCCCCATTCGCGCAGGCGGTCGACCGCACCGAACGGGCGGCCGTCGTCGTCCTTCCAGCGCAGCTCGAGGCGATCCACCGCAAGGTCGACGTCGACCACGCGGCACGCGATCTCGCCGATCTGCACGCTGCGCATCGTCGGCGTACCGGCCGCTGCGGCCGGGAAGACGAACGCGAGGGCGAGCAGCCGGGGCAGGACGGTACGCATGTGCGCATTGTCGCCGATGCGGGCGCGCGGCGCGTTGCGTTTCGGTTACGCCGGGGCGATGGCGGGCGCGGCGCGGCTCGTCCGATCGGCGACGGCTCATGTCCGCACGGCCATCGGCTTGCGGCCGGTCCCGCGTGGCGCGCCGCGCGACATACTCCACCAGCCCCGCGACCGCTACACTCGACGCATTGCCGTCACCGGATCCGCCATGCCCAGCTTCGATATCGTCTCCGAAGTCGACAAGCACGAACTCACCAATGCGGTCGACCAGGCCAACCGCGAACTGTCGAACCGCTTCGACTTCAAGGGCAGCGACGCGAAGTTCGCGCTCGACGACGAGGTCATCACCGCGTCGGCGCCGAGCGATTTCCAGCTCAAGCAGATGCAGGACATCCTGCGTGCGCGCCTGAGCGCGCGCGGCATCGACGTGCGCTGCCTCGACGTCGCCGAGCCCGAGGTCAACCTGGCGACCGCTCGGCAGAAGGTCACGGTCAAGCAAGGCATCGAGCAGCCGGTCGCGAAGAAGATCATCGCCGCGATCAAGGCCGCCAAGCTCAAGGTCGAGGCACAGATCAACGGCGACAAGCTGCGCGTGACCGGCAAGAAGCGCGACGACCTGCAGACCGCGATCGCGTTGCTGCGCAAGAGCGAATTCGACGTCCCGCTGCAGTTCGACAATTTCCGCGACTGATCGGTGCCGCAGGAGCAAAAGCAAGAGCGAAGACTGAAACACGAAGGACACGAAGGACACGAAGGAATAGGGATCAGGAACGATTTGAAGCTTGAAGCACGGAGCGCACGGAGAACGCAGAGCAAGGAAGGGCTCTACTGTCTGAAAGCTTTTCCTCCGTGTGCTCCGTGTTTCAAACTGAGTCTCTTGCTCTATTTCGTGTCCTTCGTGTCCTTCGTGCTTCAGTCTCTTGATCTTGATCTTGATCTTGATCTTGATCTTGCTCTCGGTAGCAACCAGCCCCCTTAGCGCAGGCTCACCGTCTGGCCTTTCCAGGCTGCATCCTGCCAGCGGTAGAACGCGCTGAGGGATTCGGGTTTGTCGGCGCGCTTTTCGACCGCGAGCGTCGCGAGGTCGAGCAGCTCGAACGTGCGCGAGAAGCGGCCGCCGACGCGCACTTCGCGCGCCGCGAGCAGCTTGCGCCCCCCGGGCAACCAGCCCGCGAATTCGATGTAGCCGATATCGGGGGCGTCGGCCGCCGGCGGCACGACATCGACGGTCCACGCGGCGCCGTCGCGATGGAACACCCACATCTCGCGCCACGCGTCGAGTGGTTGCACGGCGAGCGTGAGCGCGCTGCCGCCCGGGTTCGCGCGCGCGGAATTCGCCCACACCGTGCCGTACGTGCAGCGCTGCAGCAGCGGCGCGCCGTCGTCGTGCTTCGCGTCGACGAGGCGGATGCAGGTCTCGCCGGGCTGGCCCGGTGCCGTCGTCACCGCGAGGCCGGCCGCCTTCTTCGCAGGCGCGGGCTCTGCCGCCCAGCGCACGGCGCCGACGCGCACGGCCGCATCGTCGTACGCGCTCGCGTCGTCTTCGGCGAGCTCCTGCCGGTCGACACCGGTGAGTTCTTCCAACGCGCGCGCGGCGGCTTCGGTCGCGGGCTCGCCGCGGCGCACGCGCTCGAACGCGAGGCTCGACCAGACCGCCGCGGAGCGCATGCGCAGGCGGTTCCCGAGGTAACCGGGCAGGTCCGCGCGCGGCACCCGGTCGAGCACGTCGGCGCGCCAGCCGTCGAGGCTCGCGCGCTCGAACGGCGTCGTCGCCGGGTCGATGCAGTCCTCCCGCGTGAGCGCGAGCGCGGCGCGCGCCTTGCGTTCGGCATCGGCGGGCAGCGCGATCACGCGGCGGAATGCATCGCCGTCGTAGCAGACCTGCACGCGGCCGTCGCGCTCGACGCTTCGCATCGCGACACCGTAAGCGGCGACGACCTCGAGGTGGGCGGCGATCACCGCGTCGTCCGCCTTGCCGCGATTCGACGACGCGCGGCGCGCGAGGCGCTCGGCCATCGTGCCGAGCGCATCGAACGCCTCGGCGTCGATATCCCTCGCCGGAGCAGCACGCAGGAACGCGGCCGCGTAGCCGATGCCGAGCGCCTCGGCGCCCGGCGTGTCGCGCACGAAGCGCACGACCGCGAGCAGGCCGGGCGCATCCTGCGGTCGCAGCGACAGCAACCGCACCTGGGCCGCACGCACGTAACCGGCGCGCTCCCGCCGGTGGTCGTAGACCTGCAGGTAATCCATGCGCCGGCCGCGCACTTCGAGGCTGTCGCCTTGCCAGAGCGTGACCTGCTGCCGCGCCGACTCGCGCGGCGCGGCGCGCAGCGCAGCGCGGTCGATCACGACGATCGCGGTCGGGTTCGGTTCGGGAGCGACCGCCGCGGCCGGTTCGGCGGCATGCGCGCACGCGAGCGAGAGCAGGCCTGCGAGGATCAGGATCGTTCTCATGGCGCTCACTCCCCGCCCGCGACTGCAGGCGTCCTCATGCCACCGATGAGGTTCGCGCCGATGAAGCC
>NZ_DATDMY010000260.1:0-22124 GCF_036518555.1 Dokdonella sp. | reverse complement strand
CGAACATCTCGCGGGCACGAATCGCGTCGAGGAAGAGTGGTGCGACGCCCTCGTCGTCACCGCGGCCGACGTGCGCTCGCGCGCGCGTGGGGCGCGCGGCGTCGGTACGCGCTGGCGCCGGACCACGCGATGATCAGCGTGTTCGCCGCCGATTCGATCCGCTACGGCGTTGCCGGCCTGCTCGCGTACGCCGCAGCGAGCAAGCTGGCGGACTTCCGGGCGTTCCGCCGCAACGTCACCGGCTTCCTGAAGGTCAGCGACACGACGGCCCTATACCTCGCGCCGGTCGTCATCGGTGTGGAAGCCGCGCTCGCGGCCGCGCTTGCATTCGACGCGGTACGGCGCACCGCGTGGCTGTCGACCGCTCTGCTGATTTTCTTCGTCTTCACGGGCCTGCTGGCTCGCGCCCATGCAGGGCGCGACGTGGTGAAGTGCAGCTGCTTCGGTGAGGGCGAGCGGCCGGTGTCCGCGCACGACGTGGCGCGCAACGTCGTGATCGCGACCGGTCTCGCATTCTGCCTCGTGGTGGAGCCTGCCACCGATGCGCGCGCAGCCGTGGCTTGCGCGCTGGCTTCGGCCTTCGGTGTGCTGTGGGTCGTCGTACTGTCCCAGTTCCATCGCATCGTGGTGCTGGTACTGCACGCGTCGGACGGTGCGCCGTGATCGATGGTGACACGCTGGCCTTCGCGTGCGCGCTGCTCGCGGCGTGCGTCGCCCTCAACCTGATACTGACGCTGCAGGTTCTCGCCGCCGCGCGCGCGATGGTCGTCAACGCGACGTCCCCGCCGCGCCCTGCCGTCGGCGAACGCGTGCCAGCCGTCGATGCCCGTTCGAGTTCGGGGGCTCGGGTCGTGCTGCCGGTGCCCGGCGTCGCCAATGCCCTGTTGTTCCTCGCCAGCCGATGCCCCAAATGCCGCGACACGCTGCCGGAGGTCGCTCGGTTGCTGCCACTGGCGGCGCGCGACGGCCTGCGGATCAGCCTCGTGACGGTCGAGTCGCGCCGACGCCTGGTCGGATTCCTCGACGGCGCGCTCGCCTTGGCCTGGGCACGTACGGAACTCCGCGGCTACCGTTTGCTCAATCCGTCGCTGTCGACGCCGCACTATCTGTTCGTCGATGACGCAGGCGTCCTTGTCGCGCGCGGTGACATCGGCGACGAAGGTTGGCTGCGTCTGCGCGAGCAGCTCGGCGACACCGCGGCGGTTCGGACACCATGAGCGCCTCGCCTCCAATCGGGCGGATCGCGCTGCTGACCCCCTTCTGGCCGCGCTTCGTCGCCGGCGTGGCGATGATGCTCGTCGCCGTCGTACTGCAGTTGGCCTTCCCGCAGGCCTTGTCGCGTATCGTCGATGGCGCCACGGCCGGCAGTGCCGCGTTGCTTGATCGCGACGTCGCCCTTGTCGTCGGTGCCACGCTCGTGCTGCTGCCGCTGGCGTCGGCCGCGCGCTATTACCTGTTCGAATCGACAGGGCATCGGGTCGGCGCGAGGATGCGACATCTGTTGTTCGGCGCGCTCCTGCGCAAGCCGATCGCGTTCTACGACGAGCACACGGTCGGTACGCTCGCCAGCCGGCTTTCCGGCGATACGGAAGCCGTGCACGACTCGCTCATGATGACGTCGGCACTCGCATTGCGTTCAGTCTGCGTGCTCGTGGGCGCCACCGCGCTGCTGATGCGGATGTCCCCTTCACTGGGCCTTCTCGTGGTCGCCTTCCTTCCGCCGGCCTGGGTGCTGAGTCGGCGAGCGGGCAGGGACCTGCGCGAGCGCGCCGGAACGATCCGCGCACTGCATGCGGAATCGAATGACGTGGCGTTGCAGCATCTCGCCAATGTCCGCCTGGTGCATGCGACCAACCAGCAGACCGAGTCGGCGCGTTGCTTCGCAGGGCGAGTTGACGCGACGCTGCAAGCAGAACTCGCGAACGCGCGCGTGAGTGCGGCGTACTCGGGGGCGTCGTCGTTTCTGACGTATCTGTCGTCGATCGCGTTGCTGTTGGGTGGAGTCCGCCTCGTGTCGCAGGGCGTGCTTTCCGTCGGCGAGCTCGCCGCCTTCGTCGCCTACGCCAACATGATCACGGATTCGGCCGGTGCGTTGAGCAGCGTATGGTCGGAATGGATGCGTGCCATCGGCGCCACGGATCGAGTGTTTGGCCTCATGGACCACGAGCGCACCATCGAACCGATCTCACGGAACGTGGTCCTGGATGGCAGCATCGATCTGCAGGACGTCGCGTTCTCCTATCCGCAGCGCCCGGATCGCAAGGCGCTCGATGGCGTCACGCTGTCGATCCGCGCCGGCGAGAAGATCGCCCTCGTCGGGCCGTCGGGAGCGGGAAAGTCGACTGTCGTCGCGCTCCTTCTCGGCTTCTACGAGCCCGACCACGGCTGCATCCGCTTCGACGGAGTAGAGGCTTCGTCGCTCGGCGCGCCCGCGATCCGCGACAACGTCGCGCTGGTGGAGCAGCAGCCGCTCCTGTTCGCCGAATCGATCTGCGACAACATCGCCTTCTCGGCCGGCCATCGGCCCGTCGCATTCGCCGACATCGTTGCGGCCGCGAGGCTTGCGGGGCTGCACGAGTTCATCGAAGGCCTGCCGGAAGGTTACGAAACGATGGTCGGCGACCGCGGAGTACAGCTGTCCGGCGGCCAGCGCCAGCGCGTCGCGATCGCGCGCGCGGCGCTTCGCGATCCGCGGATCCTCATCCTCGACGAGGCCACCAGCGCGCTCGATTCGGAGAGCGAAAAGCAGGTGCAGGAGGCGATCGACCGGCTGATGTCCGGGCGGACGGCGATCCTCATCGCGCATCGCTACTCGACGGTGATCCACGCCGATCGCATCGTCGTGCTCGATAGCGGGCGCATCGTCCAGGAGGGCACGCACGACGAACTGATGAGCGCCGCCGCACCGCTGTACCGGCGCCTGGTCGGAGAGCAGCTGCTCGGGACCCACGCAATCGCCGCCGCGGGCGGCCACGCTTGAGAGCAGGATGCCTCGGCGCCGACTGCGGAGGCGGAACCGCGCCGCGCTGGCGCTGCTCCGTGCCGGACGACGTTGATCGAGGCAAGTGAATCTCGAACGTCTTCGCAACTTCGGCGCAAACATCATGGCTTCCTGCGATCTCCCGCAAGGACTTGGACACCTCGCGACGGCTTTCACTTTCGCGCACGCGCACGACGCGCACGATTCGCCTGCGCGTCGGCGAGGATTTCCGCGCAACGCATCCTTCGCTCACGCGCATCGCACGTCGCCGATACTGGCCGTCCTGCTCGGCGTCGTCGGCCAGGCCACGGCGATCGAGATCGCGGGCGTCGGCTCGGGGCCGATTCCGGATGGCCCGAGCAGCGGTGGGGACGTCGTCTGCAACGCGTCTTCGCAAGGATCGCCGCTCGTCATGGAGTTCCCGGTGCGCGGCATGACGACCTCGCTCCATCACGTAGGCGTACGCATCACGTTCGGGCCCGCGCACACGCATGTCGGCGACCTTCACGCGCGGCTTGCCGCACCCGGTGGCTCCCCTGCCGCCACCCTCTTCGGCGATACGGGGCAGGACATCGTTGGCGATGATGGCAGCGACGTCGAAGGCCAGTACCAGTTCGCGGACGACGGCCCATTGGACTGGTGGGCGGCGGCGGCGAGCGCGCCGCACGATGGAACGATTGCACCGGGCTTCTATCGGGCCACTGCCGAAGCTGCCGCGCAGGTCGTTTCCCTGGATGCAGTCTTCGGCGGGCTGCGACCGGAGCAGATCAACGGTATCTGGACGCTGGAGATCACCGACGACTGCGCACAAGCGACGGGCGGCGTCACCTTCTCCGCTCTGGTGCTCAACGGGACCCTGCCGGTGGAACTGCAGGCGTTCGATGTGGAGTGATGGGGAAAGGGAGACCGCGCGATGATTCGCCCGACGCATGCACTGCTTCTTCTATCCGCCCTCGCGCTACCGGTCGTCGGCGCTGCCGGCCAGCCCGTCGAAGCACTCGCGGCGACCTCGCCCGCCGCAGCGGATTGCGGTGAAGAGGCGTACCGCCAGCTGGACTTCTGGATCGGCGACTGGGATGTCTTCGAAGCCGATGCACCCAAAGGTCCCGTGCAGGCGCGCGCGCGCATCGAACGCGTCGCGAGCGGATGCGCCATCCGCGAGCAATACGAACAGACCGACGGTCTCGTGGGCGAAAGCCTGCTCGCCTACGACCCCGTGCGCGAGCAATGGCAGCAGACGTGGATCACCAATCGCGGCTCGCTCATGCTGATCTCCGGTGGGTGGAACCGCGGTGCCCTGGTCCTGGAAGGAGAGACGCATCTCAAGGACGGCTCGACGGTGCGGCAGCGGATTACGTGGCGGAAACACGGCGACGCCGTGCATGAATCGGCGATGGTATCGGAGGACGGCGGCAAGACCTGGAGGCCTGCCTTCGACATGATATTCCGCCGCCATTCTGCCGCACGTCGATGACCGAGCGCCGGTGCCGGCCGTGGCCGTTTGCTAGCGGCCCCTGATGGCGCTCGCCGCGTCCGCCATGCGGGTCTGCCGCAGGAGTCCGTCCCGGCCGCCTCGACGTTGACGCGGTCGCAGCGGATCCGTGATCAGCCGCATATTGCGTTCGGGTAGGGCAAGACCGGGAAGCCGATAGTGGCGAACCTGGCTGCGAGAGGATGGTCCGCACTGCGGCACCCTCGTGGGCGTTGGCGGGAGAGGGCGCCGGGCATGTCGCTGTCGATCGCCCGACGACGTTGGTCAGGATGGGCGCATGGCTGGCGCCGCGACCATCCCGTTCTTCCCGTGTACTCCAGCGAGGATCGCATGTCATTCCACACGAAATCCAGCGCGCTTCGGATGCATCGTCCGGGCCTGCTTGCGATGGCCGCGGCCGCCGCGCTATGCGCAGCCGCACCGGTCGCGGCCGAAACGATTCTGGTCGGGCGCTCCGAGGCGTGCACAGTCCATACGATCCAGGCCGCGATCGACCGCGCTCGCGCCAGCGGCGGCGACCATCGAATCCTCGTGACGAACGATGTCGATGGCGGCGCGTATCGCGAGAGCCTGACCCTGATGGGGCAGGACGAAGGAGCACGGCTGGAGATCGTCGGCGGCCTGTCGGACTGCGTGACGCCGGAGCCCACGAGCGTGAACACGATTGTGCAGGGCGGCGTGCCCGGCCAGGCGGTATTGTTCGTATCCGGACGGACCTCCTTGCAGCTGCGCGGATTGCGACTGGAGGGCGGCAGCAAGGGCATCGAGTGGCAAGGCTACGGCGATCTCGAATTGACCGATGCAGCGCTCGGTGCAAACAACGGTGCGGGCATCGCGGTGATCGGCAACGGCGGCACAGCGCGACTGCTGTTCGCCGGGTACGTGGAGGTTGCGGACAATCTCGGCGACGGCGTCTTCCTCTGGGACGCGATGATGGCGATTCGCGGCGACGGCAACGCGGTGGCGCGCAACGGCGGGAGCGGGATTCTGGTCGACAGCGCGGCGAGCGTGCAGATCGGCGCGCGCGGCAAGGTGATCAGCGACAACCGCGGCTACGGCATCGCCATCAGTCATTTCGGTGCGAACGAAGCTCCGCCCACGCTGCTGTACTCGATCGATGCGGCCGATCCGCTGCGCATCTCCGGCAACCAGCAGGGCGCGCTCCTGCAGACGGCGGCGGGCTCGTCACATCGCGTGTGCGCACGCGGCATCGCGATCGACGGCAGCCAGGGGGCGGTGATTAGGGCGAGTGGCTCGTTGGCGACACTGGACATCAATGGCGCCCAGTGCCTCTTTCCTCCCGACGCCGATGTCACCTGCGCCGCACCGCGGGATATCGGGCAATGCAACACGATCGTCGGCAATGCGACATCGGATCAGGCCCTGGTCGTCGCGCAGGACGGCGCGCGCATCGACATGCAGCGCGTGTTGATCGCCGGAAATTCCTCGGCTGCGCTGCTCTCGACGCTGCGCGCGTCGGATGATGTCGCTTCCGTGATCACGCTGCAGAATGCCGTTGTCGCCGGCAACATTGTCGAGCCCCGGTTCATCGAGGCCGTCGACGGGAGCGCGATCGAGATCGCCGATACGACGATTCGCAACAACTTCGGTGACTTCGTCAGCTTCGCGGCGGGCGGCCCGTACTCGCTCGTGGTGCGCGACTCGATCGTCGACCAGCCGCAGCCGCTGATGTCGTTCTCCGGCGATCCTTCTGCGTTGCGCGTGTCGCGCGTGCTCGCGCGAAACCGAGACGGCATGCCGGACGGCGGCGATCACGATATCCTGATCGGCGTGCCGGCCTACCTGGATTCGCTCGGCCATTTGGCGCCGGGGTCGCCGGGCATCGACTACGCGCCGGCCGGCAGCGGCGTCGACTTCGACGGCCACCCGCGCGACGTCGATCTTCCGGAGGCGCCCAACATGCATGGTGCGCGCGACCTCGGTGCGTTCGAGACGCAGGAACAGGCGCTGTTCGCAGACGGCTTCGAGGCGACCTGAGCCGATTCGTGGGGACGTCGGCGCCGAGGTGACGGCCCGTCCTGGTCCGGTCCGGCGCGGCGTCCTGCTTTCGCACGGTTGCGCCGCATTCGCGTGCGATCTCGCGCTGCTCGTTCCACGCCGTTGCCGTCGCTGCGTGCCGGGAAACATCGTTTCTGCCCATGCAGGGAATGACGATTTTTGCGGAGAACCCATGGTCGAGCAGGTATCCATCGCGTGCGCGGACGGCGCGCGCGTCGCAGGTCGATGGCATCGCGCGCAAACGAAGCCGCGGGCGACCGTGGTCGTGGCGCCCGGCGCGGCGGCCGAAGCACGCTTCTACACGCCATTCTGCGAGCATCTGGCCGAAACGGGCCATGATGTACTCGTGTTCGATTTCCGCGGCGTCGGCGAGTCGGCCATCGACCGGCATCGGCGCCGCGAATGCGGATTCTCGACCTGGATCGAGCAGGACTATCCGGCCGTGCTCGCGCACGCGCACGATCACGCGCGCCACGGTCCCCTGATCGTGATCGGTCACAGTGCAGGCGGCTGGATGGCCGGCGTGCAGCCGGCGGCCGATCGCATAGATGCATTGATCGGCGTCGCCGCATTGTCAGGGCATTGGCGGCACATGGCGCGCCCGCACCGCTATGCGCACTGGCTCGCGTGGCATGCCCTCGTGCCGGCGTCATGTCGCATGTTCGGCGTGTGGCCTGGCGTGATCGGTTTTCGCCGCAACATGGGTCCGCGCTTCGGGCTGGAGTTCTCGCGCTGGGCGCGGCGTCGCGACTTCGTGTTCTCGGAGCCGGCGTTCGATGCGAACGCGTGGCGGTTCCGCGGCCACCTGCACCTGTTCCAGATCGCCGACGACCCGTGGGGCACGCGGGCGGCGGTGGCGGATTTCGGTGCACGGCTTGCGAATGCGTCGGGCTGCGTGATGGAGACGATCCGCGCGGACGACGATCGCGTCGGGCCGATCGGGCATTTCGGCGTATTCCGGACGTCGCGGGCGGATACCTTGTGGCCGCGCCTCGTCGAGGCCGTCGCCACGTGCCGGGAGGCCGTTCTGCAGCGCTGAGTGCGAACGTGCCGATGGTCGCAACTGCGCGTCGCTGCCCCGGTGGATTTGACGTTGATACGGGCAAGTTACTCGGAGATTGCCTGCGATGCGCTCGATTCCCCCCACGGCTGTCGGTTCCATTGCTCTTGTCCTGCTCGGAGCACTGTGCGCCGTGAATGCGTCGGCGATGATCATCACGGTCGGGCAGGCAGGCATTCCCGGCAACTGCACGACGCCCACGCTCGCTGGCGCGTTGCAGAAGGCGGTGGAAAATCCTGGTCCTGACGAGATATGGGTCACCAGCGACGTGCAGTCCGGCACGTACGACAACCAGCACCTGAGCATCAATAGCCTCGACGTCGACATCGTCGGCGGCTTCGACAACTGCTGGTCGCCCTCGCCGACGGGCCGCACGCGAATCACCGGTGACGACGAATCGCCGGTCCTGAAGATCCGCGGCGGCGGCGTCGTCAACCTCAAGCACCTGGAGATCATGCACGGCCGCTCCGGCAGTGCCCATCGCGGGGGCGGCGTCGACTACAGCGGGCGCGGCAGCCTCGTGCTCGAGGACGTGAGTATCCGGAACAACGTCAACGGGCAGTACATCGACGGCGCCGGTGGTCTTTCGTTCGAGGGTGAGGGCGGTACCGCCTATCTGCAGTTCCTCGATGACGTCCACATCGAAGGCAACTACGGCAACGGCGCGGTCGTGTTCGGCAATGCCGTGCTGACGATGGATGGCGCCAACAACACGCTCAAGCAGAATCGCGGATCCGGTTTGCGCATCGAATCCCCCGCCGTCGCCGACATCGGCGCATCGGGCGATGTCTTCCAGCTGAATGAGACGTACGGGCTCGAGTTCCTTCACTTCGCCGGCACCACCGACACGATCGAGTCGCACCTGTATTCGGATGGACTGGGTTTCGGCGGCAACCTGCGCGGCGCGCTCCACATCGATGCGCCCGCGCACGCCGCGGGTTTGTACACCGTGTGCGTGAAAGGCGTGTACTTCGGTCAGCACGTGCTGACGGATGTGCATCCCGTGAGCGGTGCACCGGACGCCGCCTACGGCAGCCTCGTGCGCGTGACCGGGCCCCTCGCGCGCCTGCATATGGGGACGAACTGCGCATATCCGCCGGCAGCGGGTACGCGCTTCGAAGGCGAATTCATGTACAACAACGTCATGGCGGACGGCAAGCCGCTGATCGCGGTGGGTAACAGCGCCCTCGCCATCATCGATCGCGCCACCATCCATAGCAACACCGCGAATGCGGTCTTCTCCACCAATCTGGGCCAGCCGGCGAGCGATGCGGGCCTGCATGTCTACAACTCGCTCGTCTTCAGCAACACCTTGCGCGACGACGTCATCGAAGCGCTCGGCGGTGCCTACGTGTCCGCCGTCAATCTCACCGTCGCGGAAAACGGCGGCACCTTCGGCCGGACGCTGCTCGCGATCGACGCCGCGTCGTTCGGCGTCATCGACAGCATCGTCGACCAGGCGCAACCCCTGTTGCAGGTCGAAGGGTCCCGCGCCGGCGTGAACGTGCAGCGCGTGCTGGCGCCGAATCGCATCGGCGCGAGCGCCGGCGATGTCGTCATCGAGGGGCGTCCCGCATTCGGCGACTTCTTCGCACTACGGCCGACCTCGCTCGGCGTGGATGTCGCGTCGGACGCTCCAGGCGACGCGGTCGACCTCTATGGAAATCCTCGCAACGTCGATACCTTGGGCGTCCCCAACGTCTTCGGCTCGCGCGATCTCGGCGCGGTCGAGCTGCAGCTCATCGACTACGACACGATCTTCGCGAGCGGTCTCGACGCCGACGCAGGGTCGCACGACGGGGATGTCCCTGCAGCGGTGGAGTAGCGATCCATGCATGCATCGCGCTCGTTGCCGTACGACGCGCCGGGACTCGTGTTCGTCTCCCGATCCGATGCTTCGCGGGCCTACGACCGCCACGTCAATGGCCGATATCGACGCGCGCCGCGCAGACGCCCGAAGCGCCACGTCGGCACCGTGAAGACGAATGCCACCGCAACCCATGTGGGGATGTAGGAAAGCTCTCGCGTATGGTTCATGGGCCTGAACTCGGTGGTGGTAGTGCTGCTAGAACGAATACGGAAGTGTGCTAGCGCCAAAAATGCATCGGCTTCCGTGCCCGTGGTGTTCCATGGACATTTCAGTCCTGGCGCGTCGTGCGATCAGTGGCCGAGTGCCGGCGCGTGTCTGCCTGTGCATTGGGCCGAAGCAGAGGGCGCGGTGCGGAAACCACGTAATCGGAGCGAGCACGGCCGCGCAGGAACGCGCCAGGATGCGTGGCGTAATCGTGCACTGCATTCCGTCTTCGGAATTGGCGCCAGATGGCGTCGTGCCGGAGGCGAATGCGCCATGGTTTCACGTATCCTCGTAGCGCTGTACGGGCTGGCCTCGTACATCGCGTTCCTTCTTACGTTCGTCTACGCGATCGGTTTCGTAGGCAACTGGCCGATCCTTCCGCGTACCATCGATGGCGACGTCGAAGGCCCGTTCGCGACCAGTCTCATGGTCGATGTCGGGCTATTGCTGCTGTTCGCGACCCAGCACAGCGCGATGGCCCGACGCGGATTCAAGGACGTGCTGACGCGCTTCATCCCGCAGGCCGCGGAACGCAGCACCTTCGTTCTCTTCTCGAGCGCCGCCTTGGCCACGCTGTTCTCATGCTGGCGTCCGCTCGGCGGCCTGGTCTGGCGTGTCGAAGGGAGTGCTGCGCTGGCGCTCATGGTTCTCGCGGCCGCCGGATGGCTGCTCGTGCTCGCATCGACGTTCCTCATCAATCACTGGGACCTCTTTGGCTTGCGCCAGGTGTGGCTCCACTTGCGCGGGCAACCCTACGGCCACCTGCGTTTCCGCACGCCGGGTCCGTATCGGGTCGTTCGGCACCCGCTCTATGCCGGCTTCATCATCGCGTTCTGGTCGACGCCGGTGATGACGCTGACGCACCTTCTTTTCGCAGTGGTGACGACGGGCTACATCGTGGTCGCGATCCAGCTCGAAGAACGCGACCTGCTGCGTGAACTCGGCAGGGACTACGCGCAGTACCGGCGCCGCGTGCCGATGCTCCTGCCGCGCCTGCGCTCGCGCGATGTGGAGATCGTCGACGTGCCGTAGGTGGGCCTTGGCGCCAAGGGCCATCCTGCGAAAAAGGGCGGTCGCACGCGCGACCGCCCGCTCGCGTCACGCGAGTTCGGTCGACGGATCGATGATCGCCTTCACTTCGCGAATCCGCGTCGCCGGAAATCCGCTGAGCTTCGCGTGCTGGCGGATGTTCTCCTCGTCGCTCGCGAGATACACGCAATAGGTCTTCTCGTCGACGACGAAAGACTCGAGCCACTGGATGTCCGGCCCGATCTTCTGCAGCGCACCGTTGGACGTCCGGGCGATGGCACAGAAGCCTTCCGGGGTGTTGTTGCCGATGCCGGGGACCTCTCGCTCGATGATGTACTTCTTCAACATGACATGCTCCTCGTGGGTGGTCGGTGGAACGTCGTAGGCGCGATCGGGAATGCCCGGGGCCCGCAGCGCGAATGCGTTGCGCTCGCCCGGTGAACGCCGCGCCCGATCGACAGACGCAATTTCGACCAACGACGCGCCGTGCCCTGACGCCGGCCGCACCCTGCGAGTCTTGCTCGCCCGCGCCGAACGGGCGTGGCGCCATCGGCCGCCGCGTTTCGTCCTCCGTGTAGACCTGCGGTATTTCCGCCGCGGATCCGATCGGGCGACCGCCGTGCGCGAGCGGCTTGCCGGGAACCGTCACGCGCGCTCGCAAAGGAGCCGATACATGCGTCGTTGCCCATCCACCCTCGTCGCGGCGCTCGCCGTGCTGCTCTCGTCGGCGCTCGCATCGCCGACGGGCCATGCCGCAGCCGGTGACCTCGACCCGTCGTTCGGTACCGACGGCGTGGGGCTCTCCACGCCCGACGGGGTCACCGTTCACGAGATGGCATCCCATGCCGTTCTCGCGCTCTCCGACGGTCGCATCCTCGTCGGTGGCTCGCGCAACTACGTGCAGGCGGGCAGTCCCGATCCGCGCCAGCGGCCGAGCCTCGTCCGTTTTTCGGGCGACGGCATGCTCGACCTGCAGTTCGGCAACGCGCCCGGCAACCCCGGCCTGCTGGAACTCCCGGCGGTGTCGGACACGGGCATGCAGCAGGTCGAAGCGATGACCCAACTCATCGATGGCTCGATTGTCATTGCGGGCACGAACTTCGCCTTCGGTCCGCTCACCGGTTTCGTCATGAAGGTCGACGCCGATGGGCGGCTCGACTCCGGCTTCGGCACCGCGGGCATCGTCACGTTCCCGCAAACGCAGCTGCACGCGTTGGCGGCGGACGTGCTCGCGACCACCACCCGTATCGTCGTCGCCGGCGAGCGCGTGGATGCGACCGGCGTCTCGCGCGCAGTCGTGATCCGCATGGATGCCGCGGGCATGCGCGACGCCGCCTTCGGTCCGCGCGCGGACGGCGAGTTCGTGTTCGAGCCGCGCGATGAAGGCGACAGCAGTTACGTGCATGCGCTCGCGGTCGACAGGGCCAGCCGCATCGTCGTCGCGGGCTCGTACGCGGCGGCGTCGGGCGCCGCGATCGATTTCTCGCTGGCGCGCCTGCTCGATCGAGGCAGCCTCGATCCGGAATTCGCTGCAGGCGGCTGGCGCATCTTCAGGGGGCCGGACGCGACCTCCGACTTCAACGAGATCGGCCAATTGCTCATCCTGCCCAATCGCCGCATGGTCTTCGCCGCGCACCATCGGCTCGCGAGCGGGGGCACGGGCATCGTGCTCGGCGGCCTCGACGAAGCCGGCGCCACCGATGCGGCGTTCGGCCGTGCGTCGACGCCGGGCTACAGCGTCCTCGACGTGGCGCCCGATGCCGTATACCGCAATCCCGCGGGGCTCGTCCGGCAGCTCGACGGCAAGCTGCTCGTCGGCGTCGCCTATTCCGTCGATGCGACCGGGCCTAACCCGCGGCGGCCGGAATTCACCGTCGCGCGCACCTCGCCGTCCGGCGAACTGGATGACGGTTTCGGTGACGGCGGCATCGCCCATTTCGACCTCGCGCCGAACGGCGACTACAGCCTCTCCACGGCACTGGCGCTCAGGATGGGCAACCCATCGTTGCCGGAGCGACATGGCGGCGCCACGGCGTGCGGCTCGTCGACCTCGCGATCGTTCGCCTGCAGGTCGACGCGTCGACGGGCGACGATGCGATCTTCGCGAGCGGTTTCGACGCGCCGGCCATGCCGCTGGCCTGCGCGGCCCGATCACTGCGGACAACTCGCTCCTCGGCCGGGCGGCCGACGATTTCTTCGGTTTTGCGGTCTATGGACTGTCCGCAGGCGAGTTCGTCGCATGGTCGCCGTTCGTGTATTTCTGCGATCCCGAGGGCCATTGCGGCGGCAGCATCGGTGCCGTCACGCCGTCCACGGGCCTCGCCACGTCCGGCCGGTTGAGCCTGGAGAACAGTGCTTTCGGCCACGTCCAGGATCAGGGCACGACGTTGTCGGCTGCGCTGAACGGCTCGACCCATGTGCTGATCGTCGGGCAGCCCGAGGCGAACATCGTTTCACTGCTCAAGTACGGCGACTCGATCTTCCGGAATGGATTCGAAACGCGTTGAGGGGACGTCCGTCGCCAACCGATCCGCCGCGCGCGCAATCGCGTGCGGCGAGGCGATGTGCGGAACGCCGCCTGTGGCGCCGCAACGAACCGTCTTGCGTTCTCCGCAGTACATGGCTGCATGCCGCAGCGCAGAACCGGAGAACACGCCGTGTCACACGTCCATCGAAGCCGCTCGAATCGCCTCGCGTCCTCTCGCTCCAATCCACTCGCGTCGACTCGGTCGCTTCGCCCGCGCACGCAGGGCGCGCACGATGCCGCGGCTCCCACCGCGAACCGGGGCTCGCGTGCGCGGATGCGTGGAGGCATGTGTCGGCTCGCCATCGCGCTCGCGTCGACGGTCGCATGCATCGCGAGCGCGGTCGCCGCGCCAACCCCCGATCCGACGTACGCGGGAGCGCCCGATGGCGTGCTGCCCATTCCCGTTCCGGAGGCCATCGGCGCAACCGGGACCCAGCTGGTCCCGTTCGACATCCTGGCTGCGCCCGACGGACGCGTCACGCTCGGCGGATACGTCACCGAGGCGGGCCCGCAGACGACGAGGGCCTACATCTACATCCGGCTGCTGCCGGACGGCCGCAAGGACACGACGTTCGGCCCGACCGGGTCGGGACGACTGGACCTCGAGCTCGATGTGAATGCGGATCGCATCGCCAGGAGCGTGCTGCTGCACGCCGGCGCGGTCGCGTTCGTCGGGGCGAGCGGTCCATCGGCGTTGCTCGGCCGGATCACGTCCCTCGGCCGACGCGATCTCGACTTCGACGAAGACGGGAAAGTGGTCGTCGGCGCCTCCGCGTTCAGGACGGAGGCGTCGCAAGCAGGTTTCGGCGACGTCGCGCCGCAGGGCGACAGCCTCATCGCGGTGGGCGTGGCCTACAAGCCGCAGCCGCTGGCGGCCTGCTCGGCGGTCGCGAAGTTCGACGGCGCGACGGGCGCGCCGATCGCCTCCTTCGGCCACGGCGCCGGACGCGTCTGCGTGGCGCCTCCGGGTTCGGACGTCTCGCTCGCAACGTCCGTCGCTCCCCTCGCCGATGGAAGGGTCCTGGTGGCCGGCGCGAGCATCCACCCGGGTGGTTCCGGCTACGATTTCAGCGTCGTGAGGCTCACGGGGCAAGGGGACGTCGACGAGACGTTTGGCCCGAATCACGACGGCTGGGCTTTCGCGCATTTCGATCTCGGTGGCGATACCAACGATGTCGTCGCCTCGATGATGGTCGATCATCGCGGGCGGATCCTGCTGGCGGGGCCCGTGAGCCTGACCCCGTCGGACTCGATCACGGGCGTCGTGCGCCTGACCGAAGACGGCCTCGCCGACCCCGGTTTCGGCCTTGCTGGAAAAGTCAGGTTGCCGATGTTCGACGACGGTCGAATCCTCGAGGTGCGCGACGATGGGGGCGTGCTGATCGGCGGCACGCGCGCGGATTCGCTCGGCAGCGTCATGGTGCTGTTGCGCGCGAACGGCGAGCCGGACGCATCGTTCGGCGCATCCGGAGTCTATGAGTATGCGCACGGGGACGACACGTTCTGGTACGGAGCGCCCGCAGCGGATCACCTCTATTTCGTGGGCAGGACGTCCGTCCGCGTGCCCGGTGAGAACGATCGGGACGGCTTCGCCGTGGCCCGATCCCTCTGGCCGGTTTTCGAAAGCGGTTTCGAAGGCGCGCCCACCGGGCCCTGAACGTCGAATGCCGGGTTGCTGGCGGCACGATCCGTCCCGATCGCGCGCCGCATCCGGCAGCAAGGGGGGGGCGTCGAACGCGGGATCGGCGCCCTCATTCGCGTCGCGGCACGCAGCCTTGCCGCCGCCACGCGCCGCGAGTGCCGTGCGCACGCGGCACGACCGGGTTCACCGGTCGTGCCGCCTTGACCGCAACGCTCACCGGCGGTCGGCGACCACGCGACTGAACATCGGCTGCTCCGCGCCCTGGACTTCGACGCGACCGATCGCCCAGTGGCTGAAGTGCTCGAAATGTCCGGCGTCGATGCGTGCGTGCCAGCGCAGCCGAACGACATGGCCCGCGAGCGACGAGCCGAAGTCGAGCGTGTCGTCGCGCCAGCCCGAAGAAGCTCCCGTGAACGTCGCGCTGCCGCCTGCAAGATACGCATCCGCGCCCGTCCATTCGCCGCCGTCGACGCTCACCTCGAGCGTGCCGCGGCCCGGACGCGCGCGAGTGTCCGCGGGGAGGCGGTCGAACGCGTAGTCGTGGCGCACGACGACGCGCAGCGGCATGCTCGCCGATACGGCGAACGGCTGAGTCGCGAGGTGCGCGTCGATCGCCGCGTGCACGTCGCCGATCACGTACGCGGGCCGGCTCGCGTAGGCGTCGCGATGCCAGTGCGTGGCGCAATATACGTAGCAGTAGTCGGGCGCGTCCGCGTCGCCGAGCCCGGAGGTCCAGTCCGACGCGAATGTCGGCTCCGCCGCGAGCGTGTCGACGCTGCGATCGCGCACGAGGTCGTAGTCGACGCGGAACCGCGCATCGCGGTGCGCCTGCGCCTCGCCGCGGCGGCGATCGTCGGCGTCGATCGAGAGCGACCGCTCGACCGCTCCCGCGCGCAGCACGCGCACGTCGAACTCGGCGACGTGACGCTCGCCCGGCGCGAGCGCGATGAAGTTCTCGACCGCGCCGCGCGGGAACGCGAAGTCGCTAGCGCGCGCGCCGACCTTCACGCGTACGGCGCCGAGCGGCGAGAAGCCCGTGTTCTGCACCGTCACGCGCAGCACGCCGCGTTCGCCGCGATCGAGCACGCCGTCGCCGTCGCCGCCGTCCGCTTCGCCGAGCTCGACGTCGACGATGCCGAGCGCGCGTTCGGCATCCTCGAAACTCTCGACCGCGCCACGCAGGTCGATGGAATAGCGGCCGGGTGCGACCGCGCCCGCGCCGAGGCCGCGCTCGGCGAAGCCGCTGCGGCAGCGGCGGTAGTCCGCTTCGCTGTCGGTACGGATCACCGCGAGCAGCGCGTTGCGCGCCTCGGTGTAATCGGCATCCGCTGGAATCAGTTTCAGCGATGCGACGAGGTCGGCGAGGATGCGGTCACGCGTCGGCTCGAACTGCGACGGCGGCGCCGCCGCGAGGATGCCGCGCGAGCACTGCCAGAGCGCTTCGGTCCACATTTCGCCCGCGGTGTGGATCTCCGCATTGGTGAGCGAGCGCAGCTTCCAGTCGTAGGCGTGCAGGCTGTCCGGCAGCGGATGATCCATGCCGATCGACGCGAACGTGAGTGGATTGATCGCGAGGTCGGCACTGTGCGGGAAGCGGCGGATGCCGTGGTAGTAGGTGTCGTCCGGACGGCCGGGCGAGCCCGCGGCGGGATACGGGTCGCGCGGGAAGTCGTAGTCGCGGTTCATGTACGCACCGATCGCGTAGTTGCCGTAGAACGGCGGGCGATCCGGCATCGCGTCGCGGTCTTCGGCGCGCACGCCCAGCAGCAGGCCGACGAAGTCGGCGATGCCTTCGTTGAGCGCGCCCTGCTGGCCCGCGTACGCCATGCGCGTGAGGCGGCCGAACATCGTGTGCGACCACTCGTGCGCGAGCACGCCGAAGTCGAGCGCGCTGACGTCGCGGTTGCTCTGCGAGTACACGTTCGCGCCGAGGAACAGCGCGCCGTTCGTGTTTCCGTCGTCTTCCGAGACGAGCGTGAACGTCGCTGCGTACGCGGCCGAGACGAGCAGCGGATCGCCGCCGATGCCGCCGCGGCCGTGGTTGTCGACCTGCATGTTGCCGGCCTCCTCGTCGTAGCCGAGGTCGTAGAACAGGTCGTGCAGCCAGTTCGTCGCGTAGAACGCCTGCACGATCTTCGCGTCGAGCTGCGGCGACGTGGTCGGTATCGGCTGCGGCAGGCCGTCGCCGTCGCATTGCACGAAGTCGTCCAGCGTATCGTCGACGTCGTAGGCGTAGTCGAATGCGTGCGGGCCGCTCGCGGGCGCGCGGAAGTCGCCTTCCTCGGGGCGGAACTGCTCGTCCGACGCGTACGTGCAGTAGCCGTCCTCGTCGACGGGATCGGCGTTGAAGAAGGCATCGACGTTGTTGCCCGACGTCGTGGCCGCGTCGTCGGCGAGCCACGGATCGCCGGTGCCGATGCCCGCGTGGCTGAGCGTGACGAGGTTCATCGGCGCCGGCACGTCGGGCAGGTAGCCGCTCGGCAGGCGCGTCGGGTACGGGTTCGTGTAGCCGAACGGATCGCCGTACGGCACGCCGTCGGCGCCGGCGAACACGCGGTACGAGAACGGCACGAGGTCGTGCACGAGGTCGGTGCTCGACAGCACGCGGTCGTCGTCGGCACCGACGATGAGGGCACGCGCGTCGAGGCGGCCGACCCCGGGCCGATGACCGGCGATCTCGACGCGGAACGCGGGCAGCAGCGCGTCGCGTGCCGGATACCAGACCGGTTTCACCGTCGCGGGCCGGTTCGGCACGAACCCCGCCGAGCGCTCGATCGCATAGCGTCGCGCACCCGACGCGTCCTCGCCCGCCTCGCGCATCGGACTCGCCGCGAGCAGGCCGTCGATCGCGCCGGCCGCGACGCGCAGTGCGCGCATCGGGTCGCCGTGGAATCCGCGCGCACGCGCCGCGGCCGCGTGCGGGCTATGGCCGCCGCCGACCGCCTTCGCCTCGAGCGACCGGTCGAGCAGTACGGCGACGCGCGCGCCGTAGACCTCGACGCCGTCGACCCGCTGCGGAAACTGCACGACGAACGGACCATGGCGCGTCGCATGGACGCGCGCCGCGTCGGCGGGCGCATCCACCCGTGCGGCCTTCGCGTCGCCGGCGAGCGCGCGCTGCGCGGCGGCGACGATCGCTTCGCGCGTCGTGCTCGCCTCGCGCGAGACCGATTTCGGCGTCGCGGCATCGGCGTCCGCCGGGAGCCAGCCGCTCTGCGCATCGAGGTGGATCGGCTCGAAACGCGCGTTCGTGGCCGGCGCGGCGGCGATGGCGCCCTGGGCGCACGCGAGCACGAGGGCGAGCGGCCAGAACCTGCGCCGGGCGAAAAAGTCGGGGCTGTACATGAGGGTTCCTCGGCAGTCGTCGGGAGCGGGAGACGCGCAAGCGCGGCGAGCATATAACGAAGAACATCGTACGTATCGCAGCGTCGACTCCCTCCAGCTCATACGCGCCATCGTGGCCGCGCCTATCACGGTGGCGGCGCCGAGGTTCAAAAAAGAAGCCCCGCAGGGTTCCGGCGTCTCGCGACGGGCGGCTGCGGGGCAGTCGTGTGCGGCGGATCGGGGGAGCGATGCGCCGGCGTGGGGAGGACGCTCGTGCAGACGCACGCGCGGCTCGCCCGGGGGAAGTGGTCAGCTCACGCCCTCCTTCCGTACCGGCCACCCCTGAAGGTCTTCCCAGACTTGGTCGGGCCGCGAGCTGGACGACTACGATAGGCGGGCTCGCCCGCATGCACGGTGAACGCGCACGCGTCCGTGCAGGCTCGTGTTCAGGCGCGATGGGATCCGCGCCGGGACGGCCGTCGGCAGCGCAGCGCGTCGATGCGCGATCCGGCGGTATCGGGTCTCAGGCGGCGGGCTCGACGTCGACCGCGCGCGACGCATGCGCGTGCACGTTGCGCCAACAGCCCTGATCGCGGATGTAGGTGTCGGAGAACTTCACCGTGCTGTCGAACGGCTTGCCGTGGTCGGTGCCCTTCTGGTGCAGCGTGGCGACGACGATCGCGGTATCGCCGTGCACGCGCACGACCCAGCCGCTCGTCTCGTTGACATCCCAGCGGTTCGCGGGCGAGGCGACGTCGGCGAGGATCATCGCCTTCGTGCGTTCGACGCCGCTCGAGAGCACGAGCACGTAGTCGTCGGTGAAGATCTCGCGCAGTGCACCGAGGTCGCGATCGACGAATGCGCGTTGCATGCGTCGGTCGGTCGCGATGAGTGCGGCGATGTCGGCGGCGTCGCCGGAGGGCGCGGCCGCGCTGAGCAGGGCGGCCGTCGCGGCCAGGGTCGGCAAGGGCATGATCGTCGTCTCGCATCGGGAAAGGGGACGGTCGCGCGGCGACCGGCAGGGACGATGCTAGCGTCGGCGGGGCCGGCGCACTGGCCGTTTTCGGCCGGCAATGACCCCGGCTGGCGCGGAGCCGGATTCGCGTTCGCCCGCGCCTGCCGCTACGATACGAAACGGGCCGGATCACCGGCTTTTTCCCCCTCCCGGATCGCGGATCGGATGAAAACCCTGCTCGTCACCGGCGGCGCCGGCTTCATCGGCGGCAACTTCGTGCTCGCAAGCCTGGCCGAGGGCGGCGCGCGCATCGTGAACCTCGACGCGCTCACCTATGCGGGCAATCGCGACACGCTGGCCGCGGTCGAAGGACGCGCCGACTACGCGTTCGTGCACGGCGACATCGGCGACGCCGACCTCGTGCGGCGCGTGTTCGCCGAGCATGGGCCCGACGCGCTCGTCAATTTCGCCGCGGAATCGCATGTCGACCGATCGATCGACGGCCCCGCCGCGTTCGTGCAGACGAACGTCGTCGGCACCCTCAACCTGCTCGAAAGCGCGCTCGCCTACTGGCGCGCGTTGCCGCTCGAGCGCCAGGACGGCTTCCGCTTCCTGCACGTGTCGACCGACGAGGTGTACGGTTCGCTCGGCCCGGTCGGCCGCTTCCGCGAGGATTCGCCGTACCAGCCGAACTCGCCGTACTCGGCCTCGAAGGCCGCATCCGACCACCTCGTGCGCGCGTTCCATCACACGTACGGCCTGCCCGTGCTGACGACGAACTGCTCGAACAACTACGGGCCATATCAGTTCCCCGAGAAGCTCATCCCACTGATGATCCAGAAGGCGCTCGCGGGCGAGCCGCTGCCGGTCTACGGCGACGGCCGCAACGTACGCGACTGGCTCTACGTCGGCGACCACTGCGCGGCGATCCGGCGCGTGCTCGAGATCGGACGTGTCGGCGAGGTCTACAACATCGGCGGCGACGCCGAGCGCGAGAACATCCACGTCGTGAAGACGATCTGCCGCCTGCTCGACGAGCGCCGCCCGCTCGCCGACGGGCGCAAGCGTGAAACGCTGATCACCCACGTCAAGGATCGTCCGGGGCACGACCGCCGCTACGCGATCGACGCCTCGAAGATCAAGCGCGATCTCGGCTGGCGCCCGACCGAGTCGTTCGAATCCGGCCTCGCGCGCACGATCGACTGGTACCTCGACCACCAGGACTGGGTCGGCCGCGTCCTCGACGGCAGCTACCGGATGGAACGATTGGGCGTTTGAAGTCCAAGAGCCGAAAGATTGAAACACGAAGGACACGAAGGACACGAAGGAAAAGCCAAGATTAGAGATTGAAACACGGAGCACACGGAGGAAAAGCTTTCAAACAGGAAAGGCTTTTCCTTGCCTTGCTTTTCTCCATGTGCTCCGTGTGCTCCGTGTTTCAGGCTTTTTGACTGATTCTGCTTTTCCTTCGTGCCCTTCGTGTCCTTCCTGTTTCAGTCTTCTGCTTTAGCTTTCAGAGAATCGGAGTAACGAGATGACGACGAGGCGCGGGATCATCCTCGCGGGCGGTTCGGGGACGCGGCTCTACCCGGTCACGCAGGCGATCAGCAAGCAGCTGTTGCCGGTGTACGACAAGCCGATGATCTACTACCCGCTGTCGACGCTCATGCTCGCCGGCATCCGCGATGTGCTCGTGATCAACACGCCGCACGAGCAGGCGCTGTTCGAGCGCCTGCTCGGCGACGGCTCGCAGTGGGGCATCTCGGTCCGCTACGCGGTGCAACCGTCGCCCGACGGACTCGCGCAGGCGTTCCTGATCGGGCGCGACTTCGTCGCGGGCGAGCCGAGCTGCCTCGTGCTCGGCGACAACATCTTCTACGGCCACGGCTTCACCGAGCAGCTCGCGCGTGCGGCTTCGCGCGAGCAGGGCGCGACCGTGTTCGGCTATTGGGTGCGCGATCCCGAGCGTTACGGCGTCGCCGAGTTCGACGCGGGCGGCCGCGTCATCGGCCTCGAGGAGAAGCCCGCGCAACCGCGCTCGAACTGGGCCGTCACGGGGCTGTACTTCTACGACGGCACGGTGTGCGACCGCGCGGCTGCGTTGAAGCCCTCGCCGCGCGGCGAACTCGAGATCACCGACCTCAACCGCCGCTACCTCGACGCGGGCGAGCTCATGCTCGAGAAGCTCGGTCGCGGCTACGCCTGGCTCGACACGGGCACGCACGAGTCGCTCGTCGAGGCGTCCAACTACGTGCAGACGATCGAGAATCGCCAGGGCCTCAAGGTGTGCTGCCCCGAAGAGATCGCGTTCCAGCAGGGCTGGATCGATGCCGAGCAGGTGCTGCGCCTGGCCGCGCCGCTGGCGAAGAACGGTTACGGCCAGTACCTGCAGGCGATGGTCCGGCAGGGTCGCGTCCCGTGAAAGTCATCCGGACCGAATTGCCCGGCTGCGTCGTGATCGAGCCTGCCGTGCACGGCGACGCACGCGGATTCTTCTACGAAAGCTTCAACCAGCAGCGATTCCGCGATGCGGGCTTCGATTTCGCGTTCGTGCAGTCGAACGTGTCGCGCTCCGCACGGGGCGTGCTGCGTGGGCTGCACTACCAGTGGCCGAACCCGCAGGGCAAGCTCGTCAGCGTGCTCGAGGGCGAGGTCTACGATGTCGCGGTCGACATCCGCGTCGGCTCGCCGACGTTCGGCCGCTGGGCCGCGGCGATCCTCTCGGCCGAAAACAAGCGCCACTTCTGGGTCCCGGAAGGGTTCGCCCACGGCTTCGTCGTCCTGTCCGAGTACGCCACGTTCACCTACCAGTGCACCGCGCTGTACGACCGCGCGAGCGATGCGGCCATCCGCTGGAACGATGCCGCGCTCGCGATCGACTGGCCGATCGCCGAACCGTCGTTGTCGGACAAGGACATGAAGGCGCCGTTCCTCGCCGACGTGCCGCACGACCGGTTGCCGACGTATCCATGACCGCGCGCTGCGCAGTCCAGGGTTCTGTGGGAGCGGCGGAAGCCGCGAT
>NZ_DATDMY010000259.1:0-5753 GCF_036518555.1 Dokdonella sp. | reverse complement strand
CGCTCCTGCTGCTCGCCGGTCTGCTTGTCCTTCCAGCTTTCCGAGGTCGCGATGCGGATCGAGGTGATCGCGCCGCCATTGGCCGTGTAGCGCGTCTCGGGATCCGCACCGAGGTTGCCGACCAGGATGACCTTGTTGATGCCGCGTGCCATGGAGCGATTCCTCTGTTCGTGGTGCGTCCGGAAAGCGCCGAGGATAACACCCCGTGCGTCCGGCGCCGCCGCTGCGCGCCGCCGCATCGCGTAAGTCCGCGCCGCGACGTGCTGTCGGCGCGGGCCGACGGCCGACGCCCGCGCGCCCGCTATACTTGCGTCCATTGCCCCGGATCGCCCCAGGCCCCGCCTTGAGTTCTGCCGCCCCGCTTACCGCCGCGCCGCGCATCGCGCGCCTCACCGACGTGCAGGCCTTCGCCGCCGCCGACATGGCCGCGGTGAACGACCTCATTCGCGCTCGCCTCGCCTCCGACGTCGTGCTGATCAACCAGATCGCCGAGTACATCATCGGCGGCGGCGGCAAGCGGTTGCGACCGATGCTGCATCTCATCGCCGCGCGCGCGGCCGGGTACGCGGGGCGCGATCACCTGCCGCTCGCCGCGCTGATCGAGTTCATCCACACCTCGACGCTGCTGCACGACGACGTCGTCGACGAATCGGACCTGCGCCGCGGCCGCAAGACCGCGAACGCGGTGTGGGGCAACGCGGCGAGCGTGCTCGTCGGCGATTTCCTCTATTCGCGCTCGTTCCAGATGATGGTCGAGCTCGACAGCATGCGCGTGATGCGCATCCTCGCCGACACGACCAACCGCATCGCCGAAGGCGAAGTGTTGCAGCTGCTCAACATCGGCAACCCGGACACGCACGAGCAGGCCTACCTCGACGTGATCGAGCGCAAGACCGCGGTGTTGTTCGCCGCCGCGACCCGCCTCGGCGGCGTGCTCGCGGGCGTGCCCGCGGCGCAGGAAGACGCGCTCGCGCGCTACGGACTCGATCTCGGCTACGCGTTCCAGATCGCCGACGACGTGCTCGATTACGCATCCGACGCGGGCACGCTCGGCAAGAACGTCGGCGACGACCTCGCCGAGGGCAAGCCGACCCTGCCGCTGATCATCGCGATCGAGCGCAGCGCGCCGGGTCAGGCGGACATGCTCCGGCGCGCCATCCGGGCGGGCGGGCTCGAAGCGCTCGACGACGTGCTCGCCGCGATCCACGCGACCGACGCGCTCGACGCATCGCGCCAGCGCGCGCACGCCTATGCCGATTCCGCGCGCGACGCGCTCGTCGCACTGCCGCGATCGGACGCGCGCGACGCGCTCGCGGTGCTCGCCGATTACGCGGTCGACCGCACGCGATAGGACCGGCCGCCGGCATTGCAGGCGGCGCTGCGCGCCGGCTCACGGCAGCGCGCCGAGTGCGTCTTGTCACGGTACGGTCGGCGTGCCCGTCTGCGTGAGCGAAACGAGGAACGCGACCCAGTCCTGTACGGCCTGCGCATTGCGCGTCGAGACGAAGTGGCCGTCGTCGCCGGGATCGGGCGCGTACTGGAAGCATGCCGCCGTGCGCATGACGCCGTCGCCGGCGAGGACGTTGCCGGTGACCGGGCGCGCGACCTGAGCAACGCCGGGTATCGCCTCGATCACCGGTGCGCCGAGCTGCAGCGCCGCCGCCTCGACCGTGACGTCGGTCGTCGCGGCCGGCGTATACGTGTCGGATTCGCCCCAGGCCATGAAGACATGCTTCGATGCGACGCCCGCAGGGGGCCGTGCGAGCAGCAGCGGATCGAAATTCACCGGATCGATCCCGTCGAAGAAGGTCTGCCAGAGCGTCAGCAGCGGATGGTCCGCGGCGACCGACGACTCGTCCAGCAGGTAGGCGAGGGTCGCCGCCGCGTCGCTCGGCCGCGTGCGCGACAGCCAGCCTTCGCCGAGCTGGCTGCCGGCGCCGGATAGGATCGCCGCCGGCGCGCGACTGCTGACCGCGAGCGCGGGGATGCCGACGTTCGCTCCCTGCGAGTGGCCGAAGAAGTACACGTGCGCGGGATCGAACGAGACGTTGCCGCCGCCCGGAAGCGTGAACGCGACATTCGTGAAGCGCAGCGCCTGCAGCACGTCCGCCGCGCCTTGCAGGTGATTGCCGACGGTCGCGCGCGGGTTGATCACGTTGAACACGAGGCCGTCGAGCGGGCGCGTGCTCGCGCCGCGACGGGCGCCGTGCGCGACGCCTTCGACGGTCAGCGTCGCCATCGGGCTCGCGGCCGTCGCGAGCGCTGCGGCGATGCCGTCGGCGATCGCGGAACGGAAGCTGCCGCCCGTCCCGTGCGCGTGCACGACGAGCGGCCAGCCCTGCGGCGGCGGCGCCGACTTCGGCACGGACAGCGCGAAGCAGACGGCAAGGGTGCCGGACTGCACCGGCGCGCCGCCCGCGTCGAAGACGATCGCGCCGCCGTCGCCGGGCGTTTCGTACGGCGCGGTCCCCTGCTGGAATGCGGGGATCGTCAGGCGTCCCTGCACTTCCCAGAAGCTGCCGGAGGAGTCGCCGCACACGCGCTGGGGATCGCCCGCGATTGCGCAGGGTGAAGGCGTCGTGCCATCGCACACGGTCAGATCCGTCACCACGGGTGGCGGTTGCGCGTCGACCGCGGATTGGAGCGCCAGCATGCGCCGCGACGCGTCCTCCACCTGCAGCACGCTCGCGCCCGCGACGTCGGCTGCAGCGAGGCCGTGCACCTGAAGAAACGCGCGGAAATGCGCATAGCGCGTCCACGCGCGCGCGAGCGTCGGATCCGATGGCGCCGACGCGGCGAGCATCGCGGCGAGGTCGGGGTCCTGCACGGGCGCCGCTCCCGTGGCCGAACGCACGCCCGCGTCGACGTAGGCGGCGTAGATGCCTCCCGGCCGCAACGGTTCGCCCGGCAGCGGACTCACGGTGAGGGTGTTTTCGCAGGCGTACTTGCGCCGCTCGGGGTGGTAGGCGAGCGAGCGCGCGCGATCGCTGCCGAATGCGGGTTCGTCGACATCGGTGATGTCGACGAAGTGCACGCGGGCTTCGCCGAGCGACGCGGGATCGGCCGCGGCCGAGAAGCGGAAGGTCACGCCGGTCACGGCGGAGAAGCCCGCAAAGTCGGCGGACAGCACGTCCGCGTAGCGATCGGCGATGTCGAAACCGAGCACGGACGACCCCGCGCGCGGGAAGTCGGCGAGGTCCAGCGTGCCGTCCGCCTCGATGCGCGCGTCGTTCGGGAACGGCAGTCGGAAGAAGTCGGCGGGAACGTGGCCCGGACGCGGCACCTCGAAGTAGACGCGGAACGGTCCGGGATCGCCGGCGCAGGCGACGCCGGCGAACGGTGGAAACGCGTCCGCCGAGCGCGTGCAGAGGCCGGCGGGACTGCACGCGAGTCCGGCGATGCAGTCGGCCGTGGCGGTGCAGGCGCCGCCGAGGTCCGCCGCGCCAGCCGCACTGCAGGTTCCGCCGAGTCCGTAGAGTGCGCACGCGAGGTCGCTCGTGCAGCCGCCACCCGAACTGCAGGATTCGCCGGCCTGTCCGCCACCCGCGGACGCGCAGACGCCGGTCGCGGAACAGAACAGGCCGGCGTGGCAATCGCGATTGGCCGAGCACGGCGCGCCTGCGGCGAGCGAGCCTTCGACGCGGCAGAAGCCCGCCGCGCACACCTTGCCGAAGCCGCATTCGGCGTTCGTCGTGCAGGTCTCGGATTCGAAGCCGCTCGAGAAGACGAGGTCGGTCTGCGCGGCGCCCGACAGTCCTGCGGCGCACGCGAACAGCAGCGCGAACGCCCGCCCGGGGTACCGCATGCACGCCGATCGCACCATGGTGTCAGACCCGACGCCGCCGACGGCCGTGCCCCGCGGGCACGGACCGGCGCACCATACGCGCGTGGTGAGCGGCGCGCAAACCCGGCGCGGAGCGCGGCTACCGTGGCGTCGCGATTCCGTCGTCGACGTCGTCGCAGCCGATGTCGCGCCCGCCCTGCTCGACGTCGCGGCGCGCCTTCGCGGCGAGCTTGCGGTAGCGCTCGCGCACGTCGTCGAGGTCCTTGTCCTCGAGTTCCTCGAGATCGAGCAGCGCGTTGTGCGCGCCCTCCATCGCGCGGATGAGCTCGTCCATCTTCACGTGCATCGCCTCGGCGTCGCGGTTCTGCGTGTTCTGGATCAGGAACACCATCAGGAACGTGACGATCGTCGTGCCGGTATTGATCACGAGCTGCCAGGTGTCGCTGAAGCCGAACAGCGGCCCGGTCACGCCCCAGACGACCACGACGAGCAGCGCGAGCAGGAACGTGAGCGGCCGGCCGGTCGCGCGCGAGGCGCCGTTCGCGAACCGCGTGAACCACGAGCGTCGTGGGGCCATCGGGCTCTCCTCGCGCCGCCTCAACCTGCGAACACTTCGTCGAAGAACGCATGCATCTGGCGGAATGCGCGCTTCGCGGTGCGTTCGTCGTACTGGCAACCCGGGACCTCGCCGTGCGCGCCGGGAATCGCGAAGCAGTGCACCGCGCCGCCGAAGGCGATGAACTGCCAGTCGACCTTCGCGTCGCGCATCTCCTGCTGGAAGCCCGCGATCTGCTCGGGCGACTCGAAGTAGTCGTCGGCGCCGTGCAGGACGAGTACCTTCGCCTTGATCTTCTTCGCGAGTGACGGATCGTCGGTCGACAGGTTGCCGTGGAACGAGACGACGCCCTGCACGTCGGCGCCGCTGCGCGCGAGGTCGAGCGTGGTCGCGCCGCCGAAGCAGAAGCCGATCGCGCCCCAATGCCGGCCGTCGAGCGGAGCCTTGCCGGCCTGTGCCTTGAGCTGGGCGAGCGCGGCGCCGATGCGCGCGCGCAGCACGGCGCGGTCCTTGTACAGCGATTGCGTCGCGGCACCCGCTTCCTGCGCGTTCTTCGGCCGCGCGTCGACGCCGTAGACGTCCGCCACGAGGATCACGTAGTCCTTGCCGGCGATGTCCTTCGCGAGGGTGAGGTTGTCGGGCGTGATGCCGAGCCAGTCGGGCGTCATCACGATGCCGGGCCGCGGCGCCTGCACGGCGTCGTCGTAGACGAGCATGCTCTGCATCTTCTTGCCGCCGACGTCGTAATCGATCGGGCGCGACACCATCGCCGCGTGCAGCGGCGCGACGAACGAACAGGCGAAAGCGACGGCGAGCAACGGACGGAGCATGGCGTTCTCCTCGGCGAGTGTGGCTGGACGCGCATCATAGAACGACCGGCGCGATGTCGCTGCTACACTGCGGCGTCCCTTCGCCATGGAGCCGCCGATGCGTCGCCAACGCCCGATCATCGCAACCCTCGCCATCCTCGCCGCCGGTGCCGGCATCGCCGCGATCGCGGCCGCCGCCGTAAAGCCCGAAACCGCGATCGCGTATCGCCAGGCCGGCTACACGATGCTCGGCTGGAACTTCGGCCCGATGGCGCAGATGGTGCGCGGCAAGGCGCCGTGGGACGCGACCGAGTTCGCGCTGCGCGCCGAACGCGTCGCGCAGATCGCGCCGCAGCTGCTCGAAGGCTTCCCGCCCGGCTCGGACACCGGCGCGACGACCGACGCCAAGCCCGAGATCTGGAAGAACATGGACGACTTCAAGGCGAAGATGAACGATCTCGTCGAGCAGTCGAAGCGGCTCGCCGAGGTCGCGAAGTCGGGCGACGAGGCGAAGATGAAGGAACAGTTCAAGCAGACCGCGGCCGCGTGCAAGGCCTGCCACGACAAATACCGCAGCGAAGAGTAACGCGCGGCGCGTCGGTCG
>NZ_DATDMY010000258.1:0-9394 GCF_036518555.1 Dokdonella sp. | reverse complement strand
TCGAGCTCAAGGTGCTGATCGAGCAGATGCGCGAGCAGGTGCAGAACCTCGAATGAGCGGCAGCCTCTACATCGTCGCGGCGCCGTCGGGCGCGGGCAAGTCGAGCCTCGTCAACGCGCTGCTCGAGCGCGAGCCGGGCATCGCGCTGTCGATCTCGCACACGACGCGGCCGCCGCGGCCGAACGACCACGACGGCGAGCACTACCACTTCGTCAACCGCGGTGTGTTCGAGCGGATGATCGCCGACGGCCTGTTCCTCGAGCATGCCGAGGTGTTCGGCAACCTGTACGGCACCGCGCGCGCCGCGGTCGAGCCGCTGCTCGCGCAGGGCCGCGACGTGCTGCTCGAGATCGACAGGCAGGGCGCGCGCCAGGTGCGCGCGGCGATGCCGGGCTGCATCAGCGTGTTCATCCTGCCGCCGTCGCGCGCGGAACTCGAACGGCGCCTGCGCAGCCGCGCGTCGGACGACGCGCCGACGATCGCGCGGCGACTGGCGGAATCGCGCGAGGAGGTCGCCCATGCCGGCGATTTCGACTATCTCGTCGTCAACGACCAGTTCGCCGACGCGCTCGCCGACCTGCGCGCGATCGTCTCGTGCCAGCGCCTGCGCCGCGAGGCGCAGGCCAAGCGCCACGCGGCGCTGATCGCCGATCTGCTGAAGGCCGATTGAACGCCGCGCCGCGGCGCTGGCTGCGCGGCCACGGCTTCGGCTAAGGTAGCGCGCCGCGCGGCGCCGCCGCGCCTACGCCGACCACGGTCCCGTCCCACGTGAACGACTCCCACGCCAGCGCCGCCGCTGCCGCCCTCGTCGAGGTGCGCGGCCTGTCCACCGTGCTGAACGGCAAGGTCATCTTCGACGACCTCGAGCTCGACATCCCGCGCGGCAGGATCACCGCGATCATGGGTCCCAGCGGCACCGGCAAGACGACCCTGTTGCGCCACATCACCGGCCAGCTCGCGCCCGACGCGGGCAGCATCCGCGTCGACGGTCGCGACGTGCCGCGCCTCACGCGCGCGCAACTGTTCGATCTGCGCGAGAAGATCGGTTTCCTGTTCCAGAATTCGGCCCTGCTGACCGACTTCAGCGTGTTCGAGAACGTCGCGTTCCCGCTGCGCCAGCACCTGCGGCTGCCGGAAGAGCTCGTGCGCAACATCGTGCTGACCAAGCTGCAGGCGGTCGGCCTGCGCGGGGCGGCGGAACTCATGCCGAGCGAGCTGTCGGGCGGCATGGCGCGCCGCGTCGCGCTGGCGAGGGCGATCGTGCGCGACCCGATGCTGATCCTCTACGATGAGCCGTTCGTCGGCCTCGACCCGATCGCATTGAACCAGGTGCTCAAGCTGATCCGCACGCTCAACGACACCCTCGGCATCACGAGCATCCTCGTCGCGCACGAATTCGCCGCGGTCGCGCGTGCGGCCGACCTGGTCTACCTCATCGCGGGCGGCAAGGTGGTCGCGCGCGGCACTCCCGACGAGCTCCAGCGCGGCGATTCGCCGTGGACGCGCCAGTTCTTCGGCGGCGAGGCGGACGGCCCGGTGCCGTTCCAGTACCCCGCGCGCGACTATGCGCTCGACCTCGGTTTCCCCGCCGCCGCAGGCGACGCCGCATGAGCGCGCCACGCAAGCCTTCGATGGCCGGCGATGCCCTCGCGCAGGTCGGCGCGTGCGGACTGTTCCTGCTGCAGGTGCTCGGCACGTTGCCACGCAGCCTGCGCCATTTCGGCGAGACCGTGCGCCAGGTCTGGTTCGTCGGCGCGATGAGCCTCGTCATCATCGTGACCTGCGGACTGTTCGTCGGGGCCGTGCTCGGCCTGCAGCTCTACGACGTGCTGTCGCGTTTCGGCAGCGCCGCGATGAGCGGTACCGTCGTCGCGCTCGCGTTGTACCGCGAATTGGGCCCGGTGGTCACCGCGCTGCTGTTCGCCGGCCGCGCGGGCACGTCGATCACGGCCGAGATCGGTCTCATGCGTGCCACCGACCAGCTCGCCGCGATGGAGATGATGGCGGTCGATCCGCTCGCCTACGTCGTCGCACCGCGCTTCCTCGCCGGCATCGTCGCGATGCCGCTGCTCGTATGCGTCTTCAATGCGCTGGCGATCCTCGGCGCGCACGCGGTGTGCGTGAGCTGGCTCGGGCTCGACAACGGCACGTTCTGGTCGAACATGACGGCGGCCGTGGACGTGCAGACGGACGTGATCAATGGCGTGTGGAAGAGCGTCGCGTTCGGCGCGGCGTGCACGCTGATCGCGACGTTCAATGGCTACACGACGCCGCCGACGAGCGAGGGCGTGGCCTACGCGACGACGCGCACGGTGGTGTCCTCGTCGATCGTCGTGCTCGCGCTCGATTTCGTCATGACCGCGTTCCTGATGTGAGCGGACAGCGAAAGATTGAAACACGAAGGACACGAAGGACACGAAGGAAGAGCAGATTTTCAGCGAGGCTCCGCTCGGCGACGCAACATGCCGGTCAGAGTTCGCGACCACGAGGCGTTGAAGGATGTTTTGCCTTCCTTCGTGTCCTTCGTGTCGAATGCTTTTTGCTTTTTGCTTTTGGCTTTTGGCTTTCGGGCCCCCCGAGTTCCGGACAACAACCATGACCCAGCAACGACGTACGCACCAGATCGGCACCGGCCTGTTCATCGTGCTCGGCTTCGCCGCGCTCGCCTACCTCGCGACGCAGACGACGTCGGTGGCCAACTTCAGCCAGGGCGACAGCTATGCGCTCAAGGCGCGTTTCACCAACATAGGCCAGCTCAAGATGCGCGCGCCGGTGAAGCTCGCCGGCGTACGGGTCGGCTCGGTCGAATCGATCACGCTCGATCCCGCCAAGCTCGATGCGATCGTGCGCATCTCGATCGACAAGCACTACGCCGAGATCCCGGACGATTCGGCCGCCGCGATATTCACCAGCGGTTTATTGGGCGATCAGTACGTTGGCATCCAGCCGGGCGGTTCGCCCGACATGATGAAGGACGGCGACGAATTCGTGCTGACGCAGTCGTCGATGCAGCTGGAAGACCTGATCGGCAAATTCCTCGTCAGCGGCTCGCCGCAGAAGCCGGCGAACGGGCAGGGCGCATCCGCTGAGGACAAGGCCGAGCCCGCGCCGTCGTCCAAACCCTGACATTCCTTCCCGTACCCAGGAGTCATCACCCATGTTGCTACGCACGTTCGGCCTCGCCTTCGCCTGCCTGCTCGGTTGTGCCTCGATCGCGCCGGCACGCGCCGATGCGCCGACGCCGGACGCGGTCGTGCAGGGCATCGCGGACGACCTCGGCAAGGCGATCGAAGGCCACCAGGCCGAACTCAAGAACGACCACGAGAAGCTGATCAAGGTCATCGACGGCATCCTGCTGCCGCGCTTCGACATCGACTACGCGTCGATCCTCGTGCTCGGCCAGTACGCGCGCACGTCCACGCCCGAGCAGCGCACGCGCTTCGCCAAGGCGTTCTACAACTCGATCGCGCACCGCTACGCGGAAGGCCTGCTCAATTACACGCGGGGACGCGTCCGCGTCCTGCCGAGCAAGGGCGAACTCAGCGACAAGCGTTCGATCGTGCGTACCGAGGTCGTGCTCGACGACGGCAAGACGCTCGCGGTCGACTACGCGTTCCGCAAGACCAAGCAGGGCGAGTGGAAAGCCTACGACGTCATCATCGAAGGCATTTCCTACATCACGAACTACCGCAACCAGGTCGGCGCCGAGATCCAGAAGTCGAGCCTCGACGCCTTGATCGCGCGCCTCGAGACGCAGGGCGAGAAGGTGCTCGAGTCGATGGAGAAGGACCAGAAGGGCGGCTGATGGCCATGGGCGAACCACGCATCGAGCGCATCGACGCGCGCCGCGCGCGGATCGCGGGCCGGCTCGGTTTCCACGAGGCGGCCGCCGTCGCCGCGCGCTGGCGCGAGTTCGCCACGGGCGGCGACGACGTCGAACTGGACATTTCCGGCCTGCAGCAGGTCGACAGCGCCACGCTCGCGGTGCTGCTCGACTGGACGGCACGCCTGCGCCGCGCGGGCGCGCGCCTGCATCTCGCCGGCGCCCCGGCCGGCCTCGTGGCACTGGCGCACCTCAGCGATACCGAAGCCCTGCTCGGACTCTGATCCGGCATCGGCGGCGCGCCCGAGTCGCAGGATCACGCCGGAAAGCCCACGAGAGGAACGCACGCAGTGGCGTAGAAGCGGCTTGCCGCCGCGGTGCTTCGCGCGCACCGCGCGGCGCTCGTTCGCTCGTCTGGCAGCAGGCCTCGCCTCCGCTTGAACCCGCACGACCGCTGCAGGCGAAAGCGCCTCGCGCCTGCTGCGATTACGGCTGAACGCCGCCGTTCTTCTTTTCGTACTGGTGCTGTTCCTCGAGCAGCTGGTCGACGTCGACGTCGCCCGTACCCTGCATCTGCTCGATGACCTCGGCCGGCGGCTGGCCGTCGTAGATGTCGTAGAGGCGGCGCTGGCGGTAGGCGTCGCGATAGAACACGTACGGGTCGTACACGCCCTCTAGCAATCCCTCGGCCTCGATGCCGCGCGCGCGCAACGTGACGAGGTACATCAGGCTCGGGAACTGTTCGGCATGGAACTTCAGGTCGCGGTGATCGGCGTACCATCCGAGCGGGTCGACGTAGTGGTCGGCCGGAAGGCGCCAGACGTCGCGTGCCGACGTGGAGCCGACCAGCGGCAGCACGAGGTACGGGCCCTCGGGCACACCCCATTTCGCGAGGGTCACGCCGAAGTCCGTCTCCTGCGGCGGCAACTGCAATTCGCTGGCGGGGTCGAACAGGCCGACGAACCCGATCGTCGTGTTGATCGCGAAGCGCCCGGTATTGCGCAGGGCCGCCTTTGGCTCGACCTGCAGCAGGTCGTTGACGATCGTGATCGGCATGCGGATGTTGGCGAAGAAGTTCGCGATCACGCGCCGCATGTTCGCGCTCGTGATCTTGCGATAGGCCATCGCGGTCGGACGGATCACCGCCTTGTCGGCAGCGTCGTTGAACGCGTACATCTTGCGGTTGAAGCCTTCCCACGGATCGTCCGTGCGCGGCTTGGCGATCGTGCATCCGGCGAGGAAAGCGACGCACAAGGCCATCAGGCCCGCACGCAGTTGAGCGGTCGGTGTCGGGGACATCACGGGTCTCTTGGGTGCGGACGCAGGGCTCCGCAGACGTGGGTATTCCTTTCCACGATGCAAGGCTACGCGAATTCGGTGTGCGCATGCACCCATGTCGGGGCGCGGCGGTTTGTACCCTGTTCAGCGGGAGATTGCACCGCAGCAATCCGTGGCGCTACAATGCACGATCGTAAAGCCATGAATTGGCTTCAATTTTGGCGGAGAGCAAGAATGGCACGGATCACCGTGGAAGATTGCCTCGAGGTGGTCGACAACCGCTTCGAGCTGGTGCTGATGGCAACGCGGCGTGCGCGCCAGCTCGCCAAGGGTGCGACGGCGGCCGTCGACGGACACAACGACAAGCCGACCGTGCTCGCGTTGCGCGAGATCGCCGACCGCAAGGTCGATCACGCGATGATCGACGAGATCGACAAGCAGGAACGCGAGCGCAAGGAGCGCGAGGCTCTCGAATGGGCCGCGGCGGAAGTCGACGACGACCTGAGCAAGGGCGGCGACGACCTCTGATGGATCCCGCCTGCCCGGGCAGCCGATCCTACGGAGCAGCCTGACGGGCTGTGCCGGCGCCATGGTCACGACCACGTCCATGCGCGCGAAGGCGCCGGAGGCGAATCGGTCTCCGGCCGACATGCGGGCACTCGAACAGCAACTCGCCGCCTACCTGCCGCCGGAGCAGGTCGAGCGCGTGCGCCGCGCCTATGAGATAGGGGCGCTCGCGCACGCGGGGCAGACGCGCCGCAGTGGCGAGCCGTACATCACCCACCCGGTCGCGGTCGCCGGCATTCTCGCCGAACTCGGCATGGACGCGGAGACGATCGTCGCCGCGATCCTGCACGACACGCTCGAGGACACCGCGCTCACGTCCGAGCAGATCACCGCCGAGTTCGGCCAGCCCGTGATGGCGCTCGTCGACGGCGTCACCAAGCTCGACAAGGTGCGCTTCCGCAGCCGGCAGGAAGCCGCCGCGGAGAGCTTCCGCAAGATGCTGCTCGCGATGGCGCGCGACCTGCGCGTGATCCTGATCAAGCTCGCGGACCGCCTGCACAACATGCGCACGCTCGGCGCGATGGAACCGGACTCCCGCCGGCGCATCGCCCGGGAGACGCTCGAGATCTACGCACCGATCGCGCAGCGCCTGGGCATGAACCGCTTCAAGGCCGAGTTGCAGGATCTCGGCTTCCGCATGCTCCATCCGGATCGGCATCGCGTCATCGCCGAGCGCATCCGCGCCGTGCTCGGCAACCGGCGCGAAGCGATGGCACGCATCGAGGAGGCGGTCCATGGGCGCCTCGGCGCGGAACAGATCGCGCACCGCGTGGTCAGCCGGATCAAGTCGCCCTACAGCATCTATTCGAAGATGCGCGCGGAGCACAAGTCGTTCACGCAGGTGATGGACGTGTACGGCTTCCGCGTCGTCGTCGACAGCGCGGCACACTGTTACCAGGCGCTCGGCGCCGTGCACGCGCTGTACAAGCCGCTCGACGGCCGCTTCCGCGACTTCATCGCGATCCCGAAGGCGAACGGCTACCAGTCGCTGCACACGGTGCTGTTCGGGCCGTTCGGCGCGCCGATCGAAGTACAGATCCGCACGGAGGAGATGGACGCGGTCGCCGAGCGCGGCGTCGCCGCGCACTGGGCGTACAAGACCGATGCGACGCCAGCCAACAGCGCGCAGTCGCGCGCGCGCGAATGGCTGTCCAATCTCGTCGACCGGCAGACCGAGATGCCGTCGCCGCTCGAGTTCATCGAGAACGTCAAGGTCGACCTGTTCCCCGACGAGGTCTACCTGTTCACCCCGAAGGGACAGATCCTCGCCTTGCCACGCAACGCGACCGCACTCGACTTCGCCTATTTCGTCCACACCGACGTCGGCGACCACGCGGTCGCGGCGCGCGTGGACAAGCGTCTCGTGCCGCTGCGCACGCCGCTCGCGAGCGGGCAGACCGTCGAGATCGTGACCGCGCCGTCCGCGGCGCCGAGTCCGCAATGGCTCGAATGGGTCGTGTCCGGTCGCGCGCGCACGGCGATCCGCCATCATCTCAAGCGCCTGCAGCACGAGGATGCGGTCGAGTTCGGCCATCGCATGCTCGATCGCGCGTTCAGTGCGCTCGACGCGTCCCTCGAGGCGATCCCGCACGCCGCGCTCGAGCGCTACCTCGGCGAGCAGAAGTACAAGCGGCTGGAGGAACTGCTCGCGGACATCGCGCTCGGCAACCGCGCCGCCGAGCCGATCGCGCAGGCATTGCTCGCGGCGCAGGGCGAGCATCCGCACGTCGCGCGCAGCGGCAGCAGCGAGAAGATCCTCATCAACGGCAGCGAGCGCGGCGTGCTCAGCTTCGGCAACTGCTGCCATCCGCTGCCGGGCGACGAGATCATGGGCTACCTCTCCGCGGGCAAGGGCATCGTCGTGCACCGGCTCGAGTGTCCGAACGTGCCCGAGCTGCGCAAGTCGCCCGAGCGTTGCATCGAGATCGCCTGGGACGTCGACGTGCAAGGCGATTACAAGGTCGAGCTGCGCATCGAGGTCGCGAACCGGCCCGGCGTGCTCGCCCAGGTCGCGGCTGCGATCGCCGAGGCGGGTTCGAACATCGAGAACGTGGAGTACAAGGAACGCGACCTCACCACCGCGACGATGCTGTTCACGATCGAGGCGAAGAGTCGCAAGCATCTCGCCGACGTCATGCGGCGCGTGCGCCGGCTGCAGGTCGTGACCGCGGTGAAGCGCCACCCGGTGTGAGGCGCGCGCGTACCGCGCGCGCCCTTGCGCGAAGCCGGCCGCTCGCGCAAGCTCCGGCGGATAACCGCAAGCGGAGTTGCCATGTCGCGCACCATCATCCACACCGACCAGGCGCCGAAGGCGATCGGGCCGTACTCGCAGGCCGTGCGCGCGGGCGATACGGTCTACCTGTCCGGACAGATTCCGCTCGATCCGGCGACCGGAGAGCTCGTCGGCGGGGACATCAGCCGACAGGCGCGGCGCGTGTTCGAGAATCTGTCCGCGGTGTGCGCGGCCGCCGGCGGCTCGCTCGCCGACGTGGTGCGGGTCGGCATCTATCTCACCGACCTCGGCGACTTCGCCGCGGTCAATTCGGTCATGGCCGAGTATTGCAGGGAACCCTATCCGGCGCGCGCGACGGTGCAGGTCTCGGCGTTGCCGCGTGGCGCGCACGTCGAAGTCGATGCCGTGATGGTGCTGGGCGGCTGACCGGCCGGGACCGCGACGACCGGCGGCGCTCGGGTTGCGAGGGTCGGATCGGGATCGATGCCGGCACCGGAGCCTGGCCGGGACCGACGCCCGAGCCGGCGCGCGTCGAGCTCGCCCACGCGCGAGCGCTCGCGGAACGCGCCTTGCTAACCTAGTCACATGCCGTCGCGTGCCGTCCGTCCGTCCGTCGCCCTCGCCGACAGTGGCCTCGCGCCGCTGACGACGTTGTCCGGCGTCGGTCCGGCGCTCGCCGAGGCACTCGCCCGGCTCGGCCTCGCGCGCGTGCAGGATCTCTGGTTCCATCTGCCGCTGCGCTACGAGGATCGAACGCGCATCACGCCCATCCGCGACCTGCGCATCGGCGAGAGCGCGCAGGTCGAGGGCGTCGTCGATGCGGTCGAGCGCGGTTTCCGCTACCGACCGCAGCTGCGCGTCGCGCTCGTCGACGCGTCGCAGGCGACGCTCACCCTGCGCTTCTTCCATTTCAATCGCGCGCAGGCCGAACAGTTCGCGCCAGGAACGCGCATCGTCTGCTACGGCGAAGTGCGACACGGCGCGCACGGTCCCGAGATCGTGCATCCGGAGTATCGTCGCCTCGCAGCCGATGCGGTCGCTGCCGCGGAACAGGCACTGACACCGGTCTACCCGAGCACCGAGGGCCTCGGCCAGAAGCGCCTTGCCGGCGTCATCGCGCGCGCGCTCGAGCGGCTGCCCGGCGACGACGTGCTCGAGCTGATCCCCGCGGCCCTGCGCGAGCGGCTGGGCCTCGCTTCGCTGCGCGAGTCGCTGTTGCTGCTGCACCGTCCGCCGCCCGACGTCGACGTCGCCGCGCTGCTCGCGGGCCGCCATTCCGCGCAGCAGCGCCTCGCGTTCGAGGAGCTGCTCAGCCATCACCTGAGCCTCAAGCACCTGCGCGCGCAGGTGCGCGCGCACGGCGCGCGGCCGCTCGCGGGCGACGGCCGCCTGCGCGCCGCGTTGCGCGCGAACCTGCCTTATGCGCTCACGCGCGCGCAACAGCGCGTCGTCGCCGAGATCGAGCGCGACCTCGCGCGCGCGACGCCGATGCT
>NZ_DATDMY010000257.1:0-3717 GCF_036518555.1 Dokdonella sp. | reverse complement strand
TACGACCCGGCGCGCGTCGTTGCGGGCCATCGCTACAGCGTACGCGCGGCCCTGCGCACGCCCGACGGCCGTCTCGCGTTCGCGACCGCCTCGCGCGTGCCCGTCGAACCGGGTGAGTCGACGCCGGTCGAATTCCGCCTCGCGCGCGTGCCCCAGCCCTGACGGGAAGTCCGGGCATCGACGCGGCTCCGCTCCGGCCCGACGTCGCGCAACGCGTCAATGTCGATGGTGCCCGTGTGCGTCGTCGCGGCGGTGCCCATGATGCCGCCCGTGATGGGCGCCGTGATACCACACGCCCCATCCAATCGACGGGTACCCATAGCCGTAGTAGCCCGGCCAGTATCCGTCGTCATAGTACACATAGGGTCGATCGTCGTAGCGGCTGCTGTAATAGACGCTACCGCGATAGCCGTCGTGGCGTACGTAGGCGGGCTCGTAGACGCAACCGCCGAGCGTGGCCAACAGGGTTGCCGTGAGAACCGTAGAAGCGATCGTTTTCATGGACGCGCACCTCCATCCGATCCTTGGCCACGTTACGGCATCGGATTTGAATCCGTGCTTAGCGCATGCTCACCGCAGCGCAACGGGCCGTGCGCGTTCGGGTGCGCGACACGGCGCAGCGCGAGCGCGCCGGATGTCCTGCTCGCCTGCGCATCACGCGACGCGCGATCCCGAACGCCCCCGGTTCGTCGGCGACGAACGCGAGGCTGCGCGCTCAATCGCGCGCGAGGCCGGCGCGTGCGAGCCTGTCCTCGGCCTGCCGCTGGTTGCTGCGCAGCGCCGGCAACATCGTCTCGGCGTACTTGCGGATGTCGGGATCGCGGCTCGAATCGCGCGCCTCCTCGTACAGGGCGATCATGTCCTTGCTGTCGCGCGCGAGGTCTTCGACATACAGACGATCGACGTCGACATCGCGACGAAGGAGTTCATCGGCCTCCGCCTGCGCCCGCGGCGTCATGCGGTGGTCGAGTTCGACATGCTTGGCGGCGGCGAGCAGCCGCAACGCATCGTCGGACTTGCGATGGCTGCTGAGGACGTTTTCCGCGAGCGAACGCACGCTGGTGCGATCGCGGCCGGTGACGCGCATCGCGAACGTCAACTGGTCGATGTTGGCCGCATCGGCGGTGCGCAGGAAATCGACGTCGGCCTGGTCGAGCGCGCCGGGCGGGACTTCGATCGCTTCGCGCATCTGTGCGGCGGCACCGAACGACAGGGCGGCGAGCGCCGCGGCGAGGACAATCTTGCGCATGGTCGTCTCCTCTCGAAGGACAAGCGCAACGACTATCGACGCACCCGCCTTAACGAGGCGTATGCGCGCGCGCGTGCGGTCGGCGCGGGTTCACCTTCATGAAGGTCGACGTCCGTGGATTTCGATAGCGATCGGGCGCGCGCCGCTCCGCCGTACGGCATGACCGCCGCGGCGCACGGGCGATCCTGCACGGGCGCGGTCACTCCTCTTCGTGTCCGTTCGCGGCCGCTGCGGCGGAACGCAGCGGGCGATCGCGCAGCAGGTGCGCGCGCAACGCCAGCTCGTCGACCGGACCCGCAGGGTCCGCGAGCGTCACGACGCCCGCGACACGCTGCGCGACCGGCACGCCATCGCGATAGAGCACGCGCGCGGTCGCGACACGCGGCACCTTGTCGCCGACGAGGAGCCCGCCGGTGAGGTTGAGCGGATCGGCGCCGCTGACGCAGACGAAGCGCCCATCGAGCGGGCGCTGGCGCACCGCGCGCAGCGCCGCGACCGCGTCCGGCAGGGCGAACTGTTCGCCCGCGATGCCCGCGATGAAACGGCCGCCGCGGATTTCCCCGCGCGCCTCGAGTCGGTGGTAGGCGCGAATCAGCTCGCGCCACGGCGGCAGCCATTCCGCCTCGTGCGCGAGCAGGCGCCAGCAGACGACGCCATAGCGACGCAGCAGCACGCGCGCGACATGCTCGACCGTCGTCGCGTCGGCGGCTTCGGTGCGCTCGGCGCCTGCGCGTCGTACGAGCGCCCAGCGACCCGCGTCCTCGATGCCGAACAGCGCGCTGCGCCGGCCATGGCGTCGGCGCGCGGTCGAGGGCCGCTTCGACGACGGCACGAGCAGCGCGCGCAGGCCGCTGAAGCTGTCGGAATGGACGACGCCCGACGCGACGAGCTCGCCGAGCGCCTCCTCGAGCTGCACGTGCAGGAGCCGCGTACCGGCCAGCAGCTCGTCGAAGAACGACGCGCCATGCTTCGAAAGATGCTCCACGACGACCTGCGCGCGCGAGGACATCGCAGCCGGATCGCTGCCGGCGCCGTTCGCGAGCGCCATCCATGTGTCGAGGCTGCGCCGCTGCAGCAGCACGATCGGCGTCGCGCGCACCGGGCCCCCCGCGCGCTCGCCGCCGCCCTTGCGCGGACGCAGGCGGGTCCAGACGAGCCGCCCGGCCTGGCACAGCGCGTCGAGCCAGGCAATCTCGTAGGCGTCGACACGCGCGGGCAGGATCGACCCCTCCCACGCGGACGCCGGGGCCTCGTAGCCTTCGAGCTGCGCGAGCACGCCCGCGAGCGCATCGGGCCCGCTCACGCGCGTGCCATCGGCGACGCGCTGCCAGTCGAACAGGAATCGCATGTAATCGCGCGGCTCGACCGGCTCGATCTCGCGACGCAGGCGCTTGACGGTGTAGCGATGGATGCGCGCGAGCACGTGCCGTTCGCACCATTCGTTGCCGTCGCCGCGCGCGAGCGCGTCGCTCGAGTAGCGCCCCTGCATGACGAAGCCGTTGCGCTCGAGCGCGAGCAGCGCCAGCTCCACCGCGGCGCGGTCGACGCCGAGCGACGCGGCGATCGCGTCGGGCCACGCCGGGCCGAGCGCGGTCATGCGCGCGCGCAGGATCTCCACGAGCGCGTCTTCCGGCGTCCACGCGACCGCGGCGTACTCGGCCGGCGCTTCTATCGCGGGGTCGCGCGGCGCTTCGGGCAGCAGCGCGGCGAACTGGGGCAGCCGTTCGGCGGGAATCCAGACGAACGCATCGGCACCGACCGACAGGCGCGCGACACGGCGATCCGCGGCGAGGCGCTCGAGCCACTGCACCCAGTCGTGGTTCGCGCGCGCCTCCGCCGCGGTCACGAAGGCGACGCCCATGAGCGCCGCATGCAGTTCGTCGGCGCCGCGCGCCTGCGGCCAGGCCTCCTCGCGCACCGCATCGATCGCGTCCTGGTCGAGGCGACCGAGGTCGTCCGCGTGCTCGGGCGAACTCCAGCGCCGGCTGCCGACCGCCTGCGTGCGGCGTTCCTCGAGCGGCGCGTCGTCGAGGAATGCGTATGGACGCGCACCGAGGATCTCCGCCGCCAGCGGCGACGGGCCGGTGAGGTCGCGTGCGACGATGCGCGCGTCGCCGCGTTCGAGCCGCTGCAGCAGCGCGACGAGTGCATCGATGTCCATCGCCTCGTGCAGGCAGTCGTGCAGGGTCTGGTCGACGAGCGGGTGCTCCGGAACCTGCCGCTCGCCGACGATGTTCTCGAGGCAGGCGACCTGGTCAGGGAACACCTGCGCGAGCAGGTCCTCCGCCTTCATGCGCTGCAACTGCGGCGGCACCTTGCTGCCGCCTTGGAAGCGCGGCAACGCGAGCGAGGTCGTCGCGTTCCAGCGAAAGCGCAGGCCGAACATCGGCGCATCGAGCAGCGCCTGCACGAGCACGTCGCGCACGCTGTTCGAATGCAGGTAGCGCGCGACCTCGTCGAGCGGGAAG
>NZ_DATDMY010000256.1:0-13293 GCF_036518555.1 Dokdonella sp. | reverse complement strand
CGTCACGCTGTCGTCGGGCGCGATGCGGATGAACGCGTTCGGCGACACCGGCGGCTTCGCCGCGGGCGCCGGCTCCGCGGCGAATGCGCGTCGCGCCGCAAGTGGGACGACGCACGCGACGACGAGGCCCGCAGCCGCGGATTTCACGAACGCTCGACGGCTGAGCCCGCTCGCGCGCGGCGTCAGAGAAGCCGCATCGGCGGACGCGAGCGGAACCGGAATCGGCATGCCTTCACGCCACATGGCCGCCCTCCTTCGAGGCGAGCTCGGCAGCGCGGTGGACCGCGCCGCGGATGCGCTGGTAGGTGCCGCAGCGGCAGAGGTTCCCGGCGAGCGCGCTGTCGATGTCGGCATCGCTCGGCGACGCCTTCTGCGCGATCAGCGCCGCGGCGCTCATGATCTGCCCCGACTGGCAGTAGCCGCATTGCACGACGTCGAGCTCCTGCCATGCGCGCTGCACCGGATGCGTGCCATCCTTCGACAGGCCTTCGATCGTCGTGATCGACTTGCCCGCGGCGGCGACCGCCGGCACCACGCACGAACGGATCGCCTGGCCGTCGAGATGGACCGTGCACGCGCCGCACTGGGCGACGCCGCAACCGAACTTCGTACCGGTCATGCCGAGGACGTCGCGCAGCACCCAGAGCAGGGGCATGTCGCTGGGCACGTCGACCTCGTGCGGCTGGCCATTGACGACAAGGTTCATCGGCGTCTCCGGAACGGGGCGGGGCATTCAGGCTACTCCCGCCTCGCGCCGCCCGCCAGCCGATTGCAGGATCGGACAAGAACCGCGCACGAACGGGCAATGTGGCGCACCCGCAGCGCGGAAGGCAGCCTGCCGTCTCGACGGGGCGCTGCGCCGCGAAACGCCCGAAGACCTGCCTGCCGTCAGCGCGGTCGCGCGAGATCGTCCGGCGTGTCGAGATCGAGCGCGAGGTCCGGCGCGGCGACCGCGACGACATCGCTCGCGCGTGCCCGCAGCAAGGCGCGCGCGCCGACATCGCCGCGCAGTCGCACGAGGTCGTCGAACCATGCGCGCGGCAGCAGCGCCGGTACGCCGCGCACGCCCGCGTACTCGCTCGCACACGCGCGCGTGGGCGCCGCGCGCCAGGCCGTGCACAAGGCGCGCAGGTGCGCGCCGTCGAGCGCGGGCTGGTCGGTCAGCGCGACGAGCGCGCCGTCGCAATCGGGCAAGGCGGCAATGCCTGCGCGCAAGGAAGCGGCGAGGCCCTCCGCATGATCGCGGGCGACGACCCGCTGCAGCGGCAGGTCGGCGATGCAGGATTCCAGGGCGAGCGCATCGTGCCCGAGCACGACCAGGAGCGTGCGTGGCGACGTCTCGAGCAGCGCGCGGGCCGCGCGTCGCAGCAGCGGCTCGCCATCGATCTCGATCAGTTGCTTGGCGCGGCCGAGACGCGTCGATGCCCCCGCCGCGAGCAGGATCGCAGCGTGCACGGCTTCACGTCGGGCGTGCCGCACGCGCGAACTCCTGCTGCATCTCGGCGACGATCGCGAGCGCGATCGCCTCGGCGCCTTCGCCGCCGAGGCGCAGGCCGATCGGCGCGCGCAGCCGGGGCAGCAGGGCATCGCGGGCGTCGCCGATCTCGGCGAGCAGCTCGTCGCGCCGGGCCGCCGGACCGAGCAGGCCGATGTAGCGGATCGCGGTCCCTGCGAGCGCGCGCAGGCAGCGTGCATCGAGATCGAGGTTGTGGTTCATCACGAGCGCGGCGTCGAAACGCGCGCCCTCGAGCAGCGCGGCGAGGCCGTCCGGCCCGTCACGGTACTCGGCGTCGACGCCGCTGCCCGCGGCGAAACGCAGCCATCGTTCGCGATGATCGGCGAGTTCGACGCGCCACCCGAGCAACCGCGCGTGCACGAGCAGAGGACGCGTCTCGGGACCCGCGCCGAGGAGCAGCACGCGCGGTGCCGGAGCGATGCGCACGCGTCGGTCCGTCGCGACGGCGTCGCCGTGGTCGTCGGCGCCGCCGCGCTCGTCGAAGCGGTGACGTTCGTCGCCGGCACGTGCCTCGCCGCTGCCGAGCCGCTCCCCGCTGCCGACGAGGTCGAGCACGAGCTCGGCGCCGCGCGCGTCGGCCGCACGCAGGGCGCGCCGAAGCGGAGCGACGCTCGCGGGCAACGGCAGCAGCAGCACGTCGATCGAGCCGCCGCAGCCGGTGCCGGAGCCGAACACGCGGTCCTCGTCGCCGCTCGTGTCGAAACGAACCGCCTGCGCGCTGCCATTGGCGAGCACGTCACGCGCACGCGCCTCGAGCTCCGCCTCGAGGCACCCGCCCGACAGCGCGCCGACGCGCACCCCGGCCGCATCGAGCAGGACGAGCGCACCCGGCTTGCGATACGTGGAGCCGTTGCTGCCCACGACGACGCACAGCACGCCGTCGCGGCGCGTGGCGGCGAGCGCCTCGACGCCGGCGACGAGCGCTCTCAGGCCGCCGAGCGGCGGCAACGCGGGCGATTCGATGTCGATCGGCATGCAGGGACGATCCAGGGAGCGCCCATCATAGCGATGCCTCCCGCGTGCGGGGCGCAAACCACGTCACGGCGTCGTCATCGCTCGACGACCTGCCGGCCGAGCAGGCGCGCGAGCCACGGACGCCGCGCGAGCACGTTGCCGAGCCGCTCGACCTTGAGCCCGACCTTGCGTACGCCGTCGTCGTCGAGTTCGCGCGCGACGAGGCTCACCGGCCCGAGCCGCACGCGATCGCCGACTTCGATCGTGTGTTCGAAGCGCCGCGCGAAATGTTCGGCGAGCGTGAGCGGCGCGTCGCGCGCGCGGACCGGCACCGCATAGAACTCGGCGATATCGGCGAGCCGCACGTCGGCGTCGAAGCTGAACTCGCCGAACATCTCGCGCTCCGCCTCGCGCGCCTCCTCCGGTGGCGCGAACAGCCAGTCGAGCCGATACACGCGCCCGGGCGGTGCGAGCAGGTAGGCATAGTCGCCGCCGACGAGCGGCCCCGACGCATCGGGCATGAGGATCACGCCGCCGCGCACGACCATCGCGAGCTGTGCCCAACCCGGCAGCCGCGCGCCGTCGAGGATCGCCGCGCCGGGCGCGACGGAGTAGCCGACCATTTCGCGCTCGAGCGACCCGGGCAGGTCGAGTTCGACGCGCCGTACGGCGCGATCGCGATGCGGCAGCGCGACGTCGAGCAGGCGGGCGGCGAGGCCGAGCGTCCAGCCCTGCACGAGCAGCGACGCGAGCACGACGATGAAGGCGACGTTGAACACGAGCTGCGCGCTCGGCAATTTCATCAGCATCGGGATCGACGCGAGGAAGATGCCGACCGCGCCGCGCAGCCCGACCCAGGCGATGAACGCGATTTCGCGCTTGCCGTAGCGGAACGGCGCAAGGCAGAGCGACACCGCGAGTGGCCGGCCGACGAGCATGAGGAATGCGGCGACGCCGAGCGCAGGCAGCAGCGCGGGGCCCAGTGCGTGCGGTGTCGCGAGCAGCCCGAGCACGAGGAACATCGCGATCTGGCACAACCACGTGCCCGCGTCGAGCACCGACAGCAGGTTGGCGAAGCCCGGCACGTTGCGGTTGCCGACGACGACGCCCGCGATGTAGACCGCGAGGAACGCGCTGCCGTGCAGCCAGCCGGTCACGCCGAACACGAACAGCGCGGCGACGACGAGGAACAGCGCGGCGAGGCCCCCCGACAGCGGCAGCTTGCGCAACGCGGCGGCGATCGCGAAGCCGCCGAGCAGGCCGCCGAGCGCGCCGATGCCGAATTGCAGCGCGAGCTCGCGCACGATCTCGCCGGCGGCGATGCCGCCCGGCGCGGCGAGGTACTGGGCGAGCAGCGTCGTCAGCAGCACGGCGACCGGATCGTTCGCGCTCGATTCGATCTCGAGCGTCGCGCCGACGCGCGAGCGCAACTGCAAACCGCCCGCGCGCAGCAGGAAGAACACGGCGGCCGCGTCCGTCGACGCGACCACTGATCCGAGCAGGAGCGCCTGCACCGGATCGAGGTCGAGCAGCACGCGTGCGGCGAGGCTCGTCAGCGCCGCCGTCACGACCACGCCGACGGTCGCGAGCAGCAGGGTCGGCGCGGAAACGCCGCGGAAACTCTCGCGCCGCGTGCGCAGGCCGCCGTCGAACAGGATCACCGCGAGCGCGAGCGAGCCGATGCCGTAGGTCGCGCCGACATCGTCGAAATGGATGCCGCCGGGGCCGTCGACACCCGCGAGCATGCCGACGACGAGGAAGACGAGCAGCAGCGGCGCGCCGAAACGGCGCGCGACCAGGCTCGAACCGATGCCGACGAGGATCAGTGCGGAGGCGGCGGCGAGCAGCCAGTACGTGTTGTGGATCGCATTCATTCGTCGGAGTCCCGACGACGATCATAGCGGTCGGCACGCGGCGATGCGGGTGCGCGCACTTCAGCCGCCGAAGCGGCGGTACTGGATCGCCTCGGCGAGATGCGGGGCATCGATACGCGCGCTGCCGGCAAGGTCGGCGAGCGTGCGCGCGACGCGCAGCACGCGGTGGTAGGCACGCGCGGACAGTCCGAGCCGTTCGACCGCGCGGTCGAGCAGCGCATGCAGGCTTGCGTCGAGCGTGCAGTCGCGTTCGACCTCGCGATTGCCGAGGCATGCGTTCGGCTTGCCCGCGCGCTCCAGCTGGCGCTCGCGCGCGGCCGCGACGCGCGCGCGAACGGCCGCGCTGCCTTCGCCGCCGACACCGTCGCGCAGATCGGCGAGCGCGACGCGCGGCACCTCGATCTTGAGGTCGATGCGGTCGAGCAGTGGCCCCGACAGGCGCGCGCGATAGCGTGCGATCGCATCGGGCGTGCAGCGGCAGCGGCCCGACGCGTCGCCCGCATAGCCACAGGGGCACGGGTTCATCGCGGCCACGAGCTGGAATCGCGCCGGGAACTCGGCCTGCCGCGCCGCGCGCGAGATCGATATGCGACCCGATTCGAGCGGTTCGCGAAGCACCTCGAGCACGTGGCGATCGAACTCGACGATCTCGTCGAGGAACAGCACACCATGATGCGCGAGCGAGATCTCGCCCGGGCGCGGCACCGTGCCGCCGCCGACGAGCGCCGCGGCCGACGCGGTATGGTGCGGCGCGCGGAACGCGCGCTGCTTCCAGTTCGCTACGTCGGTGTCGTGACCGGCGACCGAGCGTACCGCGGCGAGCTCGAGCGCCTCCTGCTCGTCGAGCGGCGGCAGGATGCCGGGCAGGCGGCTCGCGAGCATCGTCTTGCCCGTGCCCGGGGGTCCGACCAGCAGCAGGTTGTGGGCGCCCGCGGCGGCGACCTCGAGCGCACGGCGGGCGAGCGGCTGGCCGCGCACGTCGGAAAGGCAGGGCCCCGCGCCCGCGACCGACTCGATGGCGCCCGTGCTGCCGGCGCGCGGCAGGTCGATGCGGCCGGAAAGGTGGGCGCAGACGTCGAGCAGCGAACGCGCCACTCTCACATCGGCGCCTTCGACGAGCGCGGCCTCATGTGCATTGTCGCGCGGCACGATCACGCGGTGCCCATGCCGGGTCGCCTGCAGCACGGCCGGCAGGACACCGTGCACGGCGCGCAGTTCTCCCGAGAGCGCGAGTTCGCCGATGAACTCGCAGTCATCGAGTGCACCGCGCGGGATGCCGCCGTTCGCGGCGAGCACGCCGAGTGCGATCGGCAGGTCGAACCGGCCGCCGTCCTTGGGCAGGTCCGCCGGCGCGAGGTTCACGGTCACCCTGCGTTGCGGATACTCGAGCTGCGCGTTGAGGATCGCCGCGCGCACGCGGTCGCGTGCCTCCTTCACGGTCGTTTCCGGCAGGCCGACGATCGAGGTGCCCGGAAGGCCGCCGGAAAGATGGACTTCGCACGACACGAGCGGCGCGGCGATACCGATCTGCGCGCGGCTGTAGACGACCGCGAGGCTCATGCGCGCACGCGCATGCGGGGAAAAAGGCCCGCTGTCCGCGCCGTGGGGTGAACTGCAGCGGGCAGCGGGCGTCCCGGGAAATCCGATCGGCGTTCCATGCGTGCGGCCTCCAGCCGCGGGCGGGCACCCGCGTCGCCGCCGCGGCGGCGCGTCCTTGCGAGGGGGCGGATCGGCGCGGCCGGCGCGAGCGCCCGCCGCGGAGACGTCAGTGCTTCGGCGCGGGGTCCGGCGCGAGGTTCGGCTCGAGGCTGCGTTCGAGCGCGAGCACCTGCTGCTCGAGTTCCTCGATCTTCTCGCGCGTGCGCAGCAGCACGCAGCGTTGGACGTCGAACTCCTCGCGCGTCACGAGGTCGAGGTCGCGCAGGCCGGCCTGCAGTGCGCTGCGGAAGCTTGCCGTGAGATCGGCGCGCGCTTCGTCGAGACCGGGCGGCACGAGCGCCGCGAGGCGCCGTGCAAGCGAGTCGATGGCTTGGACGTGGATCATGCGTTCACCTGGCATGCTGATGAGACCATACATCGTAGCGGGCAATCCGCAGCCTGTACCGGCCGTTCGGATCCGGTGCGCTCCCCCTTCCGTGCGGGCGACCGGCGACGAACGCAGTGTTCGCCGCCGGCCGGAGCCTCCCTGCGGCGCCGATCCGTCGGCGCAACCTCCCCGCGTCAGGCAGTCTAGGTCGGCGACACGGGTTCGCCATCCGCGGAATTCGGATTGCGCTGTAGGAAATTTCCCATCGGTCGATCGGCTATAGTCGCCGGCGCAAGGCAATCACCGGGAGACCGCGATGCAGATGGTCATGGCGATCATCAAGCCGTTCAAGCTCGACGACGTGCGCGAAGCGCTCGCCGAGATCGGCGTGCAAGGCATCACGGTGACCGAAGTGCGCGGGTTCGGGCGCCAGAAGGGCCATACCGAACTCTATCGCGGCGCCGAGTACGTGGTCGACTTCCTGCCCAAGATCAAGCTCGAGGTCGCGGTCGCGAACGACCAGCTCGAGCGTGTCGTGGAAGCGATCAGCCAGGCTGCGAACACGGGCAAGATCGGCGACGGCAAGATCTTCGTCTGGCAGCTCGACCGCATCGTGCGCATCCGCACCGGCGAACTCGACGCCGACGCACTCTGAGGCGCGCCGCGTCCGTCGCCTGGTCGGTCCGATGCGCCGGCCGTCGCCGGTGCCGGGCCGGCGACGGCATCACGCCGCGCCGGCGCCGCTCTCGTCATCGATGAACGCGATGTCTTCCGCGACACGCGCCTGCGCACGGGCGCCGACGACCCGGTCGCGACCGCCGCACTTGGCGCGATAGAGCGCCGCGTCCGCGAAGGTGACGACCTGGTCGACGCTGTGGCGGCGTGGTGCGCATGGGTCGAACGGAAACGCGGCCCACCCGATCGAGCAGGTCACCGGCACCGTCGCTGCGCCGACCGTGAACGGCGTCGCGGTGATCGCGTCGCGCACGCGCAGCGCCGAAGCGAACGCGCGCTCGCGCTCGGCGTCGCGCAGGACGACCAGGAACTCCTCGCCGCCCCAGCGCAGCGCGACGTCGCCGCTGCGCAGCAGCGCGCGCACGCGCCGTGCGAACTCGACCAGCACGGCATCGCCCGCGGCGTGGCCGAGCGCGTCGTTGATGCGCTTGAAGTGGTCGACGTCGGCGAGGATGAAGATGAGATCGGCCGAGCGCTCGCCACGTGCGGCCCGGCGGATCGCCCGCTCGCATTCGGGCGGCAGCTCGAGGCCGAAGTAGCGGCGATTCCACAAGCCGGTGAGCGGATCGGTCAGCGACGCGTGCGCGAGCCGCCGGTTCGCTTCGGCGAGCGCGCGCGTGCGTTCGGCGACTTCGCGCTCGAGCGCGTGCGCACGCGCGGCGAACGCGCGCGCGCGCAGTCGTCCCGCGCAGAGGCCGAGCAGGATCATCGCCGCGGCGTAGAGCAGGACTGCCCACGGCCGGCGCCACCAGGGCGCATGCACGCGGAATGCGCGCGAAACCGGACCGCTTTCGACGCCGTCGGCCGCGCGCGCCCACGCGCGGAACTCGTAGTGGCCCGGCGGCAGCCGGCTGTAGCTGCGATGCGCGCGGTCGTTCCATTCGCCGGGCTCGGCTTCGAGCCCGACCAGCTGCGTGCGGTAGCGCGTGCGGTAGTCGCGCTGGTAGGCGAGCAGGCTGAGTTCGAACGCGACGTTGCCGGCGGCCTCGTCGAGGTCGGCATCGCCGTCGAGCACCCGACCGCCGCCTTCCTCCCGCGCGGACAGGATGCGCAAGGGTCGGGGGGCGGCCGGCGGCCGTTCGGCCGCGGGATCGTAGAGCGCCACGCCTTCGATCGTGCCGCCCCACAGGCGACCTTGCGCGTCGACGAGCGATGCACGCGTGAATTCGAGATCGGGCAAGCCGTCGGCGAGGTCGAAGCGCTCGACGCCTGCGTCGGCGGGGCCGCGGTCATCGCCCGGCAGGCGCAGCACGCCATGGGCGCCGAACAGGTACATCCGGCCCGACGCATCGAACTGCAGCTGGTAGACCGACGACGCGCTCGCTGGCTCCGGCAGCGCACGTCGCGTACACGCGAAGCCGCGATCGAGGTCGACGCGCAGGATGCCGTCGAACGTCGCCACCCACAGCGCGTGCTCGCGCCCCGGCGCCCCGCGCTCGCGCAGGTCGAACACCGCCGTCTCGCCGGCGCAGCCGAGTCGACGCCAGTTGCCGTCGTGCGCGTGGTAGAGGCCGTGCTCGGACGCCGCCCACAGCCTCGTCGTGCCATCCGCGTCGCGCGTGTCGCGCAGCGCCCGCACGAAGAAGTCGGGGGGTGCCGCGGGCACGTGCTCCCGCTCCATGTGGTCGCCGCTCACACGCGCGATGCCGCGTCGCGTGCCGAGCCAGAGCGTGTCCGCGCCATCGTCGCCGTGCAGCAGGTGCAGGTCGACGACGGCGTCGTCGGGCAGCGCCGAATTCGCGCTCGTGTACGCGCGCACGCCGTCGCGCGCGACGCGGAGCAGGCCTTCCCGCGTCGCGACCCAGAGATGGTCACCGTCGCGCACGACGTCGAACACCTCGCTGCGCGCATACCGCGGCGGCAGCCACGGCCGCCATCCATCGCCGTCGCGGCGCACGCTGCCGCCGCCCGTGCCGATCCACACGGCCTGCTCGCCGTCGAGGAAGCGCGTTTCGCCGAGGCCGACCACGACGCGGTTCGGCAGGCCGTCGCGCTCGACGAACGCGGACCACATCTGCGGTTCGCCGCGCAGTACGCCACTGTGGCCCGAGCCGAGCCACAGCACGGGCTGGTCGGCGTCGGTGACGAGTGCGGTATTGATCGCGTTCTCGGGCAGTCCGTTCGCGGTCGTCGTGCGCCGCCATCGCCCGTCGTCGTCGAATTCGGCCAGCCCGGCCGTCGCGAGCGTCGCGACGAGACGCCTGCCGCCGCCGACACCCGGCAGGCGCACGAAGCCGTTCGCGCCGCCTGGAAAACCCGACGCACCTGCGTAGACGACGAGCGTCGCGCCGGAGAGGCGCGCGACGCCCGCGGTGGTCGCGACCCCGAGGTCGCGACCGTTCGCACCGCCCCATTCGGCGAGCGCGGCTACGGCATCGTCGGGCAACCCGTCCGCGCTCGCGAGGCGCCACGAGGCCAGGCGCGGCGCAGCGTCGACGCCATCGATGCGCAGGACACCCGAATCGCGCGTGCCGACGTAGAGCGATGCGGTGTCCGCCTCGCGCGTGCGCAGCAGGCTGCGCACGTGCATTCCCCGCGCGGCGCCGAGCGCGCGGCAGGCATCGGCGTCGCAGCGCTCGACGCCGGCCTCGGTGCCGACCCAGACGGCGTCCGCGTCCGCCTCGACGCAGGTGACGCCACTCGACGCGGACGCGAGCGCGCGGCGCTCGAGCCGACCGTCTCGATAGGCATAAAGGCCGGCCGTGTCGGTGCCGACCCAGACCGTCCCGTCCGCGGTGGACGCGAGCGCAGTCACGTAGGGCGGCCGCGCGGAAGCGGCGGCCGGGAACGGCACGTCGTTCCAGTGCCTGCCGTCGTAGCGCGCGAGGCCTTCCTCGGTACCCGCGTAGACGAACCCTTCGCGATCCTGCGCGAGCGCCGTCACCCAGTTGCGCGGTACGCCTTCGCGGGTCGCGTAGCGCCGGTAGCTCTGCCAACGCAGCGACGGATCCTGCGTCGGCAGGGGACCCTCGACGACCGCGATCGACGCGGCGACGCTGTCCGGACCGGACGCGAGCACGAGCACGAGCGCCACGATGCCGATGCCGCGCTCGACCGAAGACAGCCAGGCGCGGCGCGAACGTCGACGGGTTGGCAACATCGGACAGAGGATCGTGATCTCCCACTCGAAAATGGCGGACGCAGTGCCCGGCCGCGCGCCGTCAGCGCAGCAGGATCCAGGCTCCGAGCGCCGCGAACAACAACGCTGCGCCGATGCGGGCGGCGCGCAGCGGCAACCGTGCCGCGAAGCGCGCGCCGAGCCACACGACGGGAACGTTTGCAAGCAGCATGCCGAGCGTGCTCCCGGCGACGACCTGCCAGAGCGGCGTGTACTGCGCCGCGAGCACGACCGTCGCGACCTGGGTCTTGTCGCCCATCTCGGCGAGGAAGAACGCGACGAGCGTGGCCACGAGCACGCCGTGGCCGCGGCCGCGTTCGGCTTCGGCATCGTCGGCGGTATCCGGCTTGAGCGTCCACAGCGCGACCGCGAAGAAACTCGCGGCGACGATCCAGCGCAGCGACTGCGGCGACAGCCAGTGCGCGACGAGCGCACCGAGCGACCCCGCGAGCGCATGATTGACGAGTGTCGCGAGCAGGATGCCGACGCAGATCGGCCACGGTCGGCGGTATTTGGCGGCGAGGATCAGCGACAGCAGTTGCGTCTTGTCGCCGATCTCGGCGATCGCCACCGCGGCAGTCGAAACGAGCAGGGTCTGCATGGGAACTCCGGGGCCGGGACGTGGACGCGATGGCACGCGCACGCAGTCCCGGCCCGGGTGCTGCCTGCACGAACCAAAGGTCTTGCCGAAGGTCCCGTGGAACCCCGCGCGCGCCATGGCCTGCCGGCCAAGTGTGTTGACGCGCGCCGCAGAAGCGCGGCTACTCCCCGATGGAGCACGCGCAGTGTCGCGGCGCAGGCGCGGGGCGACCAGCCCGCGCCTGCGCCGGCCCGTCAGTCGAAGCCGTCGGCGAACACCGCATCGCCGCCGCTGCCGACGCGCATCGTCACGGGTATGGCGATCGTCGAAGCCGCGCTCGGCGTGGCCGCGAGGCAGATCGACCCGCCGTACACGCCGTCCGCTTCGGCCGTGGCATCGAAGGTCGCCTGCAGCGGCGACAGCGCGTCGGCATCGATGTGCCCCGCGGCGGGCGCGAGCGCGAGCCAGTCGACCGGCGCCGCATTCGCTCCGCAGGGGTCGCTCGCGAGCGTGTCGAGCTCGAGGATCAGGTGGACCCAATCGAAACCGATCTCCGGATACGCGAGCGGCTCGTCGATGCCGCAGTCGTGCGCGGCCCAGTACGCGGGCGCGCTTTCGCCGTCGCTGTTGCCACCCGGGTAGAAGGTGTTGCCCGCGGCCACGCCCGACGGGACGTGGATTTCGGCGACGAGCACCGCGTCGCCGGCGACGTGCAGCGGCGCATCGAACGTGACGCTGATGCGCTGCAGGGCCGAGTCCGCGACCTCGACGGTCTTCTCCGCGAGCAGCTCGAGGTTCGCGAACGCGAGCTCGCCGTGCAGCGCGTGCACGCGCACCGTGACCGGCTGCGAACCCGTCGACGACATCGCCGAATCGACCGCGAACGTCACGCCGCGCACGACCGTCTCGCCCGCGGGCACGCCGCGCGAAGCGAGGTCGAAGCGGCGCAGGTAGCGGTTGTCGAGCGAATAGCCGGTCGGCGGGTTGATGCAGGCGAAGCTCGTGTTCTGCGTCGGCGTCGGGCTCGTGGTCTGCACGAGCGGTACCGGCGACGGCAGCGCGGGATCGCCGCCCGTGCGCACGGTCCAGTCGGTCGCCGCAGCACCGGTATTGAGCAGGTCGAGCGCGAGCGCGGCGCTCTGTCCCGACGCGAGTTCGGCGATCGGCGTGGCCGGATCGATGCCGAGGCACGGCAGCAGCGCGCGCAGGTCGACGTCGGCCGGCGTCTCGCTGCCCGCGGCGACCGTGTAGTCCTGCGTCACCGGCCGATGGCCAGGCGCCTCGATCGTCAGCGTGAATGGGCCGCGCGCGGCCTCGACCCAGTAGCGGAATGCGCCGTCGGCGTCGCTCGTCGTCGACCAGTCCCCACCGGTCGCGGCATGGATCGCGATCGTCGCTCCGGCGAGCGCCTGCGGCTGCGCGTCGCAGGCGCCGAGGCTGCGCACGTGCCCGGCCAGCGCGCCGTAGTTCGCGGGTGCGGTCACGGTCATCGTCGCTTCGACGTCGCCGAACGGCCACTCGTAAGGCGTGTCTTCGGCGATACGGATCGGCATTCGATACGTGCCCGGCTGCGCGACCGTGCGCGCATCGAACGCGATGTCGAGCGCGCGACTCTCGCCGGCCGCGAGCGTGCCGTGGTCGGGTGTGGCGGCGAGCCACGTGCTCGCGTTGATCGTCTCGAACAGATGCACCTGGTCGACGACGACCGAACCCCATGGCGGCGTGCCCGTGTAGTGGAAGCGCACGCGCACGTCGGAGGCGCCCGCGAACGCGCTGAGGTCGAGTTCGATCAGCGCGCCGGGACCGCTGCCGTTGTTCTCGCGCGTCTCGCTGTGGACGGTGGTCCAGCTCGCGCCACCGTCGGCGGACGCGTCGATGTCGAGCCGCGGCACGTTGTCGGCGCCTTCGAACAGGGACAGGAAGAAGCCGACCGACGCGGTGTGGCTCGCGGACAGGTCGAGCGGCGGCGACACCAGCGCGGTGTCGGACGCATCCCCGCCCCAGCACGGGTAGAGATCGACCATCGCCGCGCGCCCGTCGCCGCCCGCCGTGTTCGCGGCCTGCATCGGATCGAGTGCGCTCCACGCGCAGCCGCCGCCGACATTGACGACGCTCCAGCCGTCCGGCGGGAAGACGGTGCCTTCGAAGTGCTCCTCGATCGCGACCCCCTCGAGGCCGAACAGCAGCGGGGCCGTGCCGCTGTTGTCGATCGTGAGCGATGCGTGCGCGAGGCTGCCGAGTTCGACGTTCGCCGCGGGCGCCGCCGGATACAGGCGCAGGCGGCCCGCAGGCAGGGCGAGGTCGGCGCGCACGCTCGCGCCGTTCGCGACCGTCGCCGTCAGCGTCGCATCGCCGTAGCCCACGGGCTGGCGCCCGCGCGTCGCGGTCACCGTCGGCGTCCCGCTCGGCGCGTACGCGGCGAAGAAGCCGCTGCCGACGCCCGGGTCGTCGCTGCGCCACGTCGCGACGGCCGCACCGCCTGCGACGCTC
>NZ_DATDMY010000255.1:0-12997 GCF_036518555.1 Dokdonella sp. | reverse complement strand
CGCGTCCGCAGGCCTCCCCGCACGGCCGAGGGTGCCGCTCCGGTGCCGAAGAAGGCGGCCAAGCGGCGTGGGCGCGAAGCCCGCTCGGAGCGCGCCGTCGCGGCCGTCGCACCCGGCAACTTCGCTTCACGCATCGCCAGGTTCGCCGATGCGTCGCTCGGATCCCGCGCCGGCAAGGGCGCCGACACCGCCGACAAGGCCGGCAAGCCGCGCAAGAGCGGCAAGAAGAAGCATTGAGGCGAGGACGCGACATGGGCCCGATCAAGATCGAACCGACCAAGGCGCTCGACGAAGCGCTGACCACCCAACGCAAGCTCGCCGCTGCGATCGATACGCTGCGCAAAGTCGACGACGTCGACTTCGGCGCGACTGCGAAGGAAGCGATCTACCGCGAGGACAAGCTCGTCGTGTACCGCTTCCGCGGCGAGCGCCCGCCCACCGCGAAAGTACCGATCCTCATCGTCTATGCACTCGTCAACCGCCCGTACATGGTCGACCTGCAGGACGATCGATCGCTCGTCAAGAACCTGCTCGCGAAGGGCGAGGACGTCTACCTCATCGACTGGGGTTACCCCGACCTCGCCGACCGTTGGCTCACGCTCGACGACTACATCAACGGCTACATCGCGCGATCGGTCGACGCGGTCGCGCGCCACGCGCGCGTGCGCAAGGTGAACCTGCTCGGCATCTGCCAGGGCGGGGCATTCTCGCTGTGCTTCGCCGCGATGCACCCGCACAAGGTGCAGAACCTCATCACGATGGTGACGCCGGTCGACTTCCAGACGCCGGAGAACATGCTTTCGAACTGGGTGCAGAAGCTCGACGTCGACCTGTTCGTCGACACCCTCGGCAACGTGCCGGCCGATCTCATGAACCTCTGCTACCTCATGCTCAAGCCGGTCAGGTTGAACCAGCAGAAGTACATCGGCCTCGTCGACATCCTCGACGACAAGGTCGAGATGGAGAACTTCCTGCGCATGGAAAAGTGGATATTCGATTCGCCCGACCAGGCCGGCGAAGCGTTCCGCCAGTTCATCAAGGACTTCTACCAGGGCAACAAGCTGGTCAAGGGCGGCCTCAGGATCGGCGAGCGCGAAGTGAGCCTCGCCGACGTGACCATGCCCGTGCTCAATGTCTTCGCCGAACAGGACCACCTCGTTCCGCCGTCGGCGTCGCGCGTCCTCGGCGAGCACGTCGGCACCGACGATTACACGCAGATCGCGTTCCGCGGCGGGCATATCGGCATCTACGTGTCGGGGCGCGCCCAGCGCGAGGTGCCGACCGCGATCCACGACTGGCTCGCGCAACGCGCGCGCTGACGGTCACGACGGCTCGGGCCGGTTCCGCAGCGCAGCGGTCATCGCCGTGGGCGCCGCCCCGTCGCGCTTCGGCCGCGACCGTCGCGGCCGGCACCGTCGGTCACGGCCGTTCGAGGCGGGGCCGGCGCTGCGCGGCTTGATCCGTGCCTGCCGACTGCGCCATGTGTCGTTGCGAAGTACCGTAGGGCGGCTCGAGGCCGTAGCGAGCCGCTGCCTCCCACTGGAAGCGCATCCTTCTGCGCATGGGCTCGCCGCCCCGTCAAGGCTGGCGGTCGCGGCGAAACCACGCCGAAAGCACGCTTCGGGCATGCTATCGGCTTCCCTCCGAGCCGACCCGCGCGAGCCTGCCATGAGCGACGTCCTGTTCAGCCTGTACGGTCTCACGATCACGCCGTGGAAACTGATCGGCCTGCTGGGCACGTTCCTGTTCACCGCGCGCTGGTTCGTGCAGTTCTATGCGACGAAGAAATCGAAACGCGTCGTCATGCCGATGTCGTTCTGGTACCTGTCGATCGTCGGCAGCGTGATGACGCTCGCGTACTTCATCTGGGGCAAGAACGATTCGGTCGGCATCCTGCAGAACGCGTTCCCGATGTTCGTGTCGGTCTACAACGTCTACGTGCACGTGCGCCACCACGAGCCCGAAGTCGTGAGCCCGGGCGGATCGGAAGAGGGCTGAGACGCGCGTGCGGAGTCAGGGGAAGAGTTTCCGTCGAAACTCGTCGACGCAGTAATCGAGCGCTGAACCCAGTTCCGCCTTGAGTTTCTCCGCGTGGTCCGCGAGCAACTGGTCTTCGGTCGGCGCCGCGTTTCCGCCCGCCGAACGGTAGCGGCATTGTCCCAGCGCGAGCGGCTTCCTGTTCGGGACGCCTGCCGGGGCATCGGACAGGGCGACGGAGGCGCCGAACACCACGCCCCCCTTGGTCAGCGACCAGAAATCGACGGCTACGGTGACGTTGCGGTTCGACTCGCCGAACGCGCTGCCGTATTTCGTCGCGAGCAGTTCGCGGACCTTTTCGGCGAGCACCGGCGCAGGGTCGGCAATCGCGTTTTCGGCGACGAGCGCCGCGCCCGCATTTTCCGAGTGCTTGATCGCCGCCGCAGCGCCGATTCCGCCCCCGATGGCGCCGAACAACATGCCCACCGTCATGGCTGCCTGGTCGCCGGCGGTGAAATGCCGGAACCCCGGCGTCGGCTTTGCCGACAATTGCACGGTGCCGCCCTGAAGCGCCCGGGTCGTCTGCGAATCGACCGGGACGTACGTCCCCTTGGGCAAGTTGCTTCCGCAGCCCGATACGAGGACGACCAGGGCGGCCAGTGCGCAGATCCTGCTACTCACGCGTGAGGTTTCCTTGATGCCGAAGGGAATGCCGGGCGGGGACATCGCACCGCGGCGGCACGGGCGCCGCGGTTGCGGCGCCGTGCGCCCGGCGCGGCGCCACGCGGCCGGATGCGGCGCTACTCCGGGTCGTAGTCGAGGTTCGGCGCAAGCCAGCGCTCCGCCTCGGCGAGCGACCAACCCTTGCGCTTCGCGTAATCCTCGACCTGCTCCTTCGTGAGGCGCCCGACCACGAAGTACTGGCTCCGAGGATGCGCGAAGTACCAGCCGGATACGGCAGCAGTGGGCGTCATCGCGTATCCGTCGGTGAGTTCGATGCCCGCGTTGCGCGTCGCGTCGAGCAAGCGGAACAGGGTCGCCTTTTCGGTGTGGTCCGGGCACGCGGGATAGCCCGGAGCAGGGCGGATGCCGCGGTACTTCTCGTCGATGAGGTCGTCGTTGCCGAGGGACTCGTCCGGAGCGTAGCCCCAGAACTCGCGTCGTACGCGTTCGTGCAGGCGCTCGGCGAACGCCTCGGCGAGCCGGTCGGCGAGGGCCTTCAACATGATCGACGAGTAATCGTCGTGCTCGCGTTCGAAGCGTTCGAGGTGCGCCTCGATGCCGATGCCCGCGGTCACCGCGAACGCGCCGACCCAGTCGCTGCGCCCGGCCGCTTTGGGCGCGACGAAATCGGCGAGGCAGAAGTCCGGCCGCTCCGCGGGCTTGTCCGCCTGCTGCCGCAGGTGGTGCAGCGTCGCGATGCGCCGTCCCGCTCCGTCGCCGAGCTCGATGTCGTCCCCGCTGGAATGCGCGGGCCAGAAGCCGATGACGCCGCGCGCGACGAGCCATTTCTCGGCGACGATGCGATCGAGCATCGCGCGCGCATCACGGAACAGCTCCTTTGCCTGCACGCCGACCACCGCGTCGTCGAGGATCGCCGGGTAGCGCCCCGCGAGTTCCCACGCGTTGAAGAACGGCGACCAGTCGATGCGTTGGACGAGTTCGCCGAGCGGGTAGTCGTCGAACACGGTGATGCCCGGCTGTTTCGGCGCCGGGGGTACGTAGTCCGGCCAGCCGCCGTCGAAGCGTTGCTCGCGCGCCTTCGCGAGCGGGACGAGGCGCTTGGCGCCGCCACGGTCCTTGTGTCGCTCGCGGATCTCGGCGTACTCGGCGCGCACCTTCCGCATGAACGTGTCGACGAGGTCCTTCGACACCAGCGACTGCGCCACGCCCACCGCGCGCGAGGCGTCCTTCACCCACACCGTCGGCGACCTGTAGTGCGGTTCGATCTTCAGCGCCGTGTGCGCGCGCGACGTCGTCGCGCCGCCGATCAGCAGCGGGATTCGCAGGTCCTGGCGCTGCATCTCCTTCGCGACGTGGCTCATTTCCTCCAGCGAGGGCGTGATGAGGCCCGACAGGCCGATCATGTCGGCACGCTCCGCGACCGCGGTATCGAGGATCTTCTGCGCCGGGACCATCACGCCGAGATCGATCACGTCGAAATTGTTGCAGCGGAGGACCACGCCGACGATGTTCTTGCCGATGTCGTGCACGTCGCCCTTGACCGTGGCCATCACGATCTTGCCGTTCGACTTGCCGGTGTCGCCCGTGCGCGCCTTCTCGGCCTCGATGTACGGCAGCAGGTAGGCGACCGCCTTCTTCATCACGCGCGCCGACTTCACCACCTGCGGCAGGAACATCTTGCCGGCGCCGAACAGGTCGCCGACGACGTTCATGCCGTCCATGAGCGGCCCCTCGATGACGTCGAGCGGGCGAGTGCTCTGCGCGCGAGCCTCCTCCGTATCGATCTCGACGAACTCGTCGATGCCGTGCACGAGCGCGTGCGACAGCCGTCCGCGGACATCCTTGTCGCGCCAGGCGAGCTTCTCGCGATTGCCGCTTGCCGATTCCCGGTGGCCGGCCTTGTAGCGCTCGGCGATCTCGAGCAGGCGCTCGGTCGCGTCCTTGCGCCGGTTGAGCACGACGTCCTCGACGCGTTCGCGCAGCTCCGGGTCGAGGTCGTCGACGATCGGCAGCGCGCCCGCGTTGACGATGCCCATGTCCATGCCCGCGGCGATCGCGTGGTAGAGGAACACCGCGTGGATCGCCTGGCGTACGGTTTCGTTGCCTCGGAACGAGAACGAGACGTTCGACACGCCCCCCGACACGTGGCAGCCGGGCAGGGTCTGCTTGATGATCCGCGTCGCCTCGATGAAGTCGACTGCGTAGTTGTCGTGTTCCTCGATGCCGGTCGCGATCGCGAAGATGTTCGGATCGAAGATGATGTCCTCGGGCGGGAAGCCGACCCGCTCGGTGAGGATGCGGTAGGCACGCGTGCAGATCTGGACCTTGCGCGCGCAGGTGTCGGCCTGGCCCTGCTCGTCGAACGCCATCACGACCGCGGCGGCCCCGTAGCGCAGCACCTTGCGCGCCTGTTCGATGAACGCCTCCTCGCCCTCCTTGAGCGAGATCGAGTTGACCACGCCCTTGCCCTGCAGGCAGCGCAGGCCCGCCTCGATCACGCTCCATTTCGACGAGTCGACCATGACCGGCACGCGTGCGATGTCGGGTTCGGATGCGATGAGGCTGAGGAAGCGCGTCATCGCGGCTTCCGAATCGATGAGGCCCTCGTCCATGTTGACGTCGATGATCTGCGCGCCGCTCTCGACCTGTTGACGCGCGACCTCGACCGCCTCGGCGTAGCGCTCTTCCTTGACGAGCTTGCGGAACTGCGCGCTGCCGGTCACGTTGGTGCGCTCGCCGACGTTGACGAACAGGAGTTCGGGCGTGAGGACGAGCGGCTCGAGGCCGGAGAGGCGGGTGTAGCGGGGCGGAGCTGCCATCGTTCGTGGGTTCTCTGTTCGTCGTTACGGCGTCGTCCGATCGAGGCGACGGTCCCGGGCGTGCGCCGGGATCACGGACGCGTCGTCAGGCGGCGATACCGATCGGCGAGGGCAGTGCGCGCGGCGGGACGCCGTCCACCGCCTTCGCGATCGCCTCGATGTGCGCCGGCGTCGTGCCGCAGCAGCCGCCGACGAGATTGAGCAGGCCGCTGCGCGCGAACTCCCCGATCAGCGCGGCCATCTGGGCGGGCGTTTCGTCGTACTCGCCGAATGCATTCGGCAGGCCGGCGTTCGGGTGGGCGCTGACGCGGCAGTCGGCGACCTGCGAAAGCACGTCGACGTACTGGCGCAGTTCCTTCGCGCCGAGCGCGCAGTTGAGCCCGACCGACAACGGCCGCGCGTGGGCGACCGAGGCGTAGAACGCTTCGGCGGTCTGGCCCGAGAGCGTGCGGCCGGACAAGTCGGTGATCGTGCCCGAGATCATCACGGGCAAGCGACCGCCCCGCGCATCGAACTCCTGTTCGATCGCGAACAGCGCGGCCTTCGCATTGAGCGTGTCGAAGATCGTCTCGACCATGAGGATGTCGGCGCCGCCGTCGACGAGCCCGCGCGCGGCGTCGCGATACGCTGCGCGCAGCTCCTCGAAGTTCGTGTTGCGGAACCCCGGATCGTTCACGTCGGGGCTGATCGAGGCGGTACGGCTGGTCGGGCCGAGCACGCCGATCACGAAGCGTGGACGCGACGGGTCCTTCGCTTCGGCCGCGTCGCAACAGGCGCGCGCGAGCCGCGCGCCCGCGAGGTTGAGTTCGTGGACGAGGTGCTCGAGGTGGTAGTCGGCCTGGCTGATCGAGGTCGCGTTGAAGGTGTTCGTCTCGACGAGGTCGGCGCCGGCGTCGAGGTAGGCCGTGTGGATCGCGGCGATCACGTCCGGGCGCGTGAGCACGAGCAGGTCGTTGTTGCCCTTGAGGTCGCACCCGTGCGATGCATCGTGCGCATGCCCTGCATGTGGCCCCACACCGCCGGCCGGGTCGTTCGAACGCGGCTCGCGCGCCGCATCGAAGCCGTGCGCGAAGCGCTCGCCGCGATAGTCGGCCTCGTCGAGCTTGTACGCTTGCACCATCGTGCCCATCGCACCGTCGATGACGAGGATGCGACGCGCGAGCGCGTCCTCGAGCGCGCTCACGCGCGCGGGATTCAGGTAGGGCAGGCGATGGCTCATGGTTTCCTCGCGAGCAGGCTCATGACTTCGAAATGCGGCGGCCGACGTTCGCGCGTGAGCCGCTCGCAGGCGACCACCTCGAGGCCGGCAGCGCGCGCAAAACCCACCAGTTCCTCGGCCGTGAAGCCGAGGTTGCGGTGCTCGAACGGCTCGACCGCGGTGCGATGCGCGTGGCGGCCGAGCGTCGCGGCGAGCATGCGCCCGCCCTTTCGCAGTACGCGTGCGGCTTCGGCGACGACCTGGACGGGACGCTCGCTGTAGGTGAGGGCGTGCATGAGCAATACCAGGTCAAAGCGGCCCGCCGGAACGTCGAGCGCGTGCATGTCACCGGTCTTCACTTCGACGTTGGCGTAGCCCTTGAGGCGTTGGCGCGCCGCCTCGACCACGCGTGGGCTGGCGTCGACGCAGACGATCGAGCGCGCACGCGGCGCGAGCAGTTCGGCGAGCACGCCGTCGCCCGAGGCGACATCGAGCACGTCGCCGGTCTCGACGAGCTGGGTCATGCCGCGCGCGAGCGTTTCCCACGTGCGGCCGGGCGAGTAGTGGCGCTCCATGTCGCCGGCGACGCTGTCGGCCCAGCCTTCGGCGCGCGCGCGCTTGGCGAGCACGCCCGGCAGACGGCGCTCGTCGTCGCGCAGCAGCGCGTCGTCGACGCCGTCCTCGAGCGCGCGCAACAACGCGCCTTCCCGGGCGTCGAGTTCGCCGTTGTAGCGGTAGTACGAGGACACGCCCGCGCGACGGTCGCGCACGAGGTCGGCTTCCTTGAGCTTGGCCAGGTGCGTCGAGACGCGCGGCTGCGCCAGTCGCAGCACCGCCGACAGCTCGGCCACGGTCAGTTCCTCGCGCTGGAGCAGGGCCAGCAGGCGCACGCGCGTCGGGTCGGACAGCAGCCGCAGCAGCGCCGAGGTGGCGGCCAGATCCACTGATCTATCCTTTCATCTTGATTGAAAGATGTAAGCGGGGGAGAGTAGCGGCTGCGGCGCGGATCGTCAATGCGGCGGCGCGTCGGCGCGACGGTCCGGGTATCCTTGGCGCATGCCGTTACGTGATCGTGCGAGGCGCTTCGTCCTCGCGTTGCATGCCTGCCTGGGCGTGGCGCTCGTCGCCGCAGGTCGTTGCGCGAATGCGCTCGAGGACGCCGAGCTCGGCAAGTACTGGAGCGCCGATGCGCTGCGCGTGCCGTATCGAGCGGTCGTCACCGACGGGCGCCGCGACGGCGAGAAGTTGCCTTTGCTCGTGTTCCTGCACGGCGACTGGCAGGACGGCACCGACAACGAGTCGCAGCTCGCGGGTAGCGGCAACGGCTCGTTCGAGCTCGTCGATGCCGCGCGTGCCCACGGCATCCCGCTCGTCTACGTCGCGCCGCAGACGACCGACGCCTACTGGCCACCCGCGCGCGTGGCGGCGGTCGTGCGCGACGCGTTGCAGCGCTGGCCTATCGATCCTCGGCGCATCTACCTCACCGGCATCTCCGACGGCGCCACCGGCGTATGGGACGCGCTCAAGGCCTGGCCGCGCTGTTTCGCCGCGGGCGTGCCGATGTCGGGCATGACCGAGCTCGCGGGGCTCGGCCCGATCCGCGACGTGCCGCAATGGGTGTTCCACGGCAGCGACGATGACGACACCGACGTCGAGAAGGGCTATGACGGCGCGATGGTCGGATCGCGCGCGGTCGTGCGCGCGTTGCGCGCGATGGGAGGGCGGCCTCGGTACACCGAGTATGCGGGCGGCAGGCACGTGATCTGGCCGCGCGCGTACGCCGAGGACGCGCTGCTGCCGTGGATCCTCGACCAGAGGCTGGCCGGACCGCCGTGCGACTTCGCCGCCCGCTGAGCCTGCGGAACCGCTAAAATCGCGACCTGACGTCTCGTCCCGTCATTCCCGCGCAGGCGGGATCCCGTCGCCTTGGCCAGGCCCGATCGCGCACCGAGGGCGCGTGGTCCCCGATTTCGCGGGAATGACGCCGGGCTCATCATTCGATCGCATTGCAGGAGCTTCCATGGACTTCCGCTACACCGACGACCAGCTGTCGATCCAGGCCATCGCGCGCGATTTCGCGCAGAAGCGCATCGCGCCGGTCGCGGCCGAACTCGACAAGTCCGGCGAATTCCCGCTCGACAACATCCGCGAGATGGGGCAGCTCGGCCTCATGGGCATCGAAGTTCCGCACGAGTACGGTGGCGCGGCGATGGACACGATCGCCTACGCGCTGGCGATGATCGAGATCGCGGCGGCCGACTGTGCGCATTCGACGATCATGTCGGTCAACAACTCGCTCTATTGCAACGGCATCCTCAAGTACGGCACCGAGGAACAGAAGCAGAAATACGTGCGCGCGATCGCGACCGGGGAGGCGATCGGCGCCTACGCGCTGACCGAACCGCAGTCGGGATCGGACGCGTCGGCGATGCACACGCGCGCGACGAAGAACGCGAGCGGCGACTGGGTCATCAACGGCAAGAAGAGCTGGATCACGTCGGGTCCGGTGGCGAAGTACATCGTGCTGTTCGCGATCACGACGCCGGGCATCGGCGCCAAGGGCGTCTCCGCGTTCATCATCGACACGGCCCGGCCGGGCTTCCATGCAGGCAAGACCGAGCCGAAGCTCGGCATTCGCGCGTCCGCGACCTGCGAGATCGAATTCAGCGACTACGTCTGCCCGGCGGCCGACATGCTCGGGCCCGAGGGCAAGGGCTTCGCGATCGCGATGGGCGTGCTGGATGCCGGTCGCATCGGCATCGCCTCGCAGGCGGTCGGCCTGTCGCGCGCCGCGTACGAGGCGAGCCTCGCATGGGCGCGCGAGCGCAAGGCGTTCGGCAGTCCGATCGGCTCGTTCCAGATGATCCAGGCGAAGATCGCGGACATGAAGTGCCGTCTCGACGCGGCGACCCTGCTCGTGTTGCGTGCGGCGTTCGCGAAGACGCAGGCCGAAGCGAACGGCGGGCGCTTCAGCACCGAGGCCTCGGTGGCGAAACTCTACGCGTCGGAAGCCGCGATGTTCATCACGCACCAGGCCGTGCAGATCCACGGCGGCATGGGCTATTCGAAGGAAATGCCGCTCGAGCGCTACTTCCGCGACGCGAAGATCACCGAGATCTACGAGGGTACGAGCGAGATTCAGCGCCTGGTGATCGCGCGCAACGAAACCGGCGTGCGCTGAACAGCCGATCCGGGTGTCCTGGCATCAGATCCCCGTGAAGGCGGGGATCCGTCGTGCATGTCCGACGGCACGATGCTTCGCTTCGCCGGCCGCAGTGCGAACGACGTTCGCTGCGCCGGGAGCGTCAGTCGAAACCGTCTGCAAAGATCGTATCGGTCGTGCTGAGCTCGACGACGTAGCCGGTCGTGCCGCCGTGCACATCGAGGCGCCAGCCCGAGTTGAAGGTTTCGTTCCCGTCGCTCCGCGTGGTCCAGTCGAGCGTGCTCAGCGTCGCGTTCGCGGGCGCGATCACGCGGATCTTCAGCGGTCCCGCGATCGCGACGAGGCCATTGACGACCGGCTGCACGGGCGTGTTGACCTGGAACGTCGCGGTGGTGCCGGCGCCGAGCGAGAACGCATCCGTGACCGTGAGTTTGCGATCGGCGAAGTCGATCGTGCGATGCCACGACGTCACGGCAGCGTCGCCGTCGTAGGCAGGCGTGAGGTCGGCGACCGCGTGCACCGCACCGCCGGCACCGGGCGTGACCGTCATCGTCGAGGTCGTGCCTTCGCGCTGAGGCACGGTGGTCCCGTTGTGGTCGAAGCGCACGACGTTGTTCGTGTCGGTGCCTTGCTGGATGCCGCTGTGCGTCCAGATGTTCTCGGTCGCGGCGAGCCAGTCGCCCTCGAACAGGGTGAACGCACCCTGGTCCTGGTGCGCATGGCTCTGCACGTACGGGCCGGCGGAAAACGCGAGCCACATCGCGCCGGTGTCCCAGCCCGTGCGCGCGAACAACTGGCCGGTACCGGTCGCGTGGTAGACGAGTTGCGCCGGTGGCGTGCCGGCCGGACCCGCGGGCAGCAGGTTGTGCCGATAATTGAAGCCGCTTTCCATGTCCTGATCGGAAATGGTGTGCAGCCACCAGGAGGCGTTCGCCTGCGCGGTCGCATCGTTCGACACCCGGCGTGCCTCGAGCACCAGATGGCGGTGGTAGTCGTAGATCACCGGTTCGGACACGCGCGCCTGGTCGCCGATCGGGGCCACGCGATCCCGCGTCGGCACGGTCGAATGCAGCCACCACGCGATGCTGTCGGTCACGTGTGCGTTCGCATTGCCGATGTCGCTGCCGGTCGAGTCGTGCCAGACGCGATAGAGCATGAACAGCGTGCCGTGCGACAGGCCGTACGCCGTGCCTTCCTGGCTGCCGCCGCCGGGGATCGTCGCGGTGTAGGCGAGCTGTTCCGGCCAGCGCACGTCCTGCAGCAGGTCGTGCCACGTGGCGCTGTTCGAGGCGAGGCCCCAGTACATTGTCGCGCGCAGGAAACTGTAGTGGTAGTTGTTGGCCGGATCGTCGACGCCCCAGCCCGGCCACGGATGCGGATGGCCACCCCACTGCGCCTGGTCGTGGTGCCAGATGTTCCAGACCGCCTGCTCGGCGTAGCTGCCCCAGCGCGTGCGCTGCGTCGGCGTCACCTGGCTCGCGCACCAGTCGTAGGTGAGCGCGAGATCCTCGATCATCGGCCCGACTTCGAGGTACTGGTCGCCCGCGATGTCTGGCGCGTCGCCCCCCGCGATCGCCGCTTCCGCAGCAACGACCTGCGCCTCGACCGTCTGCACCGCGAGCGTCGCGTACTGCGCCTGCGCGGTGAGCTTGTACATGTAGGCGGCATCGGCCGCGGAGAAGCCGTAGCCGGGATTGCCGGCGACCGCGGCGTCGACGAAGCCCTTGAATCGCTGGAATTCGACCGATTGCTGGTCGACGAACGAGAGGTCGACGACGATGGCTGCGTGCGCGTTGCCTGCGTGCAAGGCCGTCGCGAGCGCAATGCCGCGCCAGTATCCGAATCCATTCATCGTGCACGCCTCCCCGTTGCGATGCGGGCGCATCCTACGCCGGGGAACGCTCGAGTGTTGCGAAATGCGACACGCGCGGCAGCGAAGCGCCGCCGACAGCGCCCGCTTCGCGTCAGTCGACGTAGCCCGCGACCATCACGCGCTTGCCGTGCACGAGCTGTTCGTAGCCGTCGGCGCGCGGCGGCACGAGTTCCACGCGGCCGAAGCCGACCTTGCGCATGATCCAGAACAGCGCTTCGAGGCTCGGCACGAGGCAGATGCCGGTCGTACTCGCTTCCGGGCCATGCGTGTCGTCGGTTTCGTCGATGATGCCGAACGAGCCTTTGAGCGGGCGCACGAAGCGGTAGCTGCCGTAGTCGACCATGCCGCTCAAGCCGGGCACGACCTGCGTCTCGACCACGCACAGGTGGCGCGTGAGCGCGCGCGCCTGGCGCAGCGCACCGATCGGATTCTCGAGGTGGTAGATGAGGCCGAGCAAGAGCACGAGGTCGAACTGGCCAAGGCCACGCTGGTCGAGCACGTGCACGTCGGACTGCAGCACCGACAGTTTCGACAGGCCGAGTGCTTCGCGGATCGTGTTCGTGTCGGCGACGTGCTCGGCGCGCGCATCGACCGCGACGACGCGGTCGGCACCCATTTCCAGCAGCTTGGTCGAGAACCAGCCCTGGTGGCACGCGATGTCGATCGCGTCGTGGCCCGCGAGCGAGGCGCCGAAGCGCTCGCCGACGACCCGTCGGAGCATCTCGAGGCGGCTCTCGTGGATCTGGTCGAGCGCGCCGTCGTCGTACGTGTTCGTCACGCGTCCGCTCGGCAGCGTGAAGCGGTAGAACCAGGTCTTGTCGAGGATGCGTTGTTCGTCGGCGCTCATCGGAATCGTCGTGGGCAGGCAGGGCGGCAATTCTATCAGGCGACTGCGCGCGACTCGCCTGCATCCGTCAGGGGCGACGTGCTTGGGCGTGATGTTTGTGGGAGCGACTTCAGTCGCGATGCTTCGGGAAGCAGGGGTAAGGCAGGAGCATCGCGGCTGAAGCCGCTCCCACAGGGGATCGGACCTATTGGGCTGGGGCGAGTTGGCCGGAGAGCGGCGGCAGCTTCATGGCCTCGCGGTAGCGAGCGTGCAGGGCTTGAACCTTGGCGACGTATTCCTGCGTTTCGACATACGGCGGCACGCCGTCGTACTGCGCCACCGCGCCGACCCCGGCGTTGTAGGCGGCGGCGACGAGCACGAGGTCGCCTTCGTAACGCGTCCACAGCGACTTCAGCAGCTTCGCGCCGGCGAGGATCGACTGCTTCGCGTCGAACGG
>NZ_DATDMY010000254.1:0-4076 GCF_036518555.1 Dokdonella sp. | reverse complement strand
CAACGTGATGGACCTCGCCGTCGGCGTGGTCATCGGCGCCGCGTTCGGCAAGATCGTCACCTCGCTCGTCGACCAGGTCATCATGCCGCCGATCGGCATGCTCATCGGCGGCGTCGACTTCTCCGCCTACAAGTGGGTGCTGCACCCGGCCGGTCCCGACGGCAAGGGCGAGGTCGCGCTGCAGTACGGCGCGTTCATCAACACGATCATCCAGTTCCTCATCGTCGCGCTCGCGATCTTCGTCGTCGTGAAGGTCATGAACCGCATGATGCGCAAGGACGAAGCGGCACCTGCGCCGCCGTCGGCGGAGGTCGTGCTGCTCACCGAGATCCGCGACCTGCTCAGGAAGGGTTGACGGCCTGCGCGGCAGCGGCATCGGCTGGCGCAATCGGTTCCATCGTTTCCGTGACGTTTGGCCCGCTGCGCGCCGGGGCGGGCGGCGCATACTTCGGGTTTGCCTCGACCGGAGTACCGCCATGCTTCGCTTGCGCCCGCTCGCCCTTGCCCTCCTGCTGTGCGCCACGCCTGCATGGGCGGCGCACAAGCCGACCGCCATCGCCGCAGCGGATCTCGATACGGCGGCCCACCTGCGCGACCTGGCGCTCGCGGACGACACCGCGTACGACTTCGTCTCCGGCATCACGACCGAGGTCGGGGCGCGCCTCGCGGGCGGACCGAACGACGAGAAGGGCCGCGAGTGGACGATCGCGAAGTTCCATGCGCTCGGCTTCGACAAGGTCTGGACCGAGCCGGTGACCTACCCGAAGTGGGTGCGCCGCAGCGAACACGGCGAGATCCTCGCACCCTACGCCCAGCCGCTCGCGCTCGCCGCACTCGGCTACTCGGCGGCGACGCCCGCGGGCGGCCTCGAGGCCGAGGTCGTCGGTTTCCCGACGCTCGACGCGCTGAAAGCCGCCGATCCGGCGAGCCTGCGCGGCAAGATCGTGTTCGTCGGCGCGCGCATGCAGGCCCATCGCGACGGCCACGACTACGGCATCGGCTCGGCCGTGCGCACGGGCGGCCCCGCGATCGCCTCGCACAAGGGCGCCGCGGCGTTCCTGCTGCGCTCGGCCGGCACCGACAGCAACCGGCTGCCGCACACGGGCGTGACCAACTTCACCGGCGCGACGCCGATCCCCGCGGCCGCGCTCTCGGCGCCCGACGCGGACCTGCTCGAGCGCATGCTCGCGTCCGGCAAGCCGGTCACGATCCGCCTCGCACTCGACTGCGGCATCGAAGGCCAGTACACGGGCGCGAACGTGATCGGCGAACTGCGCGGCTCGAAGAAGCCCGACGAGTATTTCGTGATGGGTGGCCATCTCGATTCGTGGGACCCGGGCACCGGGGCGATCGACGACGCCGTCGGTGTCGCGATCGCGACCGGCGCCGCGAAGGTCATCGCCGGCCTGCCGAAGCGCCCTGCGCGCAGCATCCGCGTGGTCGCGTTCGCGAACGAAGAGTCGGGCCTGTTCGGCGGCAAGGCGTACGCGCAGGCGCACAAGGGCGAGATCGCCAAGGCCGTGCTCGGCAGCGAATCGGACGCCGGCGCCGACCGCATCTGGAAGATCACCGCGAGCGTGAAGCCCGCCGCGCGCGACGCGATCGCGCAGATCGCCGCGGTGCTGCAGCCGCTCGGCATCGAGTACGACGCGAACGAACCCGGCAACGGAGGCTCGGACTTGTCCGAAGTCCACGCGGTCGGCATGGCCGCGGTGTCGCTGCACCAGGACGCGACGCGCTACTTCGACTGGCACCACACCGCGAACGACACGCTCGACAAGATCGACCCGCAGCAATTGCGCCAGAACGTCGCCGCCTACGCGGTCACCGCGTACCTCGCCGCGCAGGCCGACGGCGACTTCGGCTCGAAGCCGGGCGCGTGGGCGAACGAGCACGAATGAGGGCCGCCGCCGAGGGCCGCGGCCGGCGTCAGGCGCCGGCGAAGGTCATCTTGAGCGCGAACGCGGCCGACATCAGGGCGAGCAACGCGGTCGACACCGCGAACCAGCCGCGCTCGACGCTGCGGCTCGCGGTCGCGTCGGCGAGCGCGAGCGCGATCGGGAACAGGCCGAACAGGTAGCGCGCGAGCGACATCAAGGTGCCGGTCGCGAGCGGCGCGAGCAGGCCGAGCGCGAGGAACAGCGCGAGCGAAGGCTCGCGCCGGCGCCACAGCGCGATGCACGCGGCGATGCCGCCGAGTGCCGCGGCGAGATTGAGGTAGCGGAAGTTCCAGTCCTCGATCGCGAGCCGCGGCTGCTGCAGCACGTCGACGAACGGCGTGAGCGGCGAACCCGGATGGCGTCCCCACGCGTGCTGGATGCCGCTGAACGCGAACGCGTTGCCGCTCGCCGTGTGCAGCTCGGCCATGAACGCGAACAGGCCGAGCGGTGCGCACGCGAGCGCGAGCCACGCGTGCCGCGGCAGCAGTCGACGGCGCGGCCACATCCAGACGGCCAGCGCCGGCAGCAGGAACAGGCCCGCGAGGCGGGTCGCGCTCGCGAGCGCGAGCAGCACGGCGACCCAGCCCCAGCGTCCGCGCAGTGCGGCGAGGAACGTGCCCGCCGACACCAGCAGGAACAGCGCTTCGCTCCACGGCAACGCGCCGAAGTAGCTGACCGGGAACAGCGCGAGCGCGAGCACCGCGCGCTCGGCCGCGGGCGGCTCGCGCCCGAGCGCGAGCGCGAGCCGGTGCAGCACGGCGAGCGCGGCGAGGAAGGCGAGGTTCGCGAGCAGCATGCCGGCCACGCGCACGTCGCCGACGATGTCGGCGAACGCGCGCCACAGCAGCGGATGCAGCGGGAAGAACGCCCAGTTGGCGGGACGCGTCGTGTCGAAAGGGCGATGCTCGTAGCCGTGCTCGACGATCGTCGCGTACCAGCCGCCGTCGTTGTAGAGCGCGAGATCGCGCAAGGTCGCGGCGAGCTCGCTGGGGCCGACCTGCGCACTCGGCATCGCGAGCTGTTCGCGACCGGCGGGATGGCCGAGCTGCAACTGCGCGGCGAGCAGCCATACCGCGAAGATCACGCCGCGCGAGAGCGCGAATGCGAACGCGGCGACGCGCAGCGAACGCACCCAGCCGGCAACGTCATGGCTGCGCGCATGCGGCAGGGGCATCGCGACCGCGTTCATCGCCGGGCTCCGTGCGGGGGGCCCTACAGCGTGGGAGCGCCCTGTTGCGCGACGATGACGACGCCCTCAGTGCGGATGCGACTGGCGCCAGTACTCGCCGAGCAGTACCGCGACGCTCGCGGCGACGTTGAGGCTTTCGATCGCTCCGCTGCCGGGAATCGTGAGGCGCAGGTCGGCCGCGCCGATCATCGCATCGCTCATCCCCTCGCCTTCCGCACCGAGCACGAGCACGAGGCGACGCGGCAACGTCGTCGCGTACAACGGCACGCCCTCGCGCGGTACGGTCGCGGCGAGCGTATAGCCGCGCGCGCGCAGCTCGCGCAGCGCGTGGCGCGGATCGTCCGCCTGCACGAGCGGCACGATCTCGGCCGCGCCTTCGGCGACGCGCGCAGCCGCGCCGGACACGTCGAGCCCCGCCTGTGCGGGCACGATCACGCCGCCGACGCCGAAGTGCGCCGCGCTGCGCAGCAGCGCGCCGAGGTTGTGCGGGTTGCCGACGCCGTCGAGCCAGAGCAGCAGCGATGCCGCCGGCGCGCCCGGTTGCGCGTCGAGCAGCGCGGCCAATGCCAATGGCTCGGGGCGCAGCAGGTCGAAGCAGACGCCCTCGTGATGGCGCGATGCGGTCAGGCGGTCGAGGTCTTCCGGCTCGACCACGCGATAGCCGATGCGCCGCTGCACGCACCAGGCGAGCACGGGCTTGAGCGCACCGATGCGCGACTCGGCGAGGTAGACCTTGCGCAGCGCCTCGGGCCTGCGTGCGAACGCCGCGAGGCACGCATTGAGCCCGTACAGCCGCTGCTCGCGCGATGGGGGTTCGCGCGGGACGGCGGGCTCGGCATCCGGCGCGCCGCTGCGCGAGGGCGCAGCATCGCCGCGCGCGCGACGACGCTCCTCGCCCGCGCGCGCGGGGGACGGAGGCCGGCGCTGGCCGGCTTCCGCGAGCCGTT
>NZ_DATDMY010000253.1:0-31405 GCF_036518555.1 Dokdonella sp. | reverse complement strand
GACGAGGCTGAACTCGGCGTTCGCGGGCATGCCGATGCCGACGCGGATGACCGCGCGACGCAGCAACATCGCGTAGGCGATACGCCGCTGGGCGACGGTCGAGGTGTCGGCGAGCGGCGAGGTCGCGCCATCGTTCGGGCGGAACAGCGGATCGGTGCCTCCGCTCGCCTCGAAGCGCGCACGTACGGTCTCGGTCGTCAGCGACCATGCGTCCTGCAGCTGGTGGCAGGTGTTGCAACTGCGCCCGTTGCTGCCGAGGCTCTGGAAGAACGGGTTGTCGGTGTCGAGCGTGCCGCCGCTGGTGTGCGTTCTCAGCCAGCCGCTCGCATTGGGCGTGGTCAGCGGATCGCCCGCGATCGCGACGTCGGCCGCGGCGGCGAATGCGCGCGCAGGCAGGAGCAGGAGGAGCGCGAGCGTTGCGACGGCGCGCGCGCGCCGCCGGGACAGGGTAGCCATGGGGACCCTCCGCGGCGCGGTCGAGGCGCCGTTCGCGCCCCTCCCCGTGCGGACGTCGCGGCGCGGACGGCATCCGTCGGCCGGTCGCGATGGCCGGCATGCACGAGGAACGCCGCACCGCTCGGGATTTCGACATGAGAGGGGCCGCGCGGCCCCTAGCGCCCGGCCGGTTCGGACGTCGACGAAGGCCGGGGCGGCCGCTCCTTCGCGGCGGCATCCCGCTTCGGCGCGTCGGGCTTCGACGCCTCCCCGGACGCCGGGGGCGTCGGGCGCTGGCCGGCCTGCTGCTCGAGCATGCTCTGCTTCCATTGCTCGAGGATCGCGCTGCGCCCGCGCAGAGCCGCATCATCGGCGTTGCCCGGCGCGGGTGGCGCCGGCGGCGGTTCCGGATCGCCGTGATCGGTCCAGCGCACGAGACGCGCGAACTGCTCGCCGAGCATGTCATCGACCTTCGGCGCGAGTTCGTCGAGCCCGCTCGTCGACGCGCCGTTGACGCGGTATTCGAGCTCGAGCCGGGTCGATCCGTCCTCGGCGGTGCGGATCCAGAACGTGAGCACCCCGTTCAGCGCGAACTCCTGCAGCGGGCCCAGCGCGGTGTCGAGGCGCAGCATGCGTTCGGGCAGCGCCATGAGCACGCGGCCGTGCGCGGCGCTGCCGCCGCTCCAGCGTTCGCAGAAGCAGCCGTCCGCCGTGGGCGCGAGGCCGAGGTTCGCGGACTTGCCGGACCACGTGTGCTCGCCGCTCCACCAGTGCGAGACGCCCACGAGCGCCTCCCAGGCATGCTTCGCGTCGCCCTTGACCGGCGACGCGTAGGCGAGCAGGAACCCGTCCGGCACGGCCTGCCTGACCTCGGCTCGCGCGGCGCCGCCCGCGCATGCGAGCGCGAGGAACACCGGACCGAGGCCGCAGATGCGTTTCATCGTCGTCTCCGCTTCATCGCGATGCCGTTTCGACCGCAGGCGCGTGCCCGGGTTCGCACGGGAGAGGACCTGGCGCGTGTATCGCGGGTGGGGCTCGATCGCCCGATCCGCGCCGCGCGCATCCGCAACCGACGTCGATCCGCGTGCGCTCGACCGGGCTAGACGTCCCCGTCCGTGGCCCAGCCTTCGCCGCTGCCGCGCTGGAACACGCGGTCGTCGTCGAGCACGTCGCCGGCGGCAATCGATGGCCGCGCGGCGAGTTCGGCATAGATCGGGCTGAAATCCGGCCGCGTCGCATCCATGAGCTGCTCGAAGCTGTCGATGACGAAGTACGTCTTCTGGTAGGTGTCGATGCGGTAGCGCGTGCGCATGATGCGCCTGAGGTCGAAACCGATGCGGTTCGGAGCCGGCGAATCGAGGCAGTAGATGGATTCGCCCTTCGAGCTGACGATGCCCGACCCGTAGATGCGCAGTCCGCCATCCTGCCGGATCAGCCCGAACTCGACCGTGTACCAGTACAGGCGCGTGAGGTTCACGAGCGCGTCGGCGCCGATCCCGTGCGCCTTCACGCCGCCGCGGCCGTACGCCTGCATGTAGTCGGCGAACACCGGTTCGAGCAGCAGCGGCACGTGACCGAACAGGTCGTGGAACAGGTCCGGCTCGGCGAGGTAGTCGAGCTGCTCCGGTTTGCGGATCCACCAGGTGACCGGAAAACGTCGATTCGCGAGATGGTCGAAGAACACGAGCTCGGGCAGCAGGCCCTCGACGCCGACGAGCTGCCAGCCGGTCGCCTTGGCGAGCACCGCATTGAGGTCGTCGAAGCGCGGGATCGCGTCCGGCGACATGCCGAAGCGTTCCTGGTTGTCGATGAACTCACGGCAGGCTCGACCCTTGAGCAGTTCGCGCTGGCGTTCGAACAACATCGCCCAGGTGCGATGATCGGTGCGCGAATAGCTCGCCCACGGTTGCTCGACCACGGCCGTCGTGTAGACCGGTACGTAGCCCTTGTCCGTGTGCTGGTGTTCGACGCGGCGCGGTTCGGAAGGATTCATGGCATGGATCCGGGGTTCATGCGCGACAGCTTAGCGCGTGGCGCGCGCGGCCGCGCGCCGGCCGGTTCACTCGGGGTCGCGTTCGCCGGGTCGCAGCGGGCGAGGCCGGAACGCGATCACGCGGCCGTGTCCGCTCTCGCCCGCATTGCGCTGCCACAGCACGGGGACGTCGTCCGCGCGCGGAAGCTCGAACTCCTCGTCGATGCCGTCGTTGGCCGCTTCCATCTCCCAGCCGTAGCGCTTGCGCGCGGGCGCCGGATCGCGTCGGCGCAATGCGATCGCGGCGAGCAGCCCGGCGATTGCGCCGCCAAGGTGGTATTCGAAACTGATGCGTTCCTCGTGCGGCAGGACCGACAGCAGCATGCCGCCGTAGAGGAAGAACACGACGAGCGACGTGACGACGGCGAGGCGATCGCCGCGCAGCAGGCCGATGACGAACAGGAACAGCATGAGCCCGTGCACGATCCCGCTCGCGCCGACGTGCACGGAATCGCGCGCGAACAGCCATACGCCGAGCCCGGAAATCAGCCAGATCGCCGGTAGCGCGAGGCGCGTCGCGCGCGGATAGACGTACAGGGTGAGGGTCGCGAGCACGCCGAGCGGCAGCGTGTTCGACATCAGGTGTTGGAACGAGGCATGCGCGAACGGCGCCGTCAGGATGCCGACGAGGCCCGTGACATGGCGCGGCACGATGCCGAGGTCGTCGATCCGCCAACCGAGCAGCCAGGCCGCAAGCCAGACGATCCACACGCCCGCGAGCAGCGCGCCCGCGCCGATCACCGCGTAGCGGATCCGCAAGCGGTCCTGCGCGACCGTGACCGAGGTCGGTTCGGGAACAGGGCGGGCGATGTCCATAGATGCCAGATTGGGCGCGCCATTCAGCTTCGCAAGTCGACTGCGTCACAGAATGAGGCCTGACAGCCGTTGGTACAATCCTTGCCAGTCATTGCCGAAGATCCGCGCGAAGTAGAGGGCGCGCGGCCGTTCGGTACACCGCAGCGCGATCGGGAGAGGGGGCCCGCCGTGCATCCGGCAGCAGTACGCGCGGTCGCCACGTGCGCCCGCCCGCGCCTGCGTGCCGACCCGCCATGAGCTTCGACATCAAATCCGCCATGCTGATCGCTTCGCTGCTGACGCTGTGCGTCGGCGCGAGCCTGTCGTTCGCCGCATCGCGCTACCCGGCGCACTTGCGCACGGCGATGCGCATCTGGATCGGCGGCCTGCTCATCGAGACGCTCGCGCTGCTGTCCGCGGCGCTGCGCAGCCCGGCCTGGGACGACGCGCTGCCGATCGTGCTGACCAACACGATGTACGCGCTCTCCTATGCGGAGATGGGTCGCGCGATGAACCATTTCGCGCAACGTCCGCGCAGCTTCGTGCCGCTGCTGCTCGTGATGCTCACCTTCGCGATCCTGTGCCTGTTCACGCTCGTCTGGCCGTCGCCGCGCTGGCGGATCACGGTCGACACGCTGCCGATCGTCGCCCTCCAGCTCGGCGTCGCGCGCGCGGTGCTGTTCGGCCGCGATCGCCTGCGCCCGGCCGAAATCCTCACCGGCTCGCTGTTCGTCGCCTGCGGCACGCTCGCGCTCGCGCGCGGCCTCACCGAGTTCCTCGCGCCGGTGCTCGACCTCGATGCGTTCCGGCCGTTCATGCTCAACGTCGTGCTCATCTTCAGTTCGATCCTGCCGATGCTCGGCACGATCGGCTTCATGCTCATGTGCGGCGACCGCATGAACGAGGACCTCGGCCGCCTTGCGATGACCGACCCTCTGACCGGCGTGCACAACCGGCGCACGCTCGCGCGCGTCGCCACGAGCGCGATCGCGGAGGCGCTGCGCGACGACCGGCCGCTGTCGCTGATCGCGATCGACGTCGACCATTTCAAGCGCATCAACGATGCGCTCGGCCACGACGCGGGCGACGAGGCGCTGCTCGGCCTCGTGCGCGTCATGCGCGAGTCGCTCGCGGTCGACGCGCCGCTGAGCCGGATCGGCGGCGAGGAATTCGCCGTGCTGCTGCCCGACCTCGGCGAACTCGAAGCCTGCGTGCTCGCCGAGTACCTGCGCCAGCACGTCGCGACCGCGCTGCTGCCGATCGGCGGACATCCGCAACGCCTCACCGTGTCGATCGGCGTCGCCTCGCTCGATGCCGGCACGCGCGACCTGCGCGCGCTGCTGCGCAACGCCGACCGCGCGCTCTACGCGGCCAAGCACAACGGCCGCAACCGTTGCGTCGCGTATTCGACGCTCGCCGCGGCGGCGGTCGCGTCGCAGATATCGGCCGCGCGCTGAGGATGTGACCCGGAAAAGATTGGAACGCGAAGCACACCGGGCATGCGCAGGAGGAAATCTTCGTTGACCCTCCTTCGTGTGCTCGGTGTGCTCGGTGTTTCATGCCTTCTTTGCGCAGCACACGTCTTCGTACGATCAACCCGCGCCGGCCTTGCGCGGCGGTATCAGCAGGCTCGCGACGATCGACGCAAGAATGACGAGCGCGACGACGCCGAGCGCGACCCCGACCGGTATCTTCCAGACGCCCGCGAGCAGCATCTTGGCGCCGATGAAGAGCAGCACGACGGCGAGGCCGTGGCCGAGCAGGTGGAAGCGGTCGGCCATGCCGGCGAGCAGGAAGAACAGCGCGCGCAGGCCGAGCACGGCGAACACGTTCGACGAGAGCACCACGAACGGATCGAGCGTGACCGCGAAGATCGCGGGGATCGAATCCACCGCGAAGATGACGTCGGTCACCGCGATCAGCACGAGCACGACGAACATCGGCGTGAACCAGCGCCGCCCGCCGTCGTCGATGACGGTCAACGCGCCGCCCTGGAAATCGCGGGTGAGTCGCAAGTGCCGGCGCATCCAGCCGAGCACGGGGTTGCCCTCGAGGTCGGACGCCTGGTTCGCCGCGAACAGCATCTTCACGCCGGTCAGCAGCAGGAACAGGCCGAACAGGTAGAGGATCCAGTGGAAACGCGCCACCAGCGCGGCGCCAACGAGGATCATCACCGCGCGCAGGACCAGCGCGCCGAGCACGCCGAGCATGAGCGCGCGCTGGCGCAGCTCCGCCGGCACCGCGAACGTATTGAACACGAGCAGGAACACGAAGATGTTGTCGACCGCGAGCGCCTTCTCGATGAGGTAGCCGGTAAGGAACTCGAGGCCGATCTCGTTCGCGACCGCGCGACCCGCGTGCGCGTCGAGCCAGGCCCAGAGCCCGAGGTTGAATGCGAGCGCGAGGCCGACCCACGCGAGGCTCCAGAGCGCCGCCGCGCGGAACGGCACGCGGCGCGGGCCCGCCGCGCGCAGCAATGCGAAGTCGACCGCGAGTGCGGCGATGAGGATGGCGACGAAAGCCGCCCAGATGCCCGGTGTCGCGATGCTGTGCATGTCGTGCCCCAGTGGTCGAATGGACCGGCGGCGCGGGGTCACGAATGCTCGGGACATACCTTCGCCGTCGACGGCGAAGGTCTTGCTCGCGGTTCGCCGTGGGCGAACCGCCCGCCGGACCGGGGCCTTGCGGCCCGTGATGACGATCGCGGCGACGGGAGAGCTACTCCCCTTCTGCTGCCGGTGACGTTAGCGCCGGCCCCGCGCGCTTGCAAGGGCCGATGCAGCGGCGGGTGTGAAGAATGGTGAGGGCTGGGAGCCGAGGTGACGGGAACTCGCGCTCGGGGCCGAGCGCGCGTGGCACCCATCCGGGGCGCAGCGATGCCCTTCGCGTCCGGCGCTGCGGGGCCTGCGCGCGGGCGAGCGATCGGGGTTCGGGGTCCGGACGCGAGGCGCCTGCCGCGCGGCGCTCCGGTCCTCCGCCGTCCGCCCCGAGCCCCCGGCCCTATAATCGCGCGATGAACCGTCCCGACACGGGCCCGCTGCCCGTCATCCAGCTCAAGACCGAACGCCGCTCGAACCATCCCTGGATCTTCCAGAAGATGGTCGAGAAGCCGGCGACCAAGCCGCGGCCGGGTACCGTGGTCGACATCGTCGACCGCGAGGGCACCTTCGCGGGCCGCGGGTTCTACAACGGCCATTCGCGCATCGCGCTGCGCGTGCTGACCGCCGATCCGGCCGAAGCGGTCGACGAGGCGTTCTTCGCGCGCAAGATCGCGCAGGCGGTGTCGCTGCGCCGCGAGGTACTCGGGCTCGATGCGGTCACGAACGCCTATCGCCTCGTCCATTCCGAGGGCGACGGCCTGTCCGGGCTCGTCGTGGACCGTTTCGCGAACACGCTCGTGATCGAGTACTTCTCGGCCGGCATGTTCCGCCAGCGCGACCTGATCCGGCGCTGCCTGCTCGAGCACTTCCCCGATGCCGACCTGTACTGGTTCGCCGAGGAGCACGTGCAGAAGCAGGAGAGTTTCGACTGCGGCATCCCGTCGCCGCCGACGCCGACCGTGATCCACGAGCACGGCGTGCAGTTCCACGCCGCGCCCGGCACCAAGCACAAGACCGGCTTCTTCGCCGACCAGCGCGACAACCGCAGGTACCTGTCGACGTTCTGCGACGGCAAGCGCGTGCTCGACCTGTGCTGCAATTCCGGCGGCTTCGGCATCTACGCGAAGACGATCGGCGGGGCGAGCGAAGTCACCGGCGTCGACCTCGACGAGGAGATCCTCGCGATCGCCGAGAAGAACGCGCGCCTGAACCGGGCGAAAGTCCGCTTCGTGCAGGCCGACATCTTCCACTGGCTGCGCGACGGCAAGAAGGATCCCTACGACGTCGTCATCCTCGATCCGGCCAAGATGACGCGCGACCGCGAGCAGGTGATCCCCGCGCTCAAGAAGTACCTCGACATGAACAAGCTCGCGCTCGGCGCGGTCAAGCCGGGCGGCATCTTCCTGACCTGCTCGTGCACCGGTCTCGTGAGCGAGGAGCAATTCCTCGACATGCTGCGCCGCGCGGCGTACTACGCGGGCCGCACCGTCCAGGTGCTCAAGGTCACGGGCGCCGGCGAGGATCATCCGTGGCAGGCGCACGTGCCCGAGTCGCGCTATCTCAAGGCCGCCCTCTGCCGCGTCGAGTGACGACGCGGCAGAGGCCTGCCTGAAGCGCCGCGGGCGCTAGCGCGGCTTCCACTGCGCCGCGATGCGGTCGGCGAGCGCGAGGTCGACCTGTGCCGGCTTGCCGGCGCGTTCGTAGGCGACTGCGAGCTTCGTTCCGGCCGGCAGTTCGCGCAGGCGCTCGCGCCATTCGTACAAGGGTCGCGCAGCGATCGCCTCGCCACCGATCGATCGGATGCGATCGCCCACGCGCAGGCCGGCGCGCTCCGCGGCGCCGTCCTTCGCGACGTCGGCGACCTCGAGCGCGTCGCCCGCACCGAGCAGCCAGAGGCCGCTGCGATCGAACGCATCGACGCCGGCCGACGACGCCGTCGGCGCGAGATACATCTTCTTCGCCTCGTAGTCGAACGCGACGACGTAGCGCTTGAGCACGCCACCGCCGAGGTTCGCCGACAAGTCAGGGCTCGCGAAGGCACCCTTGTCGCCGACGAACAGGTCGCCGGCGACGCCGGTCACCGCGAGATCGCCGAGCTGCAGCGTGCCGAAGCGCGCCGGGCGTCCGCGCGACGGGCCGCCGACGCCCCAGCCGACAACGCTCTCCGGCGCGGCATCGTATTTCGCGACGAGCCCGTGTTCGCGCACGAACGGCGCATGCAGGGTCAGCGAGGCGCGCGAACCGGTGTCGATGCTGATGCGCGCGGGCAGGCCGTCGAGCGTGCCCTGCACGATCGGGATGCGGTCGGCGAGTTCGAACGGCAGCGCATGCGCGCCCGCGGGCGGCGCGAACGTCGCCGGCTCGGCGAGCACGAGCTCGTGCTTCGCGTAATCGATCGTCACGCCGAAGCGGCGGAACATCTCGTAGCCGACGAGGCCGTCGCAGTCGTAGCCCTCGACCGCGGGCAGCTTGCCGAGGTCCATCACGTAGAACACCGGCCGCGACAGCACCGCGCCGCCCAGGCGCACCTCCTTCGCGTGCGCGAACGCGAGGTCGACGGTCTCGTCGCCCACGCCACGGCCGGCGAGCTTGCCTTCGCCGGCGAGGCCGAACTTCCTCGCCGAGTCGGGCGTGAGCAGGTTGACGCCGCCGGTGTCGACGAGGAAGCGCGCCGGCTTGCCGTCGATCGAGCCCTGCGCGTAGATGTGGTTGTTGACGAGCTGGATCGGCACGCGCGCGGTGCCGCCCGGCGCGTCGATGCGCGCGGTCGCGGTCATCTCCGGCATCGCGAAATCGGCGTCGGCGACGGCCACGTCGAGCTTCACCGACGTGGCGCGCACTTCGCTGCGATTGCGTTCGTCGACGCGCCCGGCCGTGTCGGTGAGGAACGTGACCGAGTGGAACGGCAGCTTGATGCCGCCGACGTCGCGCCAGTCGTCGAAACTCGTCGTCGCGGTGTCGGCACCCTGCTTCTGCACCGTGCGCACGAGCAGGTGGGTCTCGTGGTCGAACCAGAGCGTGACCGGATCGCCGCCGTCCGGCGTCGCGACGAGCACGTCGTAGCGACGGCCGTCGAGCTCGCGCGCCTGCGGTTTCGCGTACGTCGCGCCGATGCGCGCCGGGTACCAGTAGCCACGCGCGTCGAGCCACGCCTGGCTGCGCGCGCGTCGCTTCGCCTCGGGCGCGTCGAGGGAGGCGACCTCGCCGCCGGGGTCGCGCGACCAGGCGACCGTGCCATCGTAGCCGTCGGCGCCTTCGACCGGGCCGAGCGTGTAGTGATCGTTCGAACGGCCGGCGACGACGTCCTGCAGCGCGTCGAACGGTCCGCTGAGCCCGCCCGCGCTGAGGGTGCCGTCGGTGCGCACGCTCTTCACCGCGTCCCAGCGCGCGCCGCCGCTCGCGGCTTTCCAGCGCGCGAGCAGGTCGGTCGCCTCGTCCGCGCGCACCACCTGCGTGAAACCGAACGCCAGCAGCGCCAGCGCGAATGCATGCTTGCCCATCCTCGTCTCCTCGATCGCGGCGCCGCCCTTGCGCGTCGCCGTCGTTGTTTGAATAATTGCATCGAATTTCAAACATGGCAACCCAACCTATGGCACGGACCCGTACGGCGCTGGTCGAGGACGCGGACGAGATCGCCCTGCTCGCGTCGCCCACGCGCATCGAGATCGTCGACACGCTCGAAGCGCTCGGCGAAGCGGTCAGCGTGGCCGAACTCGCGGCCGCGGTCGGCCGCCCCGCGGACAGCCTCTACTACCACCTGCGCCAGCTCGCCGAAGGCGGGCTCATCGAGGAAGAGACCGCACCCGAAGGCCGCCGATACCGGTCGCGCACGCGCAAGGGCGACCGATTGCGACTGCGTTACCGTCCCGGCGCGACCGCGAATGCGGACGCGGTCGGCCGCGTCGCGGCCAGCGTGCTGCGCGTCGCGGGGCGCGACTTCGCGCGCGCGCTCGCCGATCCGGGCACGGTCGTCGAGGGACCGCGGCGCGAGCTGTGGGCCGCGCGCGGCAAGGGCTGGGTCGATCCGGCCGAGCTCGCCGAGATCAATCGCCTGCTCGCACGGCTGATGGAGCTCGTGCAGAAGCCTGCGACGGAGCGCCCGCGCGGCAAGCTGGTCGCGTTGTCGTGGGTGCTCGCGCCGGTCGAGGCGAAACCGGCACGACGCTCCGCCGCGAAGGCGCGCACGTCGCGCGGCCGCTGACCCGACCGCGCGCTTCCGGCGCGGCTGCTAGACTGCGGCTCCGTCCGCTCGCCGACACCGCCGCCGATGAAGAAGACCGCGCGCACGATGAAGACCCCGTCGCCGACGCCCGTGACGCAGGCGCAAGCCGAAGACGCCGTGCGCGTGCTGCTGCGCTGGGCCGGCGAGGACCCGCGCCGCGAGGGCCTGGTCGACACGCCCAAGCGCGTCGCCGAGGCCTATCGCGACTGGTTCTCCGGTTACGCGATCGACCCGGCCGAATACCTCGGCCGCACGTTCGAGGAAGTCGCCGGCTACGACGAGATGATCGTGCTGCGCGACATCCGGTTCGAATCGTTCTGCGAGCACCACATGGCGCCGATCATCGGCCGCGCGCACGTCGGCTACCTGCCGACCGACAAGGTCGTCGGCATTTCCAAGCTCGCGCGCGTCGTCGACGCGTACGCGCGCCGCTTCCAGGTGCAGGAGAAGCTCACCGCGCAGATCGCGCAGTGCATCGGCACGGTGCTCAAGCCGCGCGGCGTCGGCGTGGTCGTCGACGCGACCCACCAGTGCATGACCACGCGCGGCGTGCACAAGACCGGCGTGTCGATGATCACGAGCCAGATGCTCGGCACGTTCCGCGAGGACGCGCGCACGCGCGCGGAGTTCCTGCGCTTCATCGACATCGACGGACATGGATGATGATGTCGCTTTGCGCTCGACCATGAGCGCTGCTGCGATGGCCCGCAAGGCCGTCTACGGGTTCGCCTGATCCAGAGCGGCCATCCATTGCCGCACGCTTCACGAACAGCCGCCTCTGCCGATACGGTCACTGCAGTCCCGGCTGAAGAACCTCCACGTCGCGGCGCTTCCCGGGCGTCCGCTCAGCCGATGGCGATGCCGCCGTCGGCGAGCGGCAGCGAGCGGATGCGCTTGCCGGTCAATGCGAAGACCGCATTGGCGATCGCCGGCGCGACCAGCGGCACGCCGACCTCGCCGATTCCGCCCGGCCTGTCGCCGCCTTCGAGCAACGCGACCGACACCGCCGGCATCTCCGGCATGCGCGGCAGGGTGAAGTCGTTGAAGTTCGCCTGCTCGACGCGCCCGTCCTTGAGGGTGATCTTGCCGCGCACGGCGTTGACGAGGCCGCTGACGAGGCCGCCCTGCATCTGCGCGACGACCTGGTCCGGATGCACCGCGATGCCAGGGTCGACCGCGATGCAGAGGCGCTCGACGTGCACGCGCGCGGCGTCGCCGGAGACCTCGGCAACGAGCGCGACGTGGGTGTCGTAGCACTCCATCGCGGCGAGCCCGAGCGCATGCCCGGGTGCCGGTTTGCCCCAGCCGGCGTCCCGCGCCGCGCGCTCGATGACCGCGCGCTGGCGCGGCACCGTCTCGAGCATCGCGAGGCGGAACACGAGCGGATCCTGCTTCGCCGCATGCGCGAGCTCGTCGACGAAGCTCTCGATCGCGAACGCGTTGAGCGCATTGCTGACCGAGCGCCAGTAGCCGACCTTGATCCCGATCTCGCGGATGACCGTGCGCAGGTCGAGGTTCGGGATCGCATAGGTGAGGTTCGCCGCGCCCTCGACCATGAAGCCGTCGATGCCGTCCTTGACCACGCCGGGGAACATGCGGTTGGTGATCGACGGCGAGATCATCTTCTGGGCGAATGCGACGATGCGGCCGTCGGCGACCGCGCCGCGCATGAGGTGCAGCGACGGCGGCCGGTAGACGTCGTGGCGCGTGTCGTCCTCGCGCGTCCAGATCAGCTTGACCGGCGTATCCGGCAGCGCCTTCGCGATCGCCACCGCCTGCGCGACGTAGTCGACGTCGAGGCGCCGGCCGAAGCCGCCGCCGATGAACTGCGCGTGGATGCGCACCCGGTCCGGCTTCACGCCGGCCGCGGCCGCCGCGACGCCCTGCGCGCCTTGCGGGAACTGCGTGCTGGCCCACACGTCGACGCCGTCGCGGCCGACGCGGGCGGTGCAGTTCTGCGGCTCGAGCGTCGCGTGCGCGAGCATCTGGCAGGTGTAGCGCGCCTCGATCGCGGCCGTCTTCGCGAACGCGGCGGCGACGTCGCCGGCCCGTTTCGCCACGGCGCCGGCTTCATCGGCCGCGCCGTCGAGCGTCGCCATGATCGCGGCGCTGTCGAGTTTCGCCGCGGCGCCTTCGTCCCACGCGATCTTCACGTCGGCGAGCGCGTTCCTGGCGACCCACCAATGGTCGGCGACCACGGCGACGCCGTCGCCGATCGAGACGACCTTGCGCACGCCTGGCCGTCGCTCGACGTCGCCCGCGTCGAACGAGGCGACCTTGCCGCCGAGCACGGGACACTGCGCGAGCGCCGCATGCAGCATCCCGGGAAGCTTCACGTCGATGCCGAAGACGGTGCGGCCGCGCGCCTTGTCGGCGCCGTCGAGCCGCGCGAGCGGCTTGCCGATGCGGGTGAACTCCGCGCGCGACTTCAGCGCGACGTCGGTCGGTACCTCGAGTTTCGCCGCGGCGGCGGCGAGTGCGCCGTAGCCGAGCCGGCGCTCGCCATGCAGTACGTAGCCGTCGGCGACGCGGCACTCGGCGGCGGGCACGCCCCATTGCGCCGCCGCCGCCGCGACGAGCATCGTGCGCGCGGTCGCGCCGGCGCGGCGCAGCCCTTCCCAGCCGTCGCGCACGCTCGTGCTGCCGCCGGTGATCTGTGCGCCGAGCAGCGTGTTGACGTAGACGGGATCGACCGGCGCCTGCTCGACGCGAACGTGCGTGGGGTCGACGCCGAGCTCTTCCGCGATGAGCACGGCGAGCGAGGTATGCACGTCCTGGCCCATCTCGTTGCGCGGGCAGATCAGCGTCACCTGGCCGTCCGGCGCGATGCTCACCCAGGCGTTCGCGCGCACCGCGGCCGTGCCGGCAGGCGGCGTGGCGGCATCGGCGCCGAGGCGGACGCCGAGCAGCAGCCCGGCACCGAGCGCGCCCGATGCGGCGATGAAGCGGCGGCGCGACGCGTCGGGGAGCGAATCGTGGAAGATCGCGCTCATGCCGCACCTCCGAGCGTCGCCGCCGCATCGTGGATCGCCGCGCGGATGCGCGCGTAGGTACCGCAGCGGCAGAGATTGCCGGACATCGCGGCGTCGATGTCGGCATCGGTCGGCCGCGGGACGCGCGCGAGCAACGCGGTCGCGGACATCACCTGGCCCGACTGGCAGTAGCCGCATTGCGGCACCTGCAGCTTGTCCCATGCGGCCTGCACCGCCTCGGCGACCTTGCCGCCCACGCCTTCGATCGTCGTCACCGCCTTGCCCTGCACCGCCGAGAGCGGCGTGATGCACGAACGAATCGGCTGGCCGTCGACGTGCACGGTGCAGGCGCCGCACAGTGCCATGCCGCAACCGAACTTGGTGCCGGTCATGCCGAGATGGTCGCGCAACACCCACAGCAGCGGCGTGTCGGGCGCGGCGTCGACGGGCACCGTCGTGCCGTTGAGTCGCAAGCTGGTCATGACACCTCCTGGCGAGAACGCAAGCGCCGGAACGCGGCGCGATCGGAGTGCCGGAAAGCGAGCCTGCCCGCTGCGCGCACGGCACCCGGGAACCCGCGACGAGCATACGCCGGTCGCCGCCGCGGCGACATCGCGCGCGAACGCGCACCCGGCGGCGCGCGGACGCGGCGAGGATCGGCTATCGTGCGCGCTTTCGCCTGCCGGCCGCCCCTGCAATGGACCCGATCGCCCCCGCCGCACCGCGCCGTGCGGCGCTGATCTTCATCTTCGTGACCGTGCTGATCGACATCCTGTCGTTCGGCCTCATCATCCCGGTGCTGCCGCACCTGATCGAGAGCTTCCTCGACGGGGACGTCTCGCGCGCAGCGATCTGGTACGGCTGGTTCGCGACCGCGTTCATGGCGATGCAGTTCCTGTTCACGCCGGTGCAGGGCGCGCTGTCGGACCGCTTCGGCCGGCGCAAGGTGATCCTTGCATCGAACCTCGGCCTCGGCCTCGACTTCCTCATGATGGCGATGGTGCATTCGCTGCCGCTGCTGTTCATCGGCCGCATCGTCTCCGGCATCACCGCGGCGAGCTTCAGTACGGCCAACGCCTACATCGCCGACGTCACGCCGCCGCAGAAGCGCGCGCAGGCGTTCGGCATGATCGGCATGGCGTTCGGCATCGGCTTCGTGATCGCGCCGGCGATCGGCGGCTTCCTCGGCGAGATGAACCAGCGTGCGCCGTTCTGGGTCGCGGTCGCGCTCTGCCTCGCGAACTTCGTCTACGGCGTGTTCGTGCTGCCCGAATCGCTGCCGCCGGAAAAGCGCTCGCCGCGCTTCGACTGGCGCCACGCGAACCCGATCGGTTCGCTGCGCCTGCTCGCGCGCTACCCGCAGGTGATCGGCCTCGTCGGCGTGCTGTTCCTCATGGCGCTCGCGCACATGGTCTACCCGAGCACGTTCGTGCTGTACGCGGACTACCGCTTCGGCTGGGGACCGCAGATGGTCGGCTACACGCTCGCCGCGGTCGGCGTGCTCGCCGCGATCGTGCAGGGCGTGCTCATCAAGAAGATCGTCGGCTCGCTCGGCGAACGGCGCGCGCTCATGCTCGGCCTCGCGTGCGGCACGCTCGGCTTCGCCCTGTATGCGCTCGCGCCGAACGGCTACTGGTTCTGGGCGGCGATGCCGATCGCCGCGCTGTGGGGCGTCTCGACGCCCGCGGCGCAGGCGATGATGACGCACCACGTCGATCCTGCCGAACAGGGTCGCCTGCAGGGCGCGGTCGCGAGCCTGTCGAGCATCGCCGGCATCATCGCGCCGACCCTCTTCACGCGCGCATTCGCCGCGGTCACCGGCGCGCACCTGCACGACGCATGGGCAGGCGTCACGTTCGCGATCTCCGCGGCGATGGTCGGCCTCGGCTGGATCATCGCGTGGCGCACGACCGCGCACCTGCCGCCGGTGCAGGCCGCGACCGCGCCGGTCGCGGCGTTCGGACCGCCCGTCGTCGCCGACGTCGACGATCTCGTCGCGCGACCCGCGCCGGCACGCGAATGATGCCGCACGCGACACCCGCACCTTCCGATGTCGGGGCGCCTGCGTTTCCGGCGCGTGCTTGCACCGGGCCCGCATCGCCCGTTCGCGGGGCAACGGCGCGACGATCGTGTTCGACACCGCACGGAACGAGTCCCGCGCGGGCAGGACGTCGATGCGCTCATCGCGCGCCTCGCTGACCGGGTCGCCGAGCGCTTCGCCCTCGCCGACGCCGGCGTCGGCCTCGTCTCGCGCGAGGGCAAGCTCGCGAACGCGCTCGCGCCCGGCACGCGGCCTGCGCAAGGCGCTCGACGAACGGCTCGGCGACAACGCCTCGGTCGATGCGACATCCTCAAGGACGCCGGAGGCGTCGCCGGCGGCCTGCGAGGACATCGACGCGGCGATGGCGGCGCGGCGCAGCCTCGTCGACGTCGTGCACGGGTTGCGCCGGGTCGTCTGCATCAAGGGCGGACGCGGGGCGCGGCGGCGCGCCACGCCCGGCCGCGGCGGTGCGGCGCAGCGCGCCGATTTCAAGGCGCCCTTTCGACACTGGCCGCCCGCCCCCATCCTGCGAGGATGGCGCACCGGAGCGGTTCCGGTACCGTGGAGACGTCGATGCTGACCTTCGTGCTGTGGTTGCTGCTGCTGGTGTTCTGCTGGCCGCTCGCGCTGCTCGCGCTGGTGCTGTACCCGCTCGTGTGGTTGCTGCTGTTGCCGTTCCGCCTGCTCGGGCTCGCGGTCGAGGGCGTGTTCGAGCTGCTGCGCGGCATCATCCTGCTGCCCGCGCGCGTGCTGCGCGGCCGCCCCGCAGGCTGAACCGGGGGCGTCGCCGGTCCTTCGCGGACCGTCCCCGCGCGGCGCGCTACACTCTGGCGTGTCCGCGAGGCGTCCCATGTCCGCATCCGAACCCAACCCGGCCGAATCCGCCGTGCGGGCGCAGCCGCTCGGCGCGCTGTTCGACGCCGTCTACGATCGGCTCAAGGCAATGGCGAGCCGCCAGCTCGCGCGCGGCTCGCGCGGCACGCTCGACACCACCGCGCTCGTGCACGAGCTCTGGCTGCGCGTGAACACCGGGCGCGAGCTCGCGTTCGAGCATCCCGCGCAGTTCTTTTCCTACGCCGCACGCGCGATGCGCCACCTGCTCGCCGACCGCGCGCGCGACCGCATGCGGCAGAAGGCCGGCGGCGACTGGATCCGCATGAGCCTCACCGGCAGCGAGGCGCTCCATCCGCAGATCGAAAGTGCGGAGCAGGCGCTCGCGCTCGAGGAAGCGCTGACCCGCCTCGAAGAGGTCGACGCGCGCGCCGCGCGCGTGGTCGAACTGCGCTGGTTCGCCGGCCTGTCGCCGGAACAGGTCGCCGAACTGCTCGGCCTCACGCGGCGCACGATCGACCGCGACTGGCGCTACGCGCGCGCGTTCCTGCTGTCCGCGCTCGAGTGATGTCCGCGCGGCGGACGCAACGGCGTTATCGCTGGCGATGAAGCGGCTGCCGGGGGACCGCGATGAACGCCACACCCGCCAGTGCGCGTGAACTGTTCGAAGCCGCGCTCGCGCTCGCGCCCGGCAAACGCATGGCCTGGCTCGACGCGCAGTGCCTCGACGGCGCACAGCGCGCCGAAGTGCTGCGCCTGCTCGCCGCCGACGCGGATGCCGGCGAGCGTGTGCTCGACGAGCCGTTCGACCATTTGCTCGGCCGTGTCGGCGAAGTCGAGGCGCCGCCACCGCCGTTGCCGCACGGCACGGTCGTCGGCGACTACACGCTGATCGAACGCCTCGGCGAGGGCGGCTATTCGGTCGTCTACCGCGCCGAACGCGAGCAGGCGGGCGTGCGCCAGGCCGTCGCGCTGAAGCTGCTCCATCGCGGCCTGCACACGGCCGACGAGCGACGCCGCTTCCGCGACGAACGACGCGCGCTCGCCCAGTTGCGCCATCCGGGCATCGCCCGCCTCATCGAAGGCGGCGTCACCGACGCGGGCGTGCCGTACATCGCGCTCGAACTCGTCGATGGTGTACCGATCACCGGGTACGTGCTCGCGCAACGGCTCGACCTGCACGCGCGACTTCGCCTGTTCGTTTCCGTCTGCCGTGCAGTCGAGGCCGCCCATCGCGCGTTGATCGTGCACCGCGACCTGAAGCCGTCGAACGTGCTCGTCACGCGCGAAGGCGAGGTCAAGCTGCTCGATTTCGGCATCGCCAAGCTGCTCGATGCGGGCGACGAGCCGACCCGTACCCAGCGCCAGGCGATGACGCCCGCATACGCCGCGCCCGAGCAGTTCGCGCTCGGCCAAGTCACGACCGCGACCGACGTCTACGCGCTCGGCGTGCTGCTCGGCGAACTCGTGACCGGCCAGCGCCGTGCGCCGGGCGAGTCGCGCACGCCGTCGTCGCACGTCGGCGACGACACCGACGAATCGCTGCTGCCGGCGCCCGCGCGCGTGGTACGGCGCCAGCTGCGCGGCGATCTCGACAACATCGTGCTGAAGGCGACCGCGACCGAACCCGAGCGCCGCTATGCGTCGGCGGGCGCGTTCGCCGACGACATCGAACGCCACCTCGCGGGGCAGCCGGTGCAGGCGCATCCGCCGTCGCGCTGGTACCGTGCGCGCAAGTTCGTCGCGCGCCATCGCGGCGGCGTCGCGAGCGGCGCACTGTTCGTGCTCGCGATCCTGTCCGCGCTCGCGATCGCGGTATGGCAGGCACGGCGGGCCGAGGTGGAGGCACGGCGCGCGCAGGTGCAGGCACGCCGCGCCGAGGCCGTGCAGGCGTTCCTCGGCGACCTGTTCCGCGCCAACTCGCGCAACCAGGCCGACGCGGCGAAGGCGCGCCAGACCACCGCGCGCGAGCTGCTCGACCTCGGCGCGCAACGCGTCGGCAACGCGATGGCCGACGTGCCCGAGGCGAAACTCAGCGTACTGCAGCTGTTCGCCCAGCTCTACGACGACCTCGAACTCGCCGACGAGGCGTTGCGCGTGCGGCGCGAGGCGGTCGAGCTCGCGCGCCGCGTGTACGGCGCGGCGTCGCCGCAGGTCGCCGACGAACTCGTGCATCTGGCGAGCGCGATGCAGAGTTCGCGCTCGGCCGACGACGAGCGCAAGGCCGTACTCGACGAGGCAGGTCGCATCCTCGACGCCGAAGGCGACGTCGATTCGCCGACGCGCGGCGCCTGGCTTCGGCGCCAGGCCGAGTACTACTGGAACTACGATCCCGCGCGGGCGTACGACTACGCGCGACGCGCGGTACGGCTGTTCGACGCGAAGCCACCGTCGGTCGACCTCGCCGACTCGCTCCTCAGCGCGGGCATCCAGTCGTTGCGGATGCACGAGCCCGCGGAGGCGACCGCGGCGTTCGCGCGCGCGATCGAGATCGCCAAGGTCGTGCAGGAAGCCGCCCCGAACGCGGTCAAGTACTACGCATACCTCGGCGAGGCGCAGTCGCAGCAGCTCGACCTCGCTGGCGCCGAACGATCCATGCGCGCGGCGTGGACGATGGCCCGGCGCGACAGCGGCGCCGAGCACGTCGACGTGCTGCAGACGCAACTGCGGCTCGGCGGCCTGCTCTGCGACATCGGCCGCACGCAGGAAGGCCTGGACCTCCTGCGCGGCGCGAAGCAGCTCGCGATCAGGCTGCGCGGCGCCGACGACCCGTTCCATACGCGCGCGGCGCTCAGCGCGCTCGGGCGCTGCGAGTCGGACGTCGGCGACCTCGGCGCGGCCCTCGCGAACGCACAGGCGGCAACCGCGATCGACCGCAGGAACCGCGCCGGCAGCCTCGATCTTGCACTGCGCCTCGAGCGCGAGGCCGCGGTGCTGATCGAGCTCGGCCGGTTCGCGCCGGCGCAAGCCGAACTCGACGAGGCGGTCGCGCTGCGGACGCAGGCGAAGCAGCCGCGCAGTGGCGATGCGTTCGCCGCGAACCTGCGCCTGCAGGCCGCGCTCGCCCTCGCGCGCGGCGACGTCGCGCGCGCGCGCGAGCGCCTCGCCGAGCTGCCGGTCGCTGCCGACGACGTCGCCGCATCGTTCGATCGCCTCGACCGGCGCCTGCTCGGCGCCGAGGTCGCGCTCGGAGGCGGCGATGCGGCCGCCGCGCGTGCGGAGGCGGACGCCGCGGCGCGCATGATCGCGCGCAGCGGCCAGTCCGGCGCGCTCGAAGCGTGGAATGCGCGTGCCGCCCTCGATGCCGGCCGTGCCGCCGCACTTGCCCACGACACGGAGGCGGCGACGACATCGCTGCGCCAGGCGCTCGAACTGCGCCGCAAGGTGCTGCTGCCGACGAGCCCGAAGCTCGCGGACGCGATGACCGCGCTCGCATCGGCCGAGCTCGACCGCGGCGACCGCGCTGCCGCGCGCACGCTCGCCGACGAAGCCGCGGCGATCCACGCCACGCAGTCGGAACTCGGTGCGCAATACCGCCGCCCGCTGCGTGACCTCCAGGCCCGGCTCGGCGCCGAATGATCGGCGATGCTGGGGAGGGTTGAAGCAACAGCAGAGACTGAAGCACGAAGGACACGAAGGAAAGCAATAGATCAAGATTGAAACACGGAGCACACGGAGCACACGGAGGAGAAACTTTCCAACAGGAAAGACTTCCTTGCTTTGCTTGCTCCGTGTGCTCCGTGTTTCGGTCTTTTCCGCTTCGTACTATCGCCGCATACGGCGATTCGACGCTCGCTCGCCATGCACGCATGCGCGCCGACCACGCCCATCTCCTTTCCTTCGTGTCCTTCGTGTTTCAGTCTTTTCCGCTTTCCCGACCCGCGAAGCCCAGCTCGCTCGCCTCGAACGCGACGCGCTCGGTGCCGATGCTCGTCTGGGCGAGCACGCGCGCGCGCGTGACCTTGATCAGCCAGCCGTGTTGCTCGAGCGGCTCGCGGGTGCGGAAGGCCTTCGGGGTGAGCACCGCCGCGCAGGCGCGATGCTGCGGGTCGCGCACCGAGGCGTAGCGGATCAGCGCGATGCCCGCCTCGCGTGCGTGGCGCGCGAGCATCTGCGTCGCGACGTAGCTCGCCGGGTCCTCCCACAGCGGGCGCTGGCGCGCGAACGGGGCATCGGCGAGCACGAGCGCGTGGCCGGCGACCGAGGCGCGGAAAACCGTGTGCGGGACGGGCGGCAGGTCCGGCGTCGCGGGGGAATCGGCGAGGAAGCGAAGTCGCCAGTAGGCGACCTCGGCGAGCGCGGTGTGCACGGCCGTCGCTCCGTACCACACGCCGGGGTCGCCGACGCCGCGGAAGCGCGAACCGGCCGGTGGCGGCGCCGGATAGCGGAACGGCGTCGCGAGCAGGTAATGCAGCGGCGCCGCCTCGGCGGGCAGCGGCGGCTTGCCCGCTTCGAGCACGTCTTCGAGCACGCGCTGCTCGGCGAGCGTGTCGACCAGGCGCATCGTCGACGCGCGGTGCTGCGCCTCGACGACGCGCCACGGCTTCATGCTGATGCGACGCGCGATCTTGCGCAGCGCGTCCGCGGTCGGGATGTTCATGCGATGGGCCTCCGCTCACGCGGCAGCCTGTCGCCACGGCGTCGCACCGCGCGCGACGGCCTCACAGGCGCGCGCGCGCGCTGTCGAGGTAGTGCAGCACATGCACGAGGCCCTCGGCGTCGCGCATGCGTTCGAGCGGGCGCGCGCCGCCGAATGCCGCGTTGGCGGTGGTGAGCCAGGCGCGAGCGGCCGCGTCGTTCGAACCGACGATCGCGTCGAGCGAGCGGAACACGCGTACCCACAGAGCGGCGAGTTGGCCCGGCTTGCTCGCCGGATCGAGCGGCGCGCGCGCCGCGCGCGAGATCGTCGACGGACTGACCCCGATGATCTCCGCGAGCGTGCGCTGCGGCACGTCGAGGATGTCGGCCGCGCGCAGCGCGGCGCGGGTCAACACGCGCGCCGGGTCGGTCGCGGCAGCGGACTTGCGGGCAGCGGGCGTGGCCATCGCGACGGTACCGGCAGTGCGTTCATCAGCAATTATCCGTGCATCGCATTGCACATGCAATGTCAGCCGAAGAACCAGTAGCACACGGCGATCGATGCCAGGATGCCCGCGAGATCGGCCAGCAGCGCGCAACCGATCGCGTGGCGAGCGCGCAGGATGCCGACCGCGCCGAAGTAGACCGCGATCACGTAGAACGTCGTCTCGGTGCTGCCCTGCACGGTCGCCGCGAGCAGCGCCGGGAAGCTGTCGGGACCGTGCGTCTTCATCGTCTCGATCAGCATCGCGCGCGCCGCACTGCCCGAGAACGGCTTGACCAGCGCCGTCGGCAACGCGTCGACGAATCGCGCGTCGAGGCCGAGCGCCTGCACGCACCAGCGCACGCCGTCGAGCGCGAAGTCGAGCGCGCCCGACGCGCGCAGCACGCCGACCGCGCAGAGCATCGCGACGAGGTACGGCAGCAGGTCGCGCGCGACCTCGAAGCCCTGGCGCGCGCCGTCGACGAAGCTCGCATACACGGGCACCTTGCGCCAGACGCCGACGGCGAGGAACGCGAGCACGATCGCGAACAGGGTGAAGTTGCCGAGCAGCGACGACAGCGGCGCGAGCGCCGCGGCGGGCAACGCGAGCAATGCGCCGATGAACGCGCTGAGCAGCACCGCGACCGCGAGCAGGCACACGAGCACGAGCGGGTCGCGCAGCTTCAGCTTCTGCATGAAGGCGACGCCGAGCAGGCCCACGAGCGTCGAGGCGCTCGTCGCGAGCAGGATCGGCACGAACACGAGGGTCGGGTCGTGCGCGCCCGCCTGTGCCCGGTACATGAAGATCGATACCGGCAGCACGGTCAGCGACGACGCATTCAGCACGATGAACAGGATCTGCGCGTTGCTCGCGGTCGTCGCGCTCGGGTTGAGCGTCTGCAATTCGCGCATCGCGCGCAGGCCGATCGGCGTGGCCGCGTTGTCGAGACCGAGCACGTTGGCGGCGAAATTGAGCGTGATGAGTCCGATCGCGGGATGTCCGCGCGGTACCTCGGGCATGAGGCGGACGAACAACGGTCCGAGCAGGCGCGCGAGGCGGTCGACGAGTCCCGCGCGTTCGGCGATGCGCAGGAAGCCGAGCCACAGCGTGAGCGTTCCAAACAGCAGGATCATGACCTCGACCGCGAGCCGGGCCATGTCGAACAGGCTCGCGACGATCGCGGCGAACACGTCCGCATGGCCGCCGGCGAGCCATTGCGCGAGCGCGGCGACCGCCGCGACGAGGAAGAAGCCGAACCAGAGCCGGTCGAGCATGCACGCACCGTCGCCTTGACGATCCAAGCATCGCACAAGTGCGTCTCGACGGGCCCGCCCGGACGAAGCCGGCGGCAGCGGCCAGCACGGTGCGGCGCCACCGGGTGCGTACGGCGATCCGCGCCGGCGCGGCCGCTGCGACTGTCGCGCGCGTGTCGCGTCGGGCACACTCGCACGATGGACGTCCTGCCCCATTCGGCCGCGTGCGAGCGCAACCGCGAACCGATCCTCGGCGTACTGCGCGGCACGTTCGCCGACCGTCGCCGCGCGCTGGAGATCGGCAGCGGCACGGGCCAGCATGCCGTGCACTTCGCCGCGGCCCTGCCCGCGCTGGTCTGGCAATGTTCCGACCGCGCCGACAACCTGCCCGGCATCCGTGCGCGCCTCGACCGGGCGGCCTTGCCGAACACGCCCGCGCCGATGGCGCTCGATGTCGCGAGCGGACCGTGGCCGCCGGGCCCGTTCGACGCGGTGTTCAGCGCGAACACGCTGCACATCATGGCCTGGCCCGAGGTGCAGGCGCTGTTCGCCGCGTTGCCCGCCGTGACGACGGCCGATGCGAAGCTCGCGATCTACGGTCCGTTCGATGTCGATGGTCGCCACACGAGCGCGAGCAATGCCGCCTTCGATGCATCGCTGAGGGCTCGCGCGCCGCACATGGGCCTGCGCGACGTCGCCGCGGTCGACGCGCTCGCGCGCGCGGCAGGCTTCGCGTTCGTCGACGACGTCGCGATGCCGGCGAACAATCGCCTCCTGCTCTGGCGCAGGCTCGCGCCGGCGATCGCGTCGGCGGCGGTGGGTCCATGAACCGCCCGCTGCTGGTCGCCTGGAGCGGCGGCAAGGATTCCGCGCTCGCGCTCGAGCGGCTGCGCAGCGACCCTGCCTGGCGGGTCGCCGGCCTGCTCACGAGCGTGACCGAGGCGTACGACCGCGTCAGCATCCACGGCGTACGCCGCTCGATCCTGCACGCGCAGGCGGCGGCGCTCGGCCTGCCCTTGTTCGAGGCGACGCTGGCGCCGGGCGCGGACAACGCCGCCTACGAGGCGTCGTTCGCCGCGGCGCTCGCGCGGGCGCGCGCGTCCGAACCCGGCCTCGACGCGATCGCGTTCGGCGACCTCTTCCTCGCCGACGTGCGCGCCTACCGCGAGGCGCTGCTCGCGCGGCTCGGCTGGCACGGCGTGTTCCCGCTCTGGGGCGAGGACACGCGCGAGCTCGCGCGTGCGTTCGTCGAGCGCGGCCATCGCGCGATCGTCTGCTGCGTCGACACGCACCAGCTCGACGGCGCGTTGTGCGGGCGCGACTACGACGCGGCACTGCTCGGCACGCTGCCGCCCGGCTGCGATCCCTGCGGCGAGAACGGCGAGTTCCATACCTGCGTGCACGGCGGACCGCTGCTCGGGCGCACGATCGGGCTCGTGCGCGGCGAACGCGTGCTGCGCGAGGGCCGCTTCGCCTACGTCGACCTCGTCGAGGCGTCGTCCGGCAGGTCGGGTTCGTAACGGTAGCCGACGCCGTACACCGACGCGATCGGGTCGACGCCGACCTCGGCGAGCTTGCGGCGCAGGTTCTTGATGTGGCTGTCCACCGTGCGCTCGCTGACCACGCGATGGTCCTCGTACGCCGCGTCGATGAGCTGCGCGCGCGAATGCACGCGCCCCGGCTGCCGGCTCAGCTTGCGCAGCAGACGCAGCTCCACCGGCGTGAGATCCAGCCGGCACCCGCGCACGCGCGCCTCGAAGCGCTCGTCGTCGAGTTCGAGCGCGTCCGGCTGCGGGTCGGCGCGCATCGACGCGCGGCGCAGCACCGCACGCACGCGCGCGACCACTTCGCGCGGACTGAACGGCTTGCAGATGTAGTCGTCGGCGCCGAGCTCGAGGCCGAGAAGACGGTCGATCTCCTCCACGCGCGCGGTGATCATGAGGATCGGCAGGTCCGACCGCGCGCGCACGCCGCGGCAGATCGCGAGGCCGTCCGTTCCGGGCAGCATGAGGTCGAGCAGCAGCGCGTCGGCCGCCTGCTCATGCACCCAGTCGATCGCGCCCGCGCCGGTGTCGCGCAGGCCGACGCGATACCCGGCCGCGACGAGATAGTCGCGCAGCAGCGCCGCGATCTTCGGTTCGTCCTCGATCACGAGCACGAGCGCGCTCATGCGCGCTCCTCCGCGGCGAGCGGCAACTCGACCACGATGCGCAGGCCGCCGAGCGGCGACGGTTCGGCGTCGATGCGGCCGCCGTGCGCGTCGACGATCGCGCGGCAGATCGCGAGGCCGAGTCCGGCGCCGCCGTGCGCGCGCGATCGCGCGGCGTCGACCCGGAAGAGACGTTCGAACAGCTTCGGCAGCGCCTCGCCGGGTACGCCCGGCGGCGTGTCGTCGACGGTCAGGCGGACCCTGCCATCGCGCGCGACCAGGCCGAGGCGGATGCGTCCAGGCGACTCGGTGTGGCGGCGCGCGTTCGCGAGCAGGTTGTCGACGAGCTGGCCGAGACGGCGTGCATCGCCGCGCACGAGCATGCGACTCGCCGCGGGCAGCTCGAGCACGAGGCCGGCGTCGGCGCAGCCGGCGACCTGCATCGCCGCGGCCTGCTGCACGAGTTCGGCGACATCGAGCGGCTCGAAGCGGTATTCGAGCGCGCCCGCGTCGGCGAGTGCGAGCTGGTAGAGGTCCTCGACGAGGCCGCCGAGTCGATCGCATTCGGCCTGGAGGGAATCGAACGCGGCCGGGGTCGGCGCGCGCACGCCGTCCTGCAGCGCCTGCACTTCGCCACGCAGCACGCTGAGCGGCGTGCGCAGCTCGTGCGCGATGTCGGCACCCCACGCGCGGCGCGCGTCGCGGTTGCGCTCGAGCGTCCGCGCGAGATGGTCGAAGTCGTCGGCGAGGTCGCCGAGCTCGTCGTTGCGCGCGATGCCGGCGCGACGCGCGTAGTCGCCGTCCGCGAGCGCCCGCGTCGCCTCCGCGAGCGAGCGCACCGGCGCGAGCAGCCACCGCGCGAGCGCGAACGCGAGCGGCAGCGCGAGCGCGAGGATCGCGAAACCCGCGATGAGCGCGTCGCGCGCCTGCGCGCGCGCGAACGCGGTGTCGATCGCATCGCCGAGTTCGGGCTGGCGCGCGAGGCGCAGGCGCCCGACCGTGCGTCCATCGGAGACGATCGCGACCGATGGCGCATCCGCGGGCACGCGCGGATTGCCCGCGACGCGTTGCCCGGCCGAGTCGACGAGCAGCAGCCGTGGCATGAGATCGGGCGGGCCGCGTGGAGGCCGCCGCGGTTCGCGTGCGGCATCGTCGCCCGGCCCCGGGACGGGCGGGGGCATCGACGCGTCTTCCTGGCGCGGCGACGGCGGACGATCGTCGCCGCGCAGGCGCATGCGCCAGTGCCCGGGCTCGACGTATTCGCCGAGGCGCCGCGGCGCGTCGCGCAGGAACTGCCAGTCGCCGTGCTCCGCGAACGCGGTCGCGAGTCGTTCGGCCGCCGGCGCGAGCCGCTGCAACGCGACCACGTCGACGTAGTCGAGGAACGCGCCACGGAATCCGTGCTGCTGCCACGCGAGAAAACCGAGCAGGACCGCACCGCTGAGCACCGCGAAGGCGATGAAGAGGCGTTGCCACAGGCGCAGGCGCAGCGTCGGGCGCGATCGGGACATGCCGCCACGATAGCGCCCGCCGCGCCCGCCGCAAGGCGTGCGCGGGCGAATCCTCGAGTTCTCCACGATTCCTGCGTCGGCGCTGCGCATTCCCCTGCGATCGTGTGACTGCGGCGCACCGCCGCTTTCGCAGGAGCCGTTCGATGAAGACGCAATCCCTGGCCGCCCTGTTGACCGCCATGCTCGCCGCGAGCGCTGGCGCACAACCCATGCCGCGCGTCGGACCGCCGCTCGGGCACGCCGACGTCCCCCCGGCCGAAGCGCTCGCGACGATTCCCGGCATCGACGCCGCGCAGCAGGCGGAGCTGCGCAGGATCCTGCGCGAACGCCGCGACGCGCTCGAAGCGTTGCGCGACAAGTCGCGCGCCGCGATCGACACGCAGCGCAAGCGCGACCGGGACGAAGCCGAACGCATCGACGACCAGAGCGCGGAACGCATCCGCAAGCTGCTCGGTGACGACGGCTATCGGCGTTATGCGCAATGGCACGATTCGCACCGGCGACCCGGCGGCGTGGAGCGCGACGTCGGACATCGGCCGCCGCCGGGCGACGCGCCCGCCGCGCGTCCGTGACGAGGTGGCGCTGCCCGGCTCGGATGGGTGCCGATCGCGTCGGCGTGCCGGCGCAGGCGCCGCGCCGTGGCGCCGCTACAGCGGCGCGAAGAGTTCGGCGACGTCGGCCTCGTCGAAGCGCAGCGCCTGCGTGCTGCCGCCTTCGAGCACGGCGCGCGCGAGATCGGCCTTGCGCTGCTGCAAGCCCTGGATCTTTTCCTCGACCGTACCGGCGCAGATGAGCTTGTAGACGAACACGGGCTTGTCCTGCCCGATGCGGTGCGCGCGATCGGTCGCCTGCGCTTCGACGGCGGGGTTCCACCACGGGTCGTAGTGGATCACCGTGTCGGCCGCCGTGAGGTTGAGTCCGACGCCGCCGGCCTTGAGGCTGATCAGGAACACCGGCACCTCGCCGGCCTGGAAGCGCTCGACGAGCGCGGCACGCTGCGTGCCCGGCGTGTCGCCGGTGAGGCTTTGATGCGCGAGGCCGCGTTCGTCGAGCGCCTGCGCGACGAGCGCGAGCATCTCGGCGAACTGGCTGAACACGAGCACGCGCCGTCCCTCCTCGACGAGACTGCCGAGCAGGTCGAGCAGGTAGTCGAGCTTGGCCGACTCGCGCACGTTGCGCGCGCCTTCGAGCTTGACCAGGCGCGGATCGCAGCACGCCTGGCGCAACTTCAGCAGCGCGTCGAGCACGACGATGCCGCTTTGCGCGAGGCCGCGCCGGCGCACCTCGTCGAGCACGCGGTCGTGCTGGGTCAGGCGCAGCGTCTCGTAAAGCTCCCGTTGGCCGCCCTCGAGCTCGATGCGGCGCGCGATCTCGGTCTTCGGCGGCAGTTCGGCGAGCACGTCCTCCTTGCGCCGGCGCAGGAGCAGCGGTGCGATGCGCCGGCCCAGCCGTTCGCGTCGCTCGGCATCGCCGTGCTTCTCGATCGGCGTGCGGAAGAAGCGCGTGAAGTGCTTCTCGTCGCCGAGCAGCCCGGGCTCGACCGCATCGAACTGGGCCCACAGCTCGCCGAGGTGGTTCTCGAGCGGCGTGCCGGTCATCGCGATGCGCTGGCGCGCGTCGAGTTCGCGCACGACCCTGGCGGCCTGGCTCTTCGCGTTCTTGATCGCCTGCGCCTCATCGAGCACGAGCACCGAGTACGCGTGCGCGACGAGCGCGTCGCGGTCGCGCAGCAGCAGCGGGTAGGTCGTGATGACGAGGTCGTGGCGCGGAATCGCCTCGTGCAATCCGTGCCGCTCCGGCCCATGCACGACGAGCACATCGAGCGCGGGCGCGAAACGCGCGGCTTCGTCGGCCCAGTTGGCCACGAGGCTCGTCGGCGCGAGCACGAGCGCGGGCCGGTCGAGCCGCCCACGATGCTTCTCGGCGAGCAGGTGCGCGAGCACCTGCACGGTCTTGCCGAGCCCCATGTCGTCGGCAAGGATGCCGCCGAGGCCGGCGTCGGCGAGGAATTCGAGCCAGGCGAGCCCGTCGCGCTGGTAGCCGCGCAGCGTCGCGCGGAAGCCTTCGGGCTCGCACGCGGGGTCGCGCGGCGCGCGCAGCCGCTCGAGCTGGGAACGCAGCCGCTCGCCGCCGCGCCACGGCCGCTCGAGGCCGCTCGCGACCTTCTCGAGCACGTCGGCCTGCGCGCGACGCAGGCGCAGCGCGCCGTCCTCCTCGCGCAGCGGCACCTGCAGCCATTCGAGCAGCGGCGCGATGAGCGCGCGCAGCTTGGCGAGCGGCAACGGCACGCGGCGGCGCTCGTCGACCGGCACCAGCCACATCGCGTCTTCAGGCTCGCCCTTGCGCGCGGCGAGCGGAAACGCGGGATCGGTGAGCAGGCGGTGCAGCACGGGCAGGAGGTCGATGCGTTCGCCGCCCACGTCGATCCCGAGGCGCAGGTCGAACCACGGATTGCCGGTCTGCTCGTCCACCTCGGCGTACCAGTCGGACGGCTCGTCGAGCAGCGCGAACGGGAAGCCTTCGTCGGACTCGAGGCGGAAGCCGAGGTCGCGCAGGCGCGGCGCGAGCGCGAACAACTGGTCGGCTCCGGCGATCTGGCCGCGGCCGTGCTCGATCACGAAGTCGTTGTCGGTGACCGCGTCGGCGGGTACGCCGGGCAGCCGGCCGAGCGTCTCCGCCGGCACGAGGCCGACCTCCTCGAGGCGGTCGCTCGCCGCGACCTCGCTCGCGCGGTCGCGCGCGATCTCGATCACGCGGTCGCCGACGCGGCGGCGATCGCGCGCGGGCGCCGGAAACATCGGCAGGCGCACGCCGCCGTAATCGAACCCGAGGCGCGCGAAACCGGCCTGGTAGCGCGTACCGGTCGCGTTGACCGCGGCCGTCGCGCGCAAGGTGAGCACGGGCACCGGCGCGACCGAGCGTCGTTCGACCGCCGTCTCGAGCGGAGGCGGCAACGCGGCGAGCAGCGGCGTGTCGCGCCAGCGCTCCATCAGCAGCGGCACCTGCTCGGGCAGCAACGGCGGGGCGCGCAGCACGGCTTCGGCAAGGCGCGTGTTGCCGTCGACGCGACCGATCTCGCGCGCGACCGGATCGAAGTACCACAGCCCGCCGACGCGCAACAGCCGAGCCTTCGGCGTGGCGCCGTCGACGCTGAGCGCGAGCTTCTGGGTGCCGTCGTCGCGTGCCTCCCAGCCGATGCGCAACGCGCGCATCGGGCCGTGCGCGAGCCGACCTGCGGAGGCCTTCTCGAAGAAGCACGGCAATGCGCCGAGCAGGGTCTCGAGCAGGGGTTCGTCCGCGCCACTCGCGAGCTGGAACCAGCCGCCGGCGCCTCCGAACGCGGGCGCGCGCATGCGCAGGCCGGCCACGAGCTGGAACGTGTCGGCATCGAGGCCGCTCCACGGCGCGGGATCCGCCCACGACGGCTGCAGTGGCTGCGGCGTCGCGTAGCCGCCCTTCTTGCCGGGCTTCACGCGCACGACCTGCGCCTGCAACGAGGGCAGCGGATGGCTGCCGTCGGAACGCAGCATGATCGCGCAGACCGAGCCTTCCGGTTCGTCCGCGCGCGCGAGGCGCGCATCGCCGCTCGGCGCGCGCAGGCCGTCGAGCCACGCCTTCCAGGCGCCGAGTTGCGGCGTCGGTGGTTCGAGTTCGGTGCGCGGCTGGCCGGACGGCTTGCCCTTGAGTTCGTACAGCACGGTCGCCGCGACGTGCTTGCACTCGAATTCGAGCGGACACGTGCAGTAGCTGTCGAGTCGCGCGGTGTGCCCGTCCCACTTGAGGCGCACGCCGGCCGCGTACGGATCGCGCGCGGTGCCTTCGACCATGCCGACCAGCGCACCCTCGCCGTCACCGGCCTCGTAGTGCGCGCCGAGCACGTAGCCGCGGCGCAGGTAGTCCGCGCCCTTCTCGATCGTGTGCGGATCGAACAGCGTGGTCCAGTGGCGCGCGAGCAGATCTCGGAATGTGGTCTCGTCCATGCGGCAAGCCGGAACAGTCCAACCTTGCATGGTGCACGCTTCCACGCACTGGCGTCCAGCGCAGGACGTGGGCGCGAGGCGATCAGGCCCCGCGCCGATTCCGTTGCAGCGCAGCGATGGCGTGCGTCACGCCACCGCGCGCGACGCGGCCGGACTGCGCCATGCCGCGAGCAGGTCGTCCTGGCGCTTCATCGCCGCGGCGTAGTGGCGCTCCTTGACGTGGCCGTAGCCGCGGATGTGTTCCGGCACCGAAGCGATGTCGACCGCGAGCGCGACGTTGCCGGGCGCGAGGCCCGCGAGCAGTTCGTCGACGATCTTCGCGTAGTCGGCGACCAGGCGGCGTTCCATGCGGCGCTCGGCGGTGTAGCCGAATACGTCGAGCGCGCTGCCACGCAGCCCGCGCAGCTTCGCGAGCAACCGGAACGCGGAGAACACCCACGGGCCGTACTCGGCCTTGCGCAGCGTGCCGTCCTCGTTCTTCTTCGCGAACAGCGGCGGCGCGAGGTTGAAATGCAGCCGGTAGTCGCCGTCGAAGGTGTCCTTGATGCGCTGCTCGAACTCGCCGCTCGTGTACAGGCGCGCGACTTCGTACTCGTCCTTGTACGCCATCAGCTTGAACGCGTAGCGTGCGACCGCCGCGGCCAGCGAGGTCGAACCCGGCGCCTTCGCCTGCTCCGCCGCGCGCACCTTGTCGACGAGCGCCTTGTACTTCGCGGCGTAGCCCGCGTTCTGGTAGTCGGTGAGGAACTTCACGCGACGCGCGACCTGTTCGTCGAGGCTCGTGCTCAACGCCGCGTCGTCGAGCGGATCGGCGGCCGCATGCAGCGGCAGCGCGAGCGGGACGGCGCCCGATGCAGCAGCGCCCGAGGTGCGATGCGGCGCGATGCCGGCCGCGTCGCGCACGCTCGCGAGGTCGTGCGCGGCCATGCGGCCCCACGCGAACGCCGTCTTGTTCATTTCGACTGCCGCGCCGTTGAGCTCGATCGCGCGCATGAGCGCGTCGTGCGACAACGGCACCCAGCCCTTCTGCCACGCGTAGCCGAGCATGAACAGGTTCGCCGCGATCGTGTCGCCGAGCAGCGCGGTCGCGAGTTCGGTCGCGTCGACGACGTCGGGCGACTCGCCGCCGAGCGCTGTGCGCACCGCATCGATGATCGCCTGCGCGGGGAACTGCATGTCCGGCTTGGTCGTGAACGTGCCCGGCATCGCTTCGTAACTGTTGAGCACGACGCGCGCGCGACCGGCGCGGATCTTCGACAGCGCCCAGTAGTCGTTGACGACGACCATGTCGCAGCCGAGCACGAGGTCGGCCTCGCCCGCGGCGATGCGCACCGCGTGGATGTCGGCCGGCGTCTTCGCGATGCGCAGGTGACAGGTGACCGCGCCGCCCTTCTGCGCGAGGCCGGTCTGGTCGAGCACCGTGCCGCCCTTGCCTTCGAGGTGCGCGGCCATGCCGATCAAGGCACCGATCGTGACGACGCCGGTGCCGCCGATGCCGGTGACGAGGATGTTCCACGGCTG
>NZ_DATDMY010000252.1:0-15629 GCF_036518555.1 Dokdonella sp. | reverse complement strand
TGGCTCCTGTGGTCGTACGTCGTCGCGCGCCTGCCTGCGAACGTGGCCGGCCTGTCGAGCCTCGCGATCCCGATCGCCGGCATCGCGTTCGCCTGGCTGCTGCTCGGCGAAGTGCCGACCGCGCCCGAGGGCGCAGGCATCGTGCTCATCATCGCCGCGCTCGCGTTGGTCAGCCTTCGCCGCGCGGGTTGAAGCCTGCCAACCGCGGATGGCCGTGTCGCGACGGTCGGCGCGCGGATCATGCGAACCGCAATCCGCGCGACATGATCACCGCGGCGAGCGGGATCAGCGCGAGCAGGTGCAGTTCGACGACGAGCCAGCGACGCGCGTTGCGCCACTCTGCCGCGGGCACGCGCCAGTGCGGATCGGCGCGGCGCGCGCGACGCCAGCGCAGGAACGCGCGCGTGGGCAGGATCGACAGCAAGCCGACGAGCACGAACAGGCCGAGCTTGAAGTGGAACACCGGGTTGTGCGCGTAGAACGCCCAGCCCTTGAGGCCGTACACCGCACGCAGTGCGCCGCTCAGCAGCACGATGCCGGCGAGCGCGCCATAGCCCGCGTCGGCACGCGCGAGCCGTTCGGCATCGACGGCTTCGGCGCCGGCGCGCAACAGCGTCCACTCGGCCGACAGGCATCCGATCATCGCGAAGATAGCCGCGAAGTGGACATAGGCGAGCAGTGCATCCATCCACATGGTTCCGACTCCGCCGGTCAGTCGACGTTTCCGCCGGACAGGATGATGCCGACGCGACGGCCGGCGAACGCGTCGCGATGCGCTAACACCGCGGCGAGCGCGATCGCCGAAGACGGCTCGACCACCTGCTTGAGGCGCGCCGCGATCAGCCGTTGCGCCGCGAGCGTATCGGCATCCGCGACGGTGAACACGCGCACCGCGCATGCTTCGAGCAGCTCGAGGTTGATCTCGCCGATCGTGGCGCGCAAGCCGTCGCAGATGGTGTCCGGCACGGTGTCGGTCACGCGCGAGCCGCGGCGCAGCGATTCGTACGCGTCGGCGGCTCCGCTGGGTTCCGCCGCGAACACCGCCGCATGCGGCGCGAGCGCGCGCGCGACGAGCGCGCTGCCACCGATCAGGCCGCCGCCCCCGATCGGCGCGATCAGCGCGTCGAGGTGGTCGACCTCGCGCACGAGTTCGAGCGCGGCCGTGCCTTGGCCCGCGATCACGCGCGGATCGGTGTATGGATGCACGAACGCAGCGCCCGTCTCGCGGCGTACCCGTTCGGCCGCGTCCTCGCGCGCCGCGATCGTCGGCGCGCAGCGATGCAGGGTCGCGCCGTACGCTTCGATCGCGGCGACCTTGGAGCGCACCGCGCCTTCCGGCACGACCACGTGCGCGGGAATGCCGCGCGTGCGCGCGGCGAGTGCGAGCGCAGCGCCGTGGTTGCCGGACGAATGGGTGACGACGCCGCGCAGCGCTTCCGCTTCGTCGAGCGACCAGACGGCATTGCAGGCACCGCGGAACTTGAAGGCACCGACACGCTGCAGGTGCTCGCACTTGAAGTGCAGTTCCGCGCCGGCGAGCTCGTCGAGCGAGCGCGAGCGCATCACGGGCGTGCGGTAGGCATACGGCGCGATGCGCTCGGCCGCGGCTTCGATCGCGCGGAGATCGGGCAGTGCATGCGCTGGCATGTTCTCGGCGTCGGGCGGGCGGAGCGCGTGACGATACACGCGCGCGCGGCGCGCATGCTAGCCTGCCGTCCCCGTTCCATCCCGCCGCATTCCCGCCGATGAACGATTCCGCCGGGGCCAAGCCGACCCGCTTCCTGCGCGACTACCGTGCGCCGGGCTGGCGCGTCGACGACGTCGAGCTCGACGTCGACCTCGACGCGGCGTCGACGATCGTGCGTGCGCGGCTGGCCCTGCGCCAGGACGACGCCTCGGAACCGCTCGCGCTCGATGCCGAAGCGCTCGAACTGCTCGAGCTGCGGATCGACGGACGCGTGCTCGGCGAGGGCGAGTTCGTGCTCGGCGACGGCCGCCTGGTCGTGCCCGGCGCGCGTGGTCCGCTCGTGCTCGAATCGCGCGTACGCATCGTGCCCGAACGCAACACGTCGCTGCAGGGACTCTACCTCAGCGGTACGCGCGAGCACGGCTTCCTGCTGACCCAGTGCGAAGCCGAGGGTTTCCGCCGCATCACGCCGTTCCTCGACCGCAGCGACGTGCTCGCGCGCTACACGGTGACCTTGCGCGCGGACCGCGCGCGCTACCCGGTGCTGCTCGCGAATGGCAACGCCGTCGGCGACGGCGACCTCGACGACGGGCGGCACTGGGCGCGATTCGTCGACCCGCATCCGAAGCCGAGCTACCTGTTCGCGCTCGTCGCCGGCCGGCTCGAGTCGATCGAGCGCGCGTTCGTCACCGCGGAGGGCCGCCGCGTTCGCCTCGTCATCCATGCCGAAGCCGATGCGATCGGACGGTGCGGCTGGGCGATGGACTGCCTCGAGCACGCGATGCGCTGGGACGAGCAGCGTTTCGGCCGCTGCTACGACCTCGACGCGTTCCATGTCGTCGCCACCCACGACTTCACCATGGGCGCGATGGAGAACAAGGGACTCAACATCTTCAATGCGAAGTACCTTCTCGCCGATGCCGCGAGCGCGACCGACGACGACCATCGCCACGTGCTCGCCGTCGTCGGCCACGAGTACTTCCACAACTGGAGCGGCAATCGCGTGACGTGCCGCGACTGGTTCCAGCTCTGCCTCAAGGAAGGGCTGACGGTCTACCGCGAGCAGGAGTTCGAGTCGGACCTCGGCTCGCGCACGTTGCGCCGGATCGAGGACGTACGCCTGCTCTGGCGGGCCCAGTTCAGCGAGGACGCGGGCCCGCTCGCGCATCCGGTGCGCCCGGACCGCTACAGCGAGATCAACAACTTCTATACCGCGACCGTGTACGAGAAAGGCGCCGAGATCGTACGCATGCTTGCGCTCGTGCTCGGCCGCGAAGGGTTCCGGCGCGGACTCGACCTCTACTTCGCGCGCCACGACGGCAGCGCCGCGACGATCGAGGAGTTTCTCGCCGCGCTCGGCGACGCCAACGGCAGCGACCTGTCGCCCTGGCTCGGCTGGTACGCCCAGGCCGGCACGCCGGAGCTGCGCGCGCACGGTCGCCATGATGGCCGGCGCCGATGCTACGAACTCACGCTCGAACAGCGGACGCCGCCGACGCCGGCGCAACCCGACAAGCACGCGCTGCCGATCCCGGTGGCGGTTGCCCTGTTCGACCGCGGCGGCCGCGCCCTGCCGCTGCGCCTCGACGGCGAGGACCCGCGCTGCGCGGCGCAGGAGCGCGTGCTGCTGCTCGCCGGCGATACGGCGACGTTCCTCTTCGTCGACGTCGGCGAGGCACCGACGCCGTCGTTGCTGCGCGGCTTCTCGGCACCGGTGCGCCTCGTGCAGGACACGCCCGCGCAGGCGCTCGCCGCGCTCGCGCGCCACGACAGCGACGGCTTCAACCGCTGGTTCGCGAGCGATGCGCTCGCACGCCGGTTGTTCGCGCAGGCGCTCGCGCACGGCGAGCCGGAAGCCACGCTGTTTTCCGCCTGGTCCGGCTGCGTCGGCAGCGCGGTCGAGGATGCGGACGTCGATCCCGCGCTGGCCGCGGAGATGTTGACGGTCGCCGATCCGACCTCGCTCGCCGACGGCCTCGACGATGTCGACCCCGAGGCGGTGCATCAGGCGCGCGCGCGCATCGAAACGGGCCTCGCGATCGCGCTCGGCGCGCCGCTGCTGCGGCGCTACCACGCACTCGGCGACGGCGACGGCGCCGCCGTCGATCCACCTGCGCAGGCGCGCCGTCGACTGCGCAATGCATGCCTTGCGGCGCTCTGCCGCGCGGACGTGTCGCACGCACCGCTCGCCCGCGAGCAGTACGCGCGCGCGCGGAACCTGACCGATCGCCTCGCCGCGCTCGGCGTGCTCGTGAGCGCGCGCGACAGCGAGGCCGAGTCCGCCCTCGCGGATTTCGCCGCCCGCCATGCAGGCGACGCGCTCGTGCTCGACAAGTGGTTTGCCCTGCAGGCGACCGAGGCCGATCCGCGCGCAGGCGAGCGCGTCGCCACGCTGCTCGGACATCCGGCGTTCCGTTGGGGAAACCCGAACAACGTCCATGCGTTGCTCGGCGCATTCGCGCTGCGCAATCCGCGCGCATTTCACCGCGCCGACGGCTTCGGCTACCGCCTCGTGGCGGACGCGATCCTGCAGCTGGATGGCCTCACGCCACAGGTGGCGGCGCGTCTCGCGACGGCCTTTGGCGCGTGGCGGCGCTACGAACCCGTGCGCCGCGCGCTGATGCATCGCGAACTGGACCGCATGCTCGCGCGCGAGCGCCTCTCGCCCGACCTCGCCGACATCCTCGAACGCAGCCTCGCTGCGGCCGGACGCCGCGCGGGCTGATATCCGCGCCCGCCGCAATCCGCTTACCCCAGTGCACGGCGTCGCCGCCCGGCGCGCCGTTCGCGACCGCATCGCATGCCACTGGGGAGAATCACATGCATCGCCCATCCGTCCCGCGAGCGCTTCGACTCGCGCTGCCGCTCGCCGGCCTGTGCACGTTCGCGGCCGTCGCCGCGCCGCTGCCGCGTTTCGCGACGCACGAGCGGACTCCGCTGGACTGCGACCAGACGCCGTTCGGGCGCCACGTCACGCTCGGCGGCGAGGCCGAGTACGTGGACCTCGTCGCGGCCGGCGGCGCCTTCAGCAACATCGACGAATACCAGCCCGCGGATCCGCCGGGGGATCCGTTACTGCGGACGTTCCGCAACGGCCTGTATCCGGGCGCGCTCGCCGGCAGCACGTTCCTCAAGGCCGTCAGCGTCGACCTCGACGGCGACGGCCGCGACGAGGTCGTCACGGCGAATCGCAGCGGCAGTGGCGCGCTCCAGCTGGGCGTGTTCGAGCGCGGCGCAGGTCCCTCGGCGAGCCTCATCGACACCTGGACGATGGCGCAGCCGTTCAACGTCGTCGACATCGTGGCCGGCGACTTCGACGGCTCGACCGACCAGAAACAGGAACTCGCGGTGCTCGTGCGCACGACCACGTTCGGGCTGCGCCTGTTCGTGCTCACCGGCGCGCCGGGTGGCGGCATCGCCCAGGCGGACGGCCAGGCGGCGGGCGAATGGGTGCGCACGAACTCCGTCGGCCAGTTCAGCCTCGCCGCCGGCGACATGCTGCTCGACGGCCGCGCGCAGATGGTCGTCGTCGACGAGCAAAGTTTCGGCGCGTCGCGCACCTTGAACTACCACTTGCTCGAATACCTGCCGAGCACGTCGCAGCTGCCCGTAGCCGCGGGCGACAGCTCGATCGGCAGCAAGACGTTCACGAGCGCGATCGGCACGACCTACGAGGCCGAGAACGGCTCGCCCGGCATCGACAACGTGCTCAAGATCGAAGCCGACGCGGGCGACGTCGTCGACAGCGCGGCGGCCGAACTGGTCGTGCACATGCAGTTCGAGCAGTCGGGCTTCAACTACATCGGCGAGCGCCTGCACCACTTCCCGACCACGCGCGACGGAGCCAATGCGATCACCGGCATCGGCTTCGCGAGTCGCGGTGCGGGCCAGGAGTACGACGCGAGCCGGATCGTGCAGGGCGAGAACGACAACGGCGTCGCGAGCTTCGAAGCGACCGTCGCCGACGTCGACCGCGTGTCGCCGGCGGAGATCGTGCTCGCACGCGCAGACCCCAATTCGCGCCTGCAGGTCGACGTCTACAAGGCCGAGGTCGATCTCGCCGCAGGCTACACCTGGGTCGAGAGCGGCATGGCGGTGCAGTTCACGAACACCTCGACCGGCGCGATCACGCAGCGGGACTGGAATTTCGGCGACGGCACCGGCCTCATCCACGACGTGAGCCCCACGCACCTGTTCACGAGCGCGGGCAGCTACAACGTGACGCTCAAGGTCTACGGCAACGGCGGCACGCGCACGTACGCGCAGACGATCGCGGTGGGCGCGGGCGGCAACGGCTCGGGCGGCAGTACGCCGGGCTACATGTACCACCTGAGGGACACGCCGACCTACGCGGCGGGCTACGCGGTGGACAGCCTGCAGGCGCTGTCGTTCGTCAACGTCGCGGTCGGCGACATGGACAAGGACGGCATTCCCGAAGTCATGACGATCGCGCGCAACACGAGCGATGCGCTGCTGCGCTCGGTGTGGCGCCTCGCCGACACGTCGGTACCGGCCAGCTTCGCGGGCCGGCATTTCAGCGAGAACTCGACCTCGTTCCCATCGATGACCGCACTCGACCTACTCGCGAGCGACTTCGACGGCGATTCGGTGCAGGCGACGCTCGGCACCGACTGCCGCCAGGTCGAGGAGCCGCAGCTGCGGCAGGTGGTCTGGCTGCCGCCCTATTTCCAGCGCCTGCAGGGTTCGGCGGGCAAGCTCGCGACGTTCGGCGAATCGACCAGCGGTGGCTCGAGCTACGAGAAGCAGTCCGGCAGCTTCACCTCGCACGACGTCTCGGCCTACATCGGCGTCGGCGTCGGATCGGAACTCGCCGGCGTGAACGCGTCGGTGCACGCGACGGCCGGCTACAACTACCAATCGAGCTACGGCGCGATCCACGGTACCGAAAACACGTTCACCGTCGACCAGGGTTACGCGCAGGACCATGGCGAGGCACTCGCCGTGATCGAGGAGAACAGCTTCAACTGCTACTCCTACCAGGTCGAAAGCGAAGCCGGCGGCGTCGACGGCAACAGTGCTGTGCGCATGTGCGAGGTGATCGACGGCAGTCGCTTCATGTCGGCGAGCGACGCGCAGGCGTGGGACCGGGAGATCCCGGCGGCTTCGCCCGGCCATCCACCCGCGCAGTGGATGCCGCTGCAGCGCGACTGGAACAGCATCGCGTTGTTCCGGCCCGTCGCGAGCAACGCCACGTTCGGTGCCGGCAGCGCTGCCGACAAGGCGACCGACGGCCTGTTCTCCACCGCGGCCGAATCGGACTCGAGCGCGCAACCGTACCTGCAGATCGACCTCGGCCAGGTGCGCGACGTGTCCAACATCCGCGTGTTCCCCGCGCACGGCGAGGAGGCGTCACTGAAGGGCTTTCGCGTGTACGCGTCGGCGAACCCGATGACGGGCTCCGGCGTGCCTTCCGGCGGCGGCGTGCGCTCGTTCGCGCCGGAAACCGCCGACGACGTCGGCTTCGACCGCTGGAACATCTGGACGCGCGACGCGGCCAACCCGTCGACGATGCTCCGCGCGCGCTATATCCGCCTGCAGAACCCCGCGACGGCGAGCCTGCGCGTCGCCGAGATCCAGGTATTCGGCGACGTGCACGCCGAGCCGCCGGCCTACCCGGATGCGGTCTGCGATCCGGTCGCCGGCGACGGCCTGTTCAACGCGTACGTGTGGGATGCGCTGCAGGCGACGTTCCGCAGCATCGAAGTACGCGGCGACCTGCTCTGGAGCGGAGCCGGCTCGATGCCGGGCTGCACGAACTATTCGGGCCTGCTGCAGGCATCGATCTGGCCGAACACCGTCGTCGGCGCGAGCGGCACGGTGACCTGGAACCTGAGCCAGGACGCGAGCACGCTCGTCGGCAGCAATACGAGCTTCGAAAGTTCGACGCGCGTGGGCGCCGAGTTCGATCTCGAAGCCGGCTTCATCGCGACCGTGCAGGCCGGTGGCGCCTACGAGTACACGCAGGGCATCACCGAGGAAGTGCAGACGACGAGCTTCTGGGGCAGCGGCCTCGAAATCGGCGGCGAGATCAGCGGCTTCGATCCTCCGTACGCGTCATTGATCACGAGCTGTCGCTACAACCCGCGGCCGTACGCGTTCCATCTCGTCGACCGCTCCAACACCGGCTACCGCCACGACGTCTACGCGGTCGACTACACGGTGCACCAGGGCGCCGGCCTGTGGCAGCGCGACAGCGTGCCCGTGCTCTGCCTGCACGACGATGCGATCTACGCGAACGGCTTCGACTGAGCACGATGCGTCTTCACCCGCAGCGGCGACCGCCGCATCGATGGCGGGTCGAGACGGGATGCGGCGGCCCTGGCCGGCGCCGCCGCATCCGCCACCTGCGTGGCGAGAGCGAGAAGGTCCGCCGACGGGCGGCGTGATCCACCCTCGCGGCGAACCTGGATCGAACGTGCAGCGCGCGACGCATCAAGCGCCTCGCGCCCCGCGATCCTAAAAAAAAATCGGAGCCGCGCGCCGCACGGCTCCGATCTTCCCCTGTTCCACCGGTTGCGCGCGGCGCGACGCCGCGCGCGTATGTACGGTCAGGCCGGCAGCCTGCTCAGTGCTTCATTGATCTTCGCGAAGCGCGTTTCGAGCTGGTCGAGCGTGGCCTCGGGTTGCGTGTCCGCGCGCGCCCCTTCGATGGCCATCTCGAGGCGGCCGAGTTCGATCATCAGATCGTGGCGCAGGAAGAGCGGATTGATACTCATGGTGGCGATGTTGCTCATGGCGCGTGCTCCCGGATTCCCTGTAGCCAGTGCACAGCAAGGCCCATGCCAAGGTCGAATCTGCGCCGAGCGCGTTGCGATCGTGATTTCGAGCGCGCATCATGCGGCACGCAGGGGACGGATTGCGTCCAAACCTGACGAGGGAAATCCCTCTACGGCGGAGACCGGCAGGAGTTCGCGACGATCGTCACAGTCTGCCAGTGGCGATTGCGGCTAAGGTCAAGAAACGGGTGTCGCGCGCAGGCATGCGACGGCACGTCGACTGGGAGATTCCAGGCGGGCCATGCCATGGGCATGTCCGAACGACAACCGGGAGGGCGCAGGGGCCGCCCGGTCACTCCAAGCGCACGATCGCGCGATGTTCACGCCATGTCCGACTCGTCGCCCTCATGCGACGCTGTCGCCGCTCACTGGCGCCCGGCACACGGTCCTCTTGGATTCCCCCTGTTCCTACGACCGCCGGGCGCCAGCCTCTTCCCCTCGCGAACACGACTGCGCCGCAACCGCGCGGACGCTGACTGCGTCGGATCATCGTGGCTAACCCTCTTTCGAAGACGGCCGCCTCGCATCATGAGGCCGTGCTTCATGTGAGAAGTGCGGCCATGGATGGCCGCTATTGGTCAGCCTCGAAGTCCTTAAGCCGCGGGTGACGCCATGCAAACCCGGCTGCAGCGATCCCGGACGGATCGCAAAATGTGAGAGGCGCAGCCATGGATGGCCGCTGCTGGACGACCCCGAAGCCGTGAGCTCGCACGCGCGCTTCAGTCCACTTGGAGTCAGCGATCCAGGACGGGTCGCAAGAAAGAAGGTGCTCCCACCGACGCAGGCCGGCCCCTGAATTCCGGCCATCGACGTGCTCGCATACGTCGTGCGTCGGTGGGAGTGTACGACGGTTGCAGCACGTTCCGTGCCAGCATTCGTGCGTGGCCTTGCTAGAATGCGCACGCGGCCGACCTTGCGGCCGGGATGCGGTCGGCAGCACACCATGTATACCCATGACGTCATTGTCGTCGGCGGCGGCCACGCGGGCACCGAAGCCGCGCTCGCGAGCGCGCGCTGCGGCGCCCGTACGCTGCTGTTGACGCACAATATCGAGACGATCGGCCAGATGAGCTGCAATCCCGCGATCGGCGGGATCGGCAAGGGCCATCTCGTGCGCGAGATCGATGCGCTCGGCGGCGCGATGGCGCTCGCGGCCGACCGCGCCGGCATCCAGTGGCGCACCCTCAACGCGTCGAAGGGCCCCGCCGTCCGCGCGACGCGCTGCCAGGCCGACCGCGTTTTGTACAAAGCGGCCATCCGGCGTCTGGTCGAGACGCAGCCGGGACTGACCTTGTTCCAGCAGGGCGTCGACGCGCTGAAGGTCGAGGGCGGGCGGGTGACCGGCGTCGTGACCCAGTCCGGGCTCGAGTTCCGCGCCGCCGCCGTCGTACTGACCGCAGGCACGTTCCTCGCGGGCAAGATCCATGTCGGCCTCACCCAGCACGCGGGCGGCCGCGCGGGCGACCCGCCGGCGCAACGCCTGGCCGAGACGCTGCGTGACCTCGCGCTACCGGTCGGCCGCCTCAAGACCGGCACGCCGCCGCGCATCGACGGTCGCACGATCGACTGGTCGCAGCTGGAGGAACAACCCGGCGACGATCCTGCGCCGGTGTTCTCGTTCCTCGGCTCCGCCGCCGACCATCCGCGCCAGGTCAGCTGCTGGATCACCCATACGAGCGAGCGCACGCACGCGATCATCCGCGGCGCACTCGATCGCTCGCCGCTCTATGGCGGCGTCATCGAGGGCACCGGCCCGCGCTACTGTCCGTCGATCGAGGACAAGGTCGTACGCTTCGCCGACAAGGCCTCGCACCAGATCTTCATCGAGCCCGAGGGACTCGAGACGTTCGAGATCTATCCGAACGGCATCTCGACCTCGCTGCCGTTCGACGTGCAGGTCGAGCTCGTGCGCTCGATCCGCGGCCTCGAGCAGGCGCACATCACGCGCCCCGGCTATGCGATCGAGTACGACTACTTCGACCCGCGCGGGCTCAAGGCGTCGCTCGAGACGAAAGCGATCGAAGCGCTGTACTTCGCCGGGCAGATCAACGGCACGACCGGCTACGAGGAGGCCGCCGCGCAAGGCCTCGTCGCCGGCCTCAATGCCGCGCGTGCGTCGCGCGGGCTCGCGCCGTGGACGCCGCGCCGCGACGAGGCGTACATCGGCGTGCTCGTCGACGACCTCGTCACCAACGGCACCAGCGAGCCGTACCGCATGTTCACCTCGCGCGCCGAGTACCGCCTGCAGCTGCGCGAGGACAACGCGGACCTGCGGCTCACGGCGCTCGGCCACGAACTCGGCTGCGTGCCGCAGGAGCGCTACGACGCGACGCGCCGCAAGCGCGATGCGATCGAGCGCGAAAGCGAGCGGCTGCGCGGGCTGTGGGCGTCGCCGGCGAACGCGCTCGGGCGCGCGATCGAGGCGACGCTCGGCATCGCGCTCGCGCGCGAGACGTGTGCGCACGACCTGCTGCGCCGGCCCGAAGTCGGCTACCGCGACCTTGCGCGCGTGGACGGCATCGGCCCCGGCGTCGACGACGCTGCGGTCGCCGCGCAGGTCGAGGTCGCGGTCAAGTACGCGGGCTACCTGGAGCGCCAGCGCGACGAGATCGAGCGCAGCCGCCGCCACGACGACACCGCGATACCGCCCGCGTTCGACTTCGACGCGGTGCGCGGCCTGTCGGCCGAAGTACTCGGCAAGCTCAAGCAGGTGCAACCGCAGACGGTCGGCGAGGCGCGCCGCATCTCGGGCGTGACGCCGGCAGCGGTCTCGCTGCTGCTCGTCCATCTCAAGCGCGGCCAAGGCCGCCGCGTCGCCTGACGCCGTGCGCATCCTCGTCGTCGAAGACGACGCGCTCGTCGCCGATGCGATCCGGCGCGGCCTCGGCGAAGCCGGTTATGCCGTCGACCACGTCGATTCGGCCGAGCGCGCGAGCACCGCGCTCGGCGCCGAGTCGTTCGATCTCGCGGTCGTCGACATCGGACTTCCCGGTGCCGACGGCCTGACACTGCTGCAGCGCATGCGCCGCGGCGGCACGTCGGTGCCGGTGCTCATCCTCACCGCGCGCGATGCGCTCGCCGATCGCGTCAATGCCCTCGACCTCGGCGCCGACGATTACCTCGTCAAGCCGTTCGCGTTGCCCGAACTCGTCGCGCGCAGCCGCGCGCTGATCCGGCGCAGCCGCTCCGCGGCGAGCGCCGAACTCGTGATCGGCACGCTGCGTCTGGACCTCGCCGCGCGCCGCGCCGAGGTGGACGGCAACGCCGTCAGCCTGACCCGGCGCGAATGGGCCGTGCTCGAATGTCTCGCGCTCAACATCGGACGGGTCGTCGCCAAGGATCGATTGCTGCAGGCGATCGCGAACTGGGACGAGGACATCGGCGCGAACGCGATCGAGGTGTACGTGTCGCGCTTGCGCACCAAGCTCGGCGGTGCCGCGCCGATCCGTACCGTGCGCGGCCTCGGCTACCGGCTCGACGACGCGCCGGGCTGAGGAAGGCCGCGCGATCGATGCCGACTGGGCCCGAATCCGCCTCTTCGGTGAGCCGGCGGCTGCTGCGCCTGCTGTTGCTGCCGCTCGCGCTGCTGCTCGGCATCGGCGTGTTCTTCGATTACGTGAGCGGTTCGGCGACGATCCGTTCCGCGTACGATCGTGCGCTGCACGAAATGGCGCTCGCTGTCGCCGCGCACCTGCGCGACGCCGACGCCGACGGCCGCATCGACGCCGACCTGCCGCCGCAGGCGGTCGCCGTGCTGCGCGCCGACAGCGTCGACTCGATCTACTTCGCGGTGCGCGACGGCGACGGTCACCTCGTCAGCGGCGACGCCGACCTCGCGGCGCCCGCAGCGGGCGACGGTTCCGAATTCGGCGACGGCCGGCTGCACGGAGAGGCGATCCGCTTCGTCACGCATCCGACTCTGATCGGTCGCACCCCGGTGACGATCACGATCGCGGAGACGACGCGCAAGCGCAGCGCGGCGATCCGCAGCATCCTCACCAGCGTCGTGCTGACCGACATCGTGCAGCTCGCCGGCACGCTGCTCCTGGTCTGGCTCGGCGTGCGCTACGGCGTGCGACCGCTGCGCGCGCTCGGCGAACAGATCGCGCAGCGCTCCGCGCGCGACCTCGCGCCGCTCGATCGCGCCCGTGTACCGGCCGAGGTGCGCCCGCTCGTGCACACGCTGAACGCGCTGTTCGAGACCGTGCGCGACAGTGCGCGTGCGCAGCAGCAGTTCCTCGCCGACGCGGCGCATCAGCTGCGCACGCCGCTGACCGGCATCATCGCGCAGCTCGACCTGCTCGCGCGCGAGTCGAGCGGCAACGGACTCGGGCCGCGCCTGCTCGCGCTGCACGAGGGAACGCGCCGGCTCGCGCACACCGCGAACCAGCTGCTCGCGCTCGCGCGCTCGGAGCGTTCGGCGACGACGCACGACGACTTCGCGCCGGTCGACCTAGAGGCCCTCGCGACCGACGCCGTCGCGCAGTACCTCGATCGCTCGCTGCTCGCCCGGATCGACCTCGGCGCCGAGGCTGCACCGGCGCGCACGCTGGGCAGCCTCTGGCTGCTGCGCGAGCTGCTCGGCAACCTCGTCGACAACGCGCTCACCTACACGCCCGCGGGCGGCCGCGTCACCGTTCGCAGCGGCACGGCGGGCACGATCGCGTTCCTCGAAGTCGAGGACGACGGCCCGGGTATCCCTCCGGACCAGCGCATGCTCGTGCGCGAACGGTTCCGCCGGTTGCCGGGATCGCCCGGCAACGGCTGCGGACTCGGCCTCGCCATCGTCGACGAGATCGCGCATGCGCACGACGCGCGCTTCGCGATCCTCGACGGCGCCGACGGCCGAGGGACGCGTGCGCGCATCGAGTTCCGCCGCGCCTGATCCGCGCGCGTCGTCGAAGCGGCTATCGTCGTGCGGGCACCGCGCCGGCCGCGTTCCGGCCGGAACAGCGCCGCTGCGGCGTCGTGTCGCGGGACACTGCAGGCGCCTGCGGATGTAAGCCTGTCAGCTTTCCGAAAGCGAGGCGGCGCTATCGTCGCGGCGCGATGGGCGCCGCGACCTTCCACCCCAGGGAAGCAGCGGCCGATTCGCACTCGAGGCGGCCCATACCCCCAGGATGGGCCGCCTTCTTTTTTTGGGCGATCGTCCGCAATCGCGCTTTCGATGCGACGACACTGCGACCCGCCGCTTTCGGGGCATCGAATCCAGAGCGGCCGTCCATGGCCGCCCTCTTCATCAAGAGCTTGAGGCGAAGCCTGCTTCGGGCGAGCTCGTTTCGCGCTACTTCTTGCGCGCGGCGTCGAGCTTTTCCTGCGCCAGCTGCAGCGCCTTCATCGCGGCGTCGTGCATCGACGCGATCTCGGCCGGCGTGACCTGGCCGCCGCCGTGCTTCTCGTTGAGGAGCACCGAGCCGTCGTCGGCCCAGCCGACGAGTGCGCCGCCCTTCTGCTGCACGGCCATGACCTTGCCGTCCTTGAATGCGTAGTACACGGCGGAGCGGCCGCCCGCGTCGAGCTCGGTATTGACACGCACGTAGCGGACGACGCCGCCTTCGCCGAAGGCGTCCCAGGCGACCGACGAGGTGTCGGTGGTATAGGTTCCATTGACCGTCTTCATGCCGCCGATGCGGCCTTGCAGCTTGGTGAACTCCGCCTTGAGGTTTTCAGCAGGCGTCGCTTCCGCGGTGAGCATGATCTGCACGTTCGTGCCCGCGCCGTGCGTGAGGACGGGCGCGGCGAGACCGGCGGAGAAGCGGCGATCGCCGTCGACGAGCGTCGCGTTGAGCACGTAGGTGCGACTCGCGACGATCTTCGAGCGGTCGAAGTCGAGCGAGAAGCTGAACGGCCCCGCGCCGCTCACATCGAGCGACTTCTCGGCGATCGGCGGCTGCGGCTGGGCGACGTCGGCGAGACGCAGCTCGAGCTTGCCGGCTCCGATCGTCATGGGATCGTGCAGCGTCACGCTGCCGGTAATCGCCGCGCCCGGCGCGATCGCCGGCGCCGCGGCCTTGTCGGTCGCCGCCGTGTCGGTCGAGGAATTGCAGCCGCCGAGCAGAGAGAGGGCGGCGATCGCCGCGAGCCAGTACGTGCGCATGAGTGTCATCTCCAACGAGAACGAAAAGTATCGTACAAAACCGGGCGCGCCGCGCGTTGTTGCGTCGCAGGCGCGGCCGCTGCACGCCGAACGCCCACCATAGTCCGCGCTCGCGCCACGCGCAATCGCAGAGACCGAGCGCCGCGTGAACGGTATACGCAGGATCTGCAACACGGGGTGCGCACGCCATGGCCGCGCGCCGCGGCAGCGCCTGGACGGAGGGCGCGCGCGGACCTCGTCGCGTACGGCTTGGGCCGCAGTCGCGCTCCGTTCACGCGGCGTGTCCTACGCGGCCGGAAGCAGCGCGATGTCGGCCACGCGCAGGAACGAGTCCGCGACCGCGCCGAGCAGTGCCAGCCGGTTCGCGCGCACGCGCTCGTCGTCGACCATGACCATCACTTCGTCGAAGTAGCGGTCGATCGGTTCGCGCAGCTTCGCGAGGCGCTTCAGTACGCCGACGTAATCGCGCCGCTGTGCGAGCGGAGCCACGTCCGCGAGCGCGGCCGCGTGCGCGTCGTGCAGCGTGCGTTCCGCGGCGACCTCGAGCAGCGCGGCGTCGATCGCGCGGGCTCCGGGCCCGGCCGCCTGGCGCAGCAGGTTGCCGATGCGCTTGTTGGCCGCGGCGAGCGCGCGCGCCTCGGGAAGCGAGGCGAACGCGACCACCGCGCGCAAACGTTGGTCGAAGTCGGCGAGGTCGCCCGGTGCGAGCGCGCGCACGGCTTCGAACGCCTCCGCCGGGGTGCCCCGATCGACGTAGTAGCCGCGCAGGCGGTCGAGCACGAAATCGTACAGCTCGGCGGCGATCGCCGAGCGGCGCCCGGCAGGATCGAACGCGGGCGCGCGGCCATCCTTGCCCTTCGGCACGCCGGCGACGAGCGCCGCTTCCGGGAGCTGCGCGAGCGCTTCGTCGAACTGGGCGCGCAGGTCGAGCGCGAGGCCGCCCTCGATGAGCGTGCGCGCGAGCCCGAGCGCGGCGCGCCTCAGCGCGAACGGATCCTTGTTGCCGGACGGTTTCATGCCGGCCGCGAAAATGCCTGCGAGCGTGTCG
>NZ_DATDMY010000251.1:0-6088 GCF_036518555.1 Dokdonella sp. | reverse complement strand
ATAGCCGAGATGCGCGCGCACGTCGACGAGAAGCACCCGACCCTCGCGCCGCTGATCGCCGCGCGCGCGGCGTTGCCTTGAGGCTGTCGGGGGGCCAGCGATGGCCGCGAGCTGTTGCGACTATTGAAGAGCATCGCGCCTTCCGGCGCTCCCACGGGAAGCGGGCCCGCCGCATGGGAAAGGGTGTCGTGGCGGCTTTTGCCGTTGTGGGAGCGGCGGAAGGCGCGATGCTTTTTGCAACCGGAACCCAGAGCATCGCGCCTTCCGGCGCACCCACGGGACGCGGGCGCGCTCAGGCCGGACGCAGCGCCGCGGCGAGCCACGCACGCGCCTCGTCCCAGTCGCGGTGCACGGTCCGTGGCGATATGCCGAGCGCACGCGCGGTCTCGTCGTCGTTGAGGCCGCCGAAGTAGCGGCATTCGAACACCTGTGCGCGCCGTGGCGCGTTCGCCGCGAGCGTGCGCAGCGCGTCGTCGATCTCGGCGATCAGCTCGAACTCGCGCTCGTCGCGCGGCTCGACGTCGTCGATCGCGAGCATGGCCTCGCCGCCGCCGCGCTTGCGCGCGAGACGCTCGCGCGCATGGTCGACGAGCACCTGGCGCATGATGCGTACCGCGAGTGCGAGCAGGTGGTCGTGATCGCGCGGCAAACCCGCGGCGCGCGCGAGCCGCAGCCAGCACTCGTGCACGAGCGCGGTGGTTCCGAGCGTCGCGTCGCGCGGCTGCGCGCGCGCGCCGCGCGCGAGGCGCTTGAGGTCGGGGTAGACGAGATCGACGAGGCGCTGCCACGCGCCGCCGTCACCGGCATGGGCGCGCTCGAGCAGCGCAGCGATGTCGTCGGGCGGCGGCATGCGCAGCGGATATCCCGCCGCGAACTGCGCCGGAGCGCAGCCCGCGGCGGTCCCTCCCCTAACCGCGACGGCCGCGCGAGCGGAACTCGGCGAGCTGCGTGTCGACCGCGTCGAGCAGCGGCTCGATCGCTTCGCGCGCCTTCTCGGCCGCGTTGAGGCTCGTGAAGTTGACCTGCTCGCCGCCGCTGCGCCAGAGCACGCTGCCGTCGGACACGCGGTACGCGCGCACGCCGAGCTGCACGGTGTACAAGGTCGAACTCTGCCCGTAGTACGTCATCTGCTGCGAGCCGACCGGACGCGCGTGCACGAACACGACCGCGTCGGCCTTGCCCGCGAGCGCGCGCAGGTTCGGCGAATCGCCGCGGCCGCGGCCGCCCTCGATGACGCGGAAGCCGCGGCTCTGCAGCATGCTGACGAGCGCGTCTTCGGCGGGCGAGGAGATCACGTCATCGCCACTCGACACGACCGCGATCGTCGGTACGCGCGGCTTCGGCGGCGCGGCGGGCGGCTCGCTCGGCGTCACCTTGGCGACGCGCGGGCCAGGCGCCTGAGCGGCGTCCTCGGCCGCCTTCGCCGCGGGCAGGTCGTGCAGCGCTTCCATGCCTGCCTGAGACGCGCGCGCGGCCGGGGCGCCCGAGTCGGCGGTTGCGTCTGTCGTACTGGCGACGGCTTCGACCGGCGGCGGCGCAGGCGGCGGCGCGATCGACGGCGTGGTCGCCGGCGTCGTCGACGCATCGGTCGCGGCCGGCGTGCTGGTCGCGTTCGGCGCGGTCGTCGCCGCGACGCTGGTCGCGCTCGGCGGTGCCGGCGGGGGGTTCGTCGTCGCCGTGTTGGTCGCGCCGACGGTGGCCGTCGCGCTCGGCGTCGTCGCGGTCGCCGCGACGGTCGGCGCGGGCGTGCCGAACAGGTTCGCGAGCACCGGGATGCGGTCGCGCATCGCGTAGCTGCCGCCGGCGACGCCGAGCAGCAAGACCGCCGCGATCGCCCACGGCAGCGCGGTACTGCGCGGAGCCTTGCCGCCGACCGCGGTCGGCCGGTCGAGCACGGCCTGGTGGCCACCCTGCATCGGCGGCGGCAGCGGCTGGCCGGTCGGCGTGATGCGCGTGTTCGCCTGCGCGGCGACGTTGCGCATCGGCGTCTGCGGCGTCTGCGGCAGCGACGCCTGTCCCGACACGGGCGTCTTCTGGCCGATCATCGTCGCGGCCGCCGGCGACAGCTTCGTCTGCACCGTGATCGGGCCGCCCTTCGCGACGAGCGGATGGCGGTTGAGGTCGCCGACGAGGTCGTGGCAGTTCTGGTAACGCTCGGCCGGCTCCTTCGCGATCATCTTGGCGAGGATGCCGGCGATCTGCGGGTCGGCGTCGTGGTTGAGTTCGCGCACGTCCGGGATCTGCGCCTTGACGACCTCGAGCATGAGGCCGAGCGGCGACTCGTCGTTGAACGGCATCTTGCCGGTCAGCATCTCGAACAGCACGATGCCGAGCGAGAAGATGTCCGAGCGCTGGTCGACCGGCTTGCCGAGGCAGACCTCGGGCGAGAGGTAGCCCGGGGTGCCGACGAACTCGCCGGTCGAGGTGAGCTTCTTGCTGAGGTCCTGGTTCGACAGCGCGATGCCGAAGTCGGCGATCTTGACCGCGCCGCGGCTCGTGATCATGAGGTTGCCGGGCTTGATGTCGCGGTGCACGACGCCGCGGTCGTGCGCGGTCGCGAGGCCGAGCGCGGTCTGCTGGATCACCTTCGCCGCCTGCTCGACGGTGAGGCGATGGTCGCGCTTGAGCATCGAACCGAGCGATTCGCCTTCGACGAACTCCATCACGAAGTAGGTCTGGCCCTCGTCTTCGCCGATGAAGTAGATCTGGATGATGTGCGGGTCGTTGAGCGCCGCCATGCTGCGCGCCTCGCGCAGGAAGCGCTCCTTGATCGCCTCGTCGTGGGCGAGCGAGTCCGCCAGCACCTTGATCGCGACGTAGCGGTTCAACGAGGCCTCGTAGCCCTTGTAGACCACACCCATGCCGCCGCGGCCCAGTTCGGCGACGATGTCGTAATGGCCAAGACGCGTTCTCATGACAGCTCCCTCCGGGGAGGATTCCCCGAGTGGACGGCATCCTAGCACCGGCCTCCGGGGGTCGTGCCCGGAGCCGCGTCGCGCTCGGCGGGCGAACCGGTCGACGTCCCGAATGTGAACCGGTCGACGAAACGGGCGCCCGTTTGAGCCCTGTCACGTCCGCCACCTAGACTAGAACGCTGTCCCGGCCCCCGCGCCGGCGAATGGCGAGGAGCGACCCGGTTGGCCAGCGAGCGAACGACCCCGTGGACCCTCTGGCTGCTGCTTGCGGCGCTGTGGGCGATCGGCACCTTGCGCGCGTTCGTGCTGTGGTCGCACGACCCGCTGCACGCGTACGCGAACAGCTACGACCAGACGCGCTACACGAACTGCTTCCACTTCTATCCGGATCGCCCCGCGACGATCCCGCCGCAGCAGAACAGCCCGCAGGCGCCGTTCTCCGACTACCGCTTCGTCGCGACCGGCGACCCGATGTGCTACTGGTCGAGCGAGCTCGCGTTCACCGGCGCCACCGCGGGCATCTGGATGCTCGCCGAGGCGTTCGGCGGCGGACCCGTCCACGACGTGCGCTGGGTCGGCGCGCTGCGCTGGCTCGCGCTGCTCGCGCTGTCGATCGCGCTGTCGCGCGCGTGGCTGCGCCGCGGCGACGCGCGCGCGGCGATCGCCAACGCGGCGCTGCTGCCGCTGCTGTTCGCCGATCCCGGCAACACGCTGTACCTCAACACGTTCTACGCCGAGTGGACCGCGCTGCTCGCCGCGTACGCGACCTTCGCGCTCGCGCTGCTCTGGCGCGACGAGGCGCGCAGCGCGATGCGCTTCGCGTGGCTCGCGCTCGCCGCACTGCTGCTCGCGACCTCGAAGATCCAGCACCTCGTGCTGCCGCTCGGTCTCGCCGCTGTCGTATTCGTGCTCGACCGCGTGCGCCTTGGCCGCACAAGCTGGCGCGCGCTCGCGCTCGGTCTCGGCGCGCTCGCCGGCTGCTGGCTGCAGGTCGCGCAGCTGCATCGCGAAGGCGCGATGATGGACGCGATCGACCAGTACAACCGCGCCGACGTCGTGTTCACCGCGCTGCTGCCGTTCGCCGACGACCCGCGCGCGCTGCTCGAGGAACTGCACGTCGATCCCGACTGCGCGATCTACAGCGGCCGCCACGCGTGGGAATTCCCGGACCTGCCCGAGCGCGTCTGCCGCGGCCTCGTGAACGTCGATCGCGGCCTCGAACTGCGCACGCTCGCCGCGCATCCGCGCATCGCACTGCGCCTCGCCGGCCACGCCCCGCTCGCGCTCGATCCGTGGATCGCCAAGAACCTCGGCCAGATCGAAGGCGGCGAGTTCGCGACGATCGCCGCGCTGCCGAGCCTCGGCCGGCTGCTGCACGCCTGGCCGTGGCTGCAACTCGCCGTGCTCGCGGCGCCGCTGCTCGCGCTGTTCGTGTTGCTGGTGCGCCCCGGACTGCGCCGCGGCGCGCGCGCGCTCGACTTCACCGCGCTCGTGGTCGTCACGATGCTCGGCACGCTCACCGTCACCGTACTCGGCGACGGCCTCGCCGACACCGCGAAGCAAGGGCATCTCGTCGTCAATGCGGCATTGGCGTGGGTGTTCGCGTTGCTCGTGTCGGGCGCGATGCGCCGCTTTTGGCCGGATTGATCGCCTCTACGTGCGGGCGGCGGCACGCGCTTCGCGCGTACCGCCCTACGCGGCGCACGCCCTTGGTAGGGTGGGACGCAGCGGCGCGAGAAGGCCGGTTACCTCGCAGCGCCCGACCGCGAGTCCCGCCGGCGCCCACGAGCGCGGATTCTCACGTGGAGAATTACTCCGTACCCTTTGTTGCTCAAGCCGAGCCCGCAAGCCAGCAGGATTGCGATTCCTTCGCGGCCGCTCCGCTGCCCCTCACAGCCTGAGACAGGACGAGACAGGTTGGTTTTAGCCACGTCGACGGGCGCCAGGGGTCGCAACGGCGGCGGCATGCGATCATGATGGCTCGACCTATCGTGAGGGCGATCCGTCCATGCCTCCGACGTCCGTGCGGCCCTCGCCGATGCCTATGTCCGCGCCGGATCACGGCCCCACGCTCGTCGACATCCTCGACGAGCGTCAAAGGCGGGTCTATGAGCAGGCACTTTCCCGGGAACGAGGCCTGGTCCTGGCCGTCGGCCCGACGTACTCCGGCAAGGCGGCACTGCTGTATCACGGTATGCGCATGCTGCCGCGCTTGCGCGGCGCACCGGTGCCGATGGCGACGATCGAGTGGGCCGCGCGCGATCGACTCGACGACGCGACGCGTGTCGTCGTGTCCCGCAAGGATGGCGTCACCTTCGACAGCGCCTTGAAGCGGCTCGCCGACGACGGGACGAAGGCCTTCCTGGTCGGCGAGATTGCGGACTACGCAACGGCGATGGAAGCCGTGCGCCTGACCACACAGCGCCGACGACTCATCCTTTCGACCGTACACACGCTGGATGCGCCGCACGCGTTGCAGCGTCTCGTCAATATCGGCGTCCCGGCGGACGGCATCGCGGAGTCCGTCGTGCTCGTGTTCGCGTTGCGTGCGGTGCGCAAACTCTGCCCGGAATGCCGGGAGCCTTTGCACTTGCCGCCGCATTCGCTCAAGGTCGCAGGTTACCCGGACGACGACATTGCCGACGGGGTGACGCTCTGGCGTCCGAACCGCGACGGCTGCCTCTATTGCACGAACGGATTCCGAGGGCGACGGTTCGTCTGCCAGATGCTGCCGATGACCGACGGCATCCGAGGCGCCCTGTTCGATGCGGATATCCACGCCATCCGGCGAACGGCGATGGCCGAAGGCATGCGATCGCTGAGAAAGGAACTGCTCGGCGCAGCACGCGCCGGCGATGTCTGGATAGCGGATCTGGATGACGACGTGCCGTAGCCGCGCCGGCGAGCGGCGTCGGGGTGTCGTCGTTCCGCGCTCGCTGTCCCTTCTCCCGCGTGCGGGAGAAGGTGCCGGAGGCGGATGAGGGGAATCGTGCGACGCGGTCGCGGGGCTCCCCTCACCCGCGCCTGCGGCGCGACCTCTCCCGCGAGCGGGAGAGGTGAGGGCATCGCCGCGTGCGGTGCCCACGGCGTGGATCGCAGGAACCGACACGATGCGTCGTTCTGCGCTCGCTGGCCCTTCTCCCGCGTGCGGGAGAAGGTGCCGGAGGCGGATG
>NZ_DATDMY010000250.1:0-21070 GCF_036518555.1 Dokdonella sp. | reverse complement strand
CCTGCGGCAGCCGATGCGCAGTTCGCGTCGTACCTCGCCGCACTCTGCACGGCGCGGCGCGCGCCGGCAGCCTCGCCGCCGGCCGTGCTCGTGGCGCACTATGCGCGCATCGCCGAACGCGTCCGCGAGGCCTGGAGCCGACGCGACGTGCGCGGCGGTTGAAGCGACGACATCGGTGCGGGAGGAGCGATGGACGCACGACGGTGGCAACGCGCGCGACACCTGTTCGACGCCCTCGCCGACCTGCCGCAGACGAGCTGGCACGCGCGCCTGGTGGACGAGTGCGCGGACGATGCGGAACTGCGTGACGAAATCCTTTCGATGCTGCGCGCGGATGCGGCCGCGAGCGCTCGCACGGACGTGTCGGCGCAGGCGCCGGAGGTGATGCGCGACCTCGCCGAGCGGATCGCCGCCGAGTCGGCCCGCGCGTCGGCGCGCGAACAGGCCGGCCGGCTGGTCGGTCCGTTCCGCCTGCTGCGCGAGATCGGGCGCGGCGGCATGGGCGCCGTCTGGCTGGCCGAGCGCGCCGACGGCGCCTACGCGCAGCAGGTCGCGATCAAGCTCATCCGCGGCGACTGGGACGCGGACGAAACGCATGCGCGGTTCCGTGCCGAACGACAGATCCTCGCCGGCCTGCAGCATCCCAACATCGCCCACCTCGTCGACGGCGGCGTCGCCGCGGACGGCAAGCCATGGCTCGCGCTCGAGTACGTCGACGGCGAGGACCTGCGCGCGTGGTGCGACCGCCGCCGCCTCGGCATCGAGCCGCGCCTGCGCCTGCTGCTCGTCGTGTGCTCGGCCGTCGCCCATGCGCACCAGCGCCTCGTCGTGCATCGCGACCTCAAGCCGTCGAACATCCTCGTCGGCCATGACGGCGTCGTTAAGCTGCTCGACTTCGGCATCGCGAAGCTGCTCGACGAGCGCGATGCGGGCGGCGACGCGACGCGCCTGTTCACGCCCGAGTACGCGGCGCCGGAACAGCTTCGCGGCGAGGCCGTGACGACCGCGGTCGACGTCTACGCGCTCGGCCTGCTGCTGTACGAGGTACTCGCCGGTCGCCGGCCGCGCGAAGGCTCGGGTGCGACGCACTCGACGCCGGCCGTCGATCCCGTGCGACCGAGTGCGGCGCTCGCACGCAGCGGAGGCGTGCGTACCGGGCGCGCGGCCGCCCGCCGTCGCCTCACGCCGCGCGGATTGCGCCGGCGCCTGCACGGCGACCTCGATGCGATCGTGATGAAGGCGTTGCGCGACGACCCTGCGCAACGCTACGCGAGCGTCGGCGATCTCGCCGCCGACCTCGAACGCCATCTCGCGAATCGCCCCGTGCATGCGCGCCGTGGCGACTGGCGCTACCGCGCCGGGCGCTTCTTGCGTCGCCATGCGATCGCCGTCACGGCTGCGGCGATCGCTGCATCCGCACTCGCGGGTGGCGGCGCGCTCGCGAGCTGGCAGGCGCACGTCGCCGCCACCCAGCGCGACGTCGCGCGACGCGAGGCGGAGACCGCACGCCGCACCGTCGAAGTGCTCGTCGACGTATTCAAGGCGGCCAACCCGTCCACGCGCCCCGGCGAGACCGTGACGCCGGCCGACCTGCTCGACGAGGGTGTGCGCAACGTGCGGCGCAAGCTCGGCAACCAGCCGGAACAGCGAGCCGCGCTGCTCGAGGCGCTCGGCCGCGCGCGCAACGGCCTCGGCACGCCCGACGCGGCGCGGCCGTTGCTCGAGGAAGCGCTGGCGCTGCGCGTCGCGGGCGACGACCGCCTCGCCGAGGCGAGCGTGCGGCTTGCACTCGGTACCGTCTGGAGCCGGCAATCGCGCAACGAGGAAGCCCTCGCCGAGGACGAGCGCGCGTTCGCGCTGAGCGCAGGCGATTCGCGCCAGGCCGCGGAGATGCGCGCGACCGCCGACCTGCATGCGGGGATCGAGCTCGCCAACCTCGAGCGCTGGGACGAAGCGGAGCCCCGCCTTCGCCGCAGCGCTCGGTCGCGCGCGAACCTCTTCGGCACCGACAGCGAGCCGTACTGGCAGGTGCTCGTGCCATGGGCGTTCAACCTCGCCGCGCGCGAACGCGCGGACGAGGCACTCGCCCTGCTCGACCCCGCCTGGCACGCGATCGCGGCGCGCACAGCGCCCGGAGACTGGGAGCGCAGCTACCTGCTCGGCGCACGCAGCTACGCGCTCACGCGCGCGGGCCGCTACGAGGAGGCGGTCGCCGTGCAGGAGGAGGCGCTCGCGACCGCGCAACGCGTCTATGGCGAGGACCATCCGAACACGAACGAAGCGCTCGTCAACCTTGCGTCGGCGCTCTACCGCAATGGGCAGGCGGGCGAATCCGCCGATGCGTACGCGCGCGCGATCGCGTGGCGCGTCGCCAACCCGGCGCGCAAGCGGCTGCGCCGCCCGGACAACCAGCTGCGTGGCTACGCACTCGCGCTCGACGCGTCCGGTCGCAGCGCACAGGCGATCGAGGTGCTGGCGCGCCTGAGGGCGGAGCGCGCGACGATCGAGGGCGTGGGCGCGGACGAACATGCCGAGGCCTGGCTGCTGCTCGCGCGCGCCCAGCGCCACGCGCGACGCTTCGTCGACGCGGCCGCATCGCTGCACCGTCATCGCGAGGCATTCGCCGCGATCGGCGGCGATCACCCGCGCGAGACCGCCGCCGGGCTCATCGAGCAGACCTGGCTCGCACTCGAGGGCGGCGCGGTCGAGCGCGGCTGCGACGACGCGCAACGTGCGCTCGCCCTGCTCGATGCGGCTGGAGCGAAGCCTGCAGAACGGCTGCACGCACACGCGACGCTCGCGGCGTGCTGGATCGACGCGGGCGAGCGCGACCGCGCCGCCGCGGCGATCGCCATGCTGTCAGCGGACGGCCGCCCTCGCCTGCTGCCGCCCGAAGAGGAGGCCGTCGACGGCGCGTTGCAGCGCTGGCGCGCGCCCGCGACGGCTCAGCGCACGAGCGCGAGCGACAGCCCGGGCCAGTAGGTGATCGCGAGCACGGCGGCGAACAGGATCAGGAAGAACGGCACGCTCGCGCGCACGAGCGCGATCACCGGCTTGTCGAAGCGCATGCTTGCGATGAACAGGTTCATGCCGACCGGCGGCAGGAAGATGCCGAGCTGCAGGTTGGCGAGGAACACGATGCCCAGGTGCACCGGATCGATGCCGTAATGCAGCGCGACCGGCAGCACGAGCGGCACGAGGATGATGATCGCGGGGAAACCCTCCAGCAGCATGCCGAACACGAGCAGGAACGCGTTGAGGATGAGCAGGAACGTGCCCCGGCTCGTGATGTGCCCCTGGATCGCCTCGAACAGCTTCTCGGGCACTTCGGCGTCGATGAGCCAGTTGGTCAGCGCGAGCGAGAAGCCGAGGATGACGAGGATCGCGCCGACCAGCAGCATCGCCTCGCGCGCGATCGCCGGCAGTTTGCGCAACGGGATCTCGCGTCGGACCAGCACGGTCACGATGAGGACGTACAGGGCCGTCGCCGCCGCGGCTTCCGACGCGGCGAGCTTGCCCGAATAGATGCCGCCGAGGATCACGAACGGCAGCGGGATCTCCCACGCGGCGGCGCGCAGCGCGGCGAGCAGTTCGCCGCCGCTGACCTTCGAGCGCACCACGCCGACGCGCCGGGCGTGCCAGACGCTGTAGATGCCGAGCAGCAGGACCATGAGCGCGCATGGCAGCACGCCGGCCTTGAACAACGCGTCGATCGTGACGGGCGGCGTGGTATGGAACTGCTGTGCGACGACGCCGTAGAGGATCAGCGGCATCGACGGCACGAGGATGAGACCGAGGCTGCCGGACGCGGTGAGCAGGCCGAGCGAGAATCGCTCGCCATACTTCTGCTGCAACAGCGCCGGGTACAGTACGGCGCCGAGCGCGACGATCGTCACGCCGGTCGCGCCGGTGAACGCGGTGAACATCGCGCATGCGATCACCGCGACGATCGCGAGGCCGCCCGGCAGCCAGCCGAGCAGCGCATTCGTGATGCGCACCATGCGCTGGGGCGCCTGGCTCTCGGCGAGCAGGTAGCCGGCGAGCGTGAACAACGGGATCGCGATCAGCGCGGGCATGTCGGCGAGTCGGTAGAACTCGACCGCGACCGCGACACCGTCCTGGCCCGCGCCATGGAAGCCGAGCAGCGCGACCGCTGCGATCAGTGCGAACAGCGGCGCGCCGAGCGCCGCGAGCACGAGCAGCGCGCCGACGACGAGCCAGGTCACGGCAGCTCCGGCGCGAGCGCGGGCGCATCGCTGCGCGGCGGCAGGAACGCACGCAGCGCGAGCCGCAGCGCGAGCAGTCCGAAGCCGACCGGCACGATCGCTTCGATCGCCCAGTTCGGGATGCCCGCGGTGGCCGTGCCGGCGCCGTAGTCGAGCCGCACGAGGCCGACCCCATGCCACGCCATCATCGCCGACACCGCAGCCGCGAACAGCAGCGTGACCACGCGCAGCAGGCGTCGCGCTCGGCCATGCACGAAGTGCGTGACGAGATCTAGGCCGATGTGCTTGTCGTCGCGAGCGGCCGCCAGCGCACCGAGCATCGCCGCCCACAGTACCATCGCCCGCAGCAGCGGATCCGCCCAGGACAGGCCGCTTTCGAACGCATTGCGCAGCACGATCTGCGCCCCGGCGAGCACGACCATCGCGAACACGAGCGCGGCGACGAGGCCGGTCTCGACGCGCTCGATCCAGCGCACGAGGGTCGCGCCAGGCGTCGTCATCGGATCGAACCGCCGCGCGCCTCGGCCAGCGCAGCGGTCAGCGCCTCGAGCATCTCCGGCGACAGCGCGCCCTCGCCCTGGAGCTGCCTGAACACGTCGTCGCCGACCGCCTGCCAGTTCTTGCGCTCCGCCTCGGAAGGGGCGTCGAAGCGGATGCCCTGCTGCTCGAGCGCCGAGCGCGCGGAGGTGTTGTCGTTGCGATTGGTCGCCTCGAGGCGCGAGAAGCCGGCACCGAACTCCGCCTCCACGACCTTCCGGTCTTCGGCGGAGATCGCATCGAACGCCTTCTTGTCGACGACGACTTCGCCGACGACGTAGCTGAGCGGCAGGTCGACGACGTGCTTGATCTTCGTATGCCACTGGAACGCGAGCGCGCCCGAGGTCGTGTTCGCGGCCGAGTCCACGAGGCCGGTCTGCAGGCTCGTGTAGACGTCCGACAGCGGCAGCGGGATCGGCGTGACGCCCGCCGCCTTGAAGCCGAGTTCGGCGACCTTGTCGCCGAGCGGCACCCACACCTTGGCGGCCTTGAGGTCGTCGCGCGTCTTGATCTCGCGCGTGCTCATGAGGTAGGCGAAACCGCCGCCGCTGACGCCGAGCAGCTCGTAGCCGTCCTTCGCGAACTGCTGCTTGAGCAGCGGGTCGAGCTTCGCTCGCACCTTGTCGACCTCGTCCTGGCTGCGGAACATGAACGGCAGGCTGTAGATCTGCGCATCCTTGGTCAGGATCGAGGCCTCGCCGCCCGTGAACGCGCCGCCCTGCAGCTGGCCGATCTTCATCTTGCGCAGCACGGTCGCGTCATCGCCCATGACGCCGCCAGGGTAGAACTTCATCTCGACGCGACCTTCGGTCTTGCTCCGGATCGCCTCACCCGCGGCACGCATCTCGCGCATCCAGGCGGTGCCGTCGGGAGCGACGGTGGCGATCTTCAGGGTCGCGGCGTCGGCTGCGCCGGCGGCGAGCGCGAGGGCGGCCGCGAGCAGGGTCATGTTCAAGCGCTTCATGGTGGTATCCATCGGTTCGTGTGCGGGCGCGAACGCCCTTCAGAAGAAATCCTTGCCCGATGCGAGCAACTTGCGCGCACGTTGCTGGGCGAGCGTGTTGATCAGCGTGAGGCCGGGCGCGTGCGGATCGGCCGCGATCGCCTCGTCGAGCAGCTTGTCGTGCAGCGCCTGGTCGAACACGAGGCGCGCGTAATGCTCCGCGTACAGGACGCGCACCATCTGGTTGCGGCCGCCCGACAATGCAAGCGCCTTCTCGAAGTCCGCCCTGCCTTCTTCGGGCTTGCCGCCGAGGCTTGCGGGCCGCAAGGTCGCGAGCACGCCGAGGTACATGTACGGCTCGCCCTGTGCATGCGCAGGCGCGATCGCAACGACACGGTCGAGCAACGCCTGCACCTTCGGAATGTCGGCGATCGCCTTCCAGTCGTCGCTGTTCGCCTGGATCCAGCCGGCCCAGGCCGACGCGAGACCGTACAGCACCACGGCATCGCGCGATGTGCGGAGCTGCGCCTGGAACGCGTCGAACGGCGCGGCGATGCGCTCGCACAGCGGCGCGTCCATGAGGCAGGTCGCGCGCCTGGCGTAGTCGAAGCTGCGCGCCGAGAGTCGCTTCGCGCGCGCCGGGTCGTCGACGAAACCACCCGCATACGCTCCGTACAGGCGCGAGCCCGCGAGCAGCGCGCCGGTGTTCTGCGGGTCGCCCTGGATCACGCCGTCGACGAGCAGCAGCCAGGCGGGGATGCCGTCGCGCGCGAGGTCGACGTCGTCCTGCTCGAGGACGCCGGCGGTCAGGCTGTCGGCAAGGCGCTGGCTCGCGCGATTGACGATGCTCGCGCAGCCGCCGAGCGCGATCAGGGTGGCGAGGGAAAGAATTCGAAGGACCATCATGCGCATCTCGCGTTGCGGCGCGGACTCTCCGTGCCGGACTTCAGTCGAAAAAGGCCTCGGCCGCTTCGAGCGTGTTCTCCATCAGCGTCGCGACCGTCATCGGGCCGACGCCACCGGGCACCGGCGTGATCCACGACGCGCGCTCGGCCGCGACATCGAACTCGACGTCGCCGACGAGCCGTCCGTCATCGAGGCGGTTGATGCCGACGTCGATGACGACTGCGCCGGGCTTGATCCATTCGCCCTTGACGAGGCCGGGCCTGCCGACCGCGACGACGACGATGTCGCCCTCGCCGACTTCGTGCTGCAGGTCCTGCGTGAACTTGTGGCAGCCGGTGGTGGTGCATCCGGCGAGCAGCAGTTCGAGGATCAGCGGCCGTCCGACGTGGTTGGACACGCCGACGACGACCGCCTTGCGGCCACGGACCGGCCGATCGGTGTGCGCGAGCAGGGTCATCACGCCCTTCGGCGTGCACGGGCGCAGGCCGCGCTGTCGCAACGCGAGGCGACCGACGTTCTCGGCCTGGAAGCCGTCGACGTCCTTGCGCGCATCGATGCGGTCGATCAGCGCCGTCGCATGGATGCCCGCGGGCAGCGGCAGCTGCAGCAGGATGCCGTGGACATCGGGATCGCCGTTGAGGCGGTCGATCAGCGCGACCAGTTCGTCCTCGCGCGTGTCGGCCGGCAGGTCGTGGTCGAACGAATGGAAGCCGACGTGCTTGCACGCTCGGCGCTTGTTGCGCACGTAGACCGCGGATGCGGGATCCGCCCCGACGAGGATGACCGCGAGGCCCGGCGCACGCTTGCCCGACGCGACACGCGCGGCGACCCGGGCGGCGACGCGGTCGAGCAGGTCATCGGCGATGCGGCGGCCGTCGAGGAGTCGCGCGGTCATTTCGATTCCAGGCGAAAGCGGGCATTATCCCACGCCCGTGCGGCGCGGCTCAAACCGCACGCGAGCCGGAGGAGGCACCATGTCCGACATCGAAACCGAACTCGAGGCAGCCGCGTTCCGCCGCCTGGTCGAGCATCTGCGTCGTCGCACCGACGTGCAGAACATCGATCTCATGATCACCGGCGGCTTCTGCCGCAACTGCCTCGCCGACTGGTATCGCGAGGCCGCCGCAGCGCGCGGCATCGAGCTCGACAAGGACGACGCGCGCGAGCGCATCTACGGCGAGCCATTCCCGCAGTGGAAGGCGAAGCACCAGCCCGAGGCGACGCCGGAACAGCTCGCGGCGTTCGCCGAGGCGCAGCGCAGGCACGCGTAGGCGGATGCCGCCGGGCAGCTGCCTCCCGGCTACGCGGAACAGATCCGCGCGACGTCGTCGTAACCGGCGAACGTGGCTGCGGCGCCGCAGCCGGGACAGGCGGGATCGCGCGGCAACCGCAGTTCGCGGAACGTTCCCGCGAGCGCGTCGTGGCACAGCAGCCGCCCGACCAGCGGCTCGCCGATCTCGAGCACGAGCTTGAGCGCCTCGCTCGCCTGCAGCAGACCGACGATGCCGGGCATGACGCCGAGCACGCCCGCCTCGCTGCAGTTCGGCGCTTCGGCCGCGGATGGCGGCTGCGGGAACAGGCAGCGGTAGCACGGCGAGTCCGCGCGGCGCGGATCGAACACGCTCACCTGTCCGCTGAAGCGGTGCACGGCGCCGTACACGAGCGGCAGGCCGAGGCGGAGGCTTGCCGCACTGAGCAGGTAGCGCGTCGGGAAATTGTCGGCGCCGTCGACGACGAGGTCGTGTCCGGCCAGGATATCCTCGACGTTCGACGCTCGCAGGCGCTCGCGGATCGCATCGACGCGCACGCACGGGTTGAGCGCACGCAACGCATCGCGTGCCGAGTCGACTTTCGGCATGCCGATGCGGGCATCCGCATGGATGACCTGGCGCTGCAGGTTGGAGCGTTCGACGACGTCGTCGTCGACGAGGGTGAGTGTGCCGACGCCCGCGGCCGCGAGATAGAGCGCGATCGGCGCGCCGAGGCCGCCCGCCCCGACGAGCGCGACGCGCGCGCGTGCGAGCCGCTGCTGGCCCGCGAGGCCGACTTCGGGCAGCGCGAGATGGCGCGCGTAGCGCTCCGCGGCGTCGGCCTCGAGCTCGCCGCGCTCCATCGGCAGGCCCTCGCGGATCCAGCGCGCATGGCCGCCGCGCACCGAATACGCGCGCGCGTAACCAAGCGCGCGCAAGGTCGTCGCGGCGATCAGCGAGCGCGAGCCGCTCGCACAGATCGCGAGGATCTCGCGCTCTCGCGACGGCGCGACGGTCGCGATGCGGCGTTCGATCTCGCCGCGAGGAAGGCCGATCGACCCGCTCGCACGGCCGCTCGCCCGCTCGTCGTGCTCGCGCACGTCGAGGAGCAGTGCGCCGTCCTGCTGGCGCTCGTGCGCGGCGCGCGGATCGATCTCGAGGATGTCGGCGGCGGATGGCTTCGCGTTCATCTGTTCAGCTCAAGCCTGGCAACGGCAGGATATCCACGACCGCGCCCGCCGCGAGCTCGCACGCGCCTTCGGGCAACGCGACGAGCGCATCGGCGTCGGCGATGCCGCGCAACATGCCCGAACCCTGGCGCACGAGCGGCGTCGCCCAGCAGGCGCCGTCGTCGCGCCACTCCAGCCGTGCACGCAGGTACTCGGCGCGCTCGTGGCGCTTCGCATGCGGTATCGCGAGGCGTCCCTTGTGCGGCCGCCTGTCGGCGTCGCTCGCCCCCTGCAGCGCGAGCAGGGCCGGACCCACGAACAGCTGGAACGTCGCGAGCGTCGAGACGGGATTGCCCGGCAGCGCGAACACGAGCGCGTCGGCGACGCCGCCGCACAGCATCGGCATGCCCGGTTTCATGCGTACTTTCCAGAAATGCACGCGACCGAGTTCGGCGACGAGCGCCGGCATGAAATCGGCCTCGCCCGCGGAGACGCCGCCACTGCTGATGACGACGTCGCAGCGCTGAGCGGCCTCGAGCAGCGCTGCACGCAGCACCGCCGGATCGTCGTGCAGGTGGCGCACCGGCTCGGGCTCGATGCCGAGCGCGCGCAGCATCCCGCCGAGGCTGTAGCGATTGCTGTCGTGGATCTGGCCGTATCCGAGTGGCTGCCCCGGCGGAACGAGCTCGTCGCCGGTCACGAACAGTGCGACCCGCGGGCGGCGCGCGACGCGTGCATGCGTGCAGCCGCAGGCGGCGAGCACGCCGAGGCGCGCGGGCGTGATTGCGTCGCCGGCACGCAGCGCCGCCTCGCCCGCGCGGATGTCTTCGCCCGCGGGGCGCACGTTCGCGCCGACCCGCTCGCCGGCGAAGACGACGATCGCGTCGCCGTCGACGCGCACGTTCTCCTTGATGACGACGGTGTCCGCGTCGCGCGGGAGCGGTGCGCCGGTCGTGATGCGGACGCATTCGCCCGCGCCGAAACCGACGTCGCCGGGCGCCCCCGCGAGCATCTGTCCGGCGATGCGCAAGTGGCGCGTGCCTTCGCGAGGCAGGTCCGCGCCTCGCACCGCGTAGCCGTCCATCGCCGAATGGGCGAACGGCGGCTGGTCGCGCGTCGCGACGAGGTCGTCGGCGAGCACGCGCCCGAGCGCGTCGTCCAGCGCGGCCAGCTCGGCATCGTGCCGCCGCGCCGCGCACAGCGCGAGCACCCGCGCGCGCGCTTCGGCCACGGACAGTCCGGTCGGGAATTCAGCCTCGGCGTGACCTGGCGGCATGGTCGACGAAGTCCTGCGGCGTGTTGAGGTTGAGGAACTGCTGCCCGCGATCGGCGAAATCAAGCTCGCGCGCACCGATCGCATCCTGCCATGCCCACACGCCCTGCTGCGCCGAGGCGGCGGCTGCTGCGGAAGCAGCGAGCTCGCGGCGATAAAGCGCGAACAGCGGCTGTCGGCTCGCGCCGTCGTGCACGACGACCGCGGCCGCGAGGTGCGTGAGCGCCTCGTGCAACAGGCGGTCGGCGAGGTCGGCCGGCGGGTCGGGGCAGTCGACCGGGAGCGTCAGCAGCCAGGGCGTGTCGCACGCGGCGCACGCGGCGGCGATGCCCGCGAGGGGGCCGCGGCGCTCGACCGTCGCGTCCGCGATCGTGCGCGCGTAGCGCGAATACGCATCGTGGTTGCGGTTGGCGACGATGAGCAACGCATCCACGCCGCGCACTGCGGCGACGACATGCGCGACGAGCGGCACGCCGGCGAGCGGCTCGAGTCCCTTGTCGCGGCCGCCGAGCCGCGTGCCGGCGCCACCGGCGAGGATGGCTGCGGTGATCGCGGGCCGCGCCTGCATGCCCTACCCCGGATTCAGCGCTTGCCGCGCTTCGCGTTGCGGATCATGCGCGTGCGCCGGCGCTGCTGGCCCTCGGTGAGTTCTTTGCGCTTGCCCGCGTACGGATTCTCGCCGTCGCGGAACTCGATCCGGACCGGCGTGCCTTCGAGGCGGTAGCGCTTGCGGAAGAAATTCTCGAGATAGCGCCGATAACCCTCGGCGATCTGCTTCGTGCGCGCACCATGGATGATGATGGTGGGCGGGTTCGTACCGCCCGGGTGCGCGTACTTGAGCTTGGGCGTATGGCCACGCACGAGCGGCGGCTGGTAGGCCTGGTACGCCTGCTCCACCGCTCGCGTGAGCTCGGACGATGTGAACTTGTGGTTGGCCGACGCGTAGGCGCGATTGACCGCCTTCATGAGTTCGGCGATGCCGCTCCCGTGCAGCGCCGAGATGTAGACCTGGCGCGCCCATGCCGCGAAATCGAGCTTGCGCGCGAGCGACGACACGCACTGCTCGCGCTGGTATTTGTCGAGGCCGTCCCATTTGTTGACCGCGACGACGAGCGCGCGACCGGATTCGAGCACGTGGCCGATCAAGGTCGCGTCCTGCTCCGACACGCCTTCGCGCGCATCGAGCATGAGCACGGTCACGTGCGCCGCCTCCACCGACTGCAGCGACTTGATCACGCTGAACTTCTCGAGCGCGTCCTCGATGCGCGCGCGGCGCCGGATGCCCGCGGTGTCGATGAGCGTATAGCGCTTGCCATCGCGTTCCAACGCGATGCGGATCGAGTCTCGCGTCGTTCCAGGCACGTCGGATGCGATCACGCGCTCCTCGCCGAGCAGCCGGTTGACCAGGGTCGACTTGCCGGCATTCGGCCGGCCGACGATCGCGACGCGGATGCCGTCGTCGGCGCGTTCGGCGAGGGGATCGACCTCGACCGTCGGCAACAGCGACTGCACGGTCGCGAGCAACGGCGTCATCCCGCGCGAATGCGCGGCCGAGGTGAGATAGAGATCGGGAACGCCGAGTGCGGAGAACTCGGCGATCACCGCGTTCTCGTCGAGGCCGTCGACCTTGTTGACGACGAGCAGCATCGGCTTGCCGGAGCGACGCAGGCGGTCGAGGATGGCGAGATCGGTCGGAAGCACGCCATCGCGCGCATCGACGGTGAGCAGGACGAGGTCCGCTTCGTCGATCGCGAACTGCGCCTGGCGCGCCGTGTGGCTGTCGAGGCCTTCCGCGTTCTCGATGAAGCCGCCCGTGTCGACGACGACGAACGGCGTCGCGGCGAGACGGCACACGCCGTAGTGCCGATCGCGCGTCACGCCGGGCAGGTCGTGGACGAGCGCGTCGCGCGTGCGCGTGAGCACGTTGAACAGGGTCGATTTGCCGACGTTCGGGCGTCCGACCAGGGCTACTACGGGAAGCATCGTTCGCTCCGCGGAAAAAACGAACCCCGCGCCGGCGACGGCACGGGGGCATCAGGATACGTCACGGGCGCCGTCGCCGCGCGGACGGCCGCGGCGGGCCAGCGGCGATCCGGGCACGGGTCCCACGCGAATCGAATGCACGAGCCCGCGCGTCGCGGCTGCGCGTACGCCCGATGCGCGGCGTCGAAAACGTGCACGAAGCACGCTTCCGACGCGCGGCTACTGGCGAGCGCGATAAGCGCCGATGCGACCCTTCACGTCCTCGACGTACACGAGGTCGCCGACGACGAGCGGTGCGGCCTCGATCGGTTTCCGGCTCAGGCGCTCGCGTGCGGCGAATTTGCCCTCGTCGAGGCTGAGCCAGTGCACGTAGCCCTCGATGTCGCCGACGACGACGTACTTGCCCTGTATCGCCGGCGCGGTGAGCCAGCGGTATTTGAGCTGATCCTGCTTCCAGAGGTTGACGCCGGTCTCGCGATCGAACGCCCAGACGTTGCCGTCCGCATCGACGGCGACGAGGGTGTTGCCGCTGACCGCGGCGCCGGTGTAGCTGGACAGGTCGCGCTGCCAGACCGGGCGACCGCTGTCGAGCGCGACCGCCGCGAGCTGGCCGCGATAGCCCGCGGCGTACAGCGCCTGGCCGTCGGCGACGATGTTGCCGTCCACGTCCGCGAGGCGCTCGACCTCGGTACGGCCTTCACCGCCCGACAGCGTCTGCGACCACAATTCGTTGCCGTCGTCGAGGCGCACGGCGACGACGCGGCCATTGTCGAAGCCGTCGTAGACGACGCCGTTCGCGATCAGCGGCGCCGAATTGCTGCGCAGGCTCAGCGCAGGCACCGACTGGTCGAAGATCCACTTGCGGCTGCCGTCGGCGGCATCGAGCCCGACGAGGCGACCGTCGTTGCTGCGCACGACCACGATGCCGCTCGCGATCGCCGGCGCGGCGATGACTTCGGAACTCATCTGCGCCTTCCAGCGCTCGGCGCCGTCGGCCGCCGACAGCGCATACACCTGGCCGTCGAGGCCGCCGACGACGACGAGGTCGCCCTCGGCGGTCGGTCCGCCGGCCCAGCGCAGCGTATTGCCGCCGCGCGACCAGAAACGCCACCCATGGCGCTCGCCGAGGCGCGTATGCCAGATCGTGCGGCCGGTCGCGGCGTCCATCGCTTCGATGCTGCCATCGATGCCCGCCGCATACAGGCGGCCATCGGCGACGCCCGGAGCGAGCCTCGCGCCGGATGCGCCGGCGCCGGAGCCGACGCCTTCGCTCCAGACGCGGTCGACCTGTGTCGTCGGCGTGAACTCCGTGAGTTCGGTCGGTGGCTGGACGTTGTCCTTCTTGCCGAGGCCCTTGAGCCAGGTACAGCCGGATAGCGCAACGGCAACCGCCGCCGCGAGCAGGAGCGTGCGCTTCATGATGCCGGCTTCTCCGTGCCCTGGACGACGATGGAAGGCGACTCGGGCGCGCTTCCGCCGAGATCCTCGAGCTTCATCCTGACGAGGCTGTTGCCTTGCGACATCATGCCGTCCTCGGGATTGGCGAGCGCCTCCTGGTACGCCTTGCGCGCATCGTCGCCGCGACCGAGCTTGAGGTAGGCATCGCCGCGGATCTCCGCGGCGGTCGCCGCGTAACGATCCTTCGGCACCGCGTCGACGAGCTTGAGTGCACCGTCGGCGTCGCCCTGGGCGAGCTTCACGCGCGCCTGGCGCAGCGAGATGAGCGCGGCGAGATTGTCGTCGCGGACGTGCTCGCGCGCCCAGTCGAGTGCGGTCGTCGCGCCGGCGAGGTCGTTCTTGCCGACCGCGATCTCAGCCTGCTGCAGGGCCGCGAGCACGGCATAGGTCGACTTCGGGAACTCCGTGCGCAGATCGTCGGCGACCTTCAGCGCATCGTCGGTCTTCTTCGCATCGACGGCATCGGTGAGCGCCTGGAAGCGGCTTGCCGCAGCTACGCTCTGGCTCGCCTGGTGGTTGTTCCACTGGCGCCAGCCGAAGATCAGGACCAGGCCGAGCGCGATGCCCGCGGCGATCGCCGCCGCGTTCTCGCGCAGCCACTTCTGGACCAGTTCCCCTTGTTCGTGTTCGTCGAGAACGTCGAAAGACATGCATTCACCCGGAAGGACATCGATGCGGAAAGCCGGCCGCCATGCGACCGGCCCAAAGGCGGACAAGGTTATCAGGAAACCGCGGCAGCGCGCCGTACGGCAGCCGTGACGGCGCTCCGGTTCAGCGAACGCTCACCGGCGCGCGTCGGACCCGCGGAGGTCCCGGCTCCGACGGCTACTGCTCGGCGCGCGCCGGGCGCGCGGCGCTGCCGTCGGCAAGCAGCTTGAAATGCGCGACGTTGCCGCGCTGGAACTGCGCGAGATCGAAGGCGTTGCCGTCCACGCTGACCTGCGCACCCTGCGCGTTGCCGATGCGCACCGCCACCTGCGTGTCACTTCGATAGCTGTGTTCGCTGCCGGCGGCGAGCATGCCGTACTCGAGTCGACGACCGTCGGCGGCCGTGATCTCGACCCAACTCTGCTCGGCGAGCTTGAGATGGATGAGGTGCGCGCCCGCGCCCGTCGCCCGGCCTTCCGCCTCCGGCGCGCTCGACGCGACCGAAGGGAACGGGGTCATCGACGCGACCACGGGCGCCTGCTCGAGTGCGGGAGAATCCGGCGTCGTCGTGGTGCTCGACAGCGGCGGCGCGTCGTTGGCGTCCATGGGCTTCGACACGGGGCCGGCGGTTCCGGTCGACGCCGGCATCGACGCAGCGCCCGGCTCGGCGAGCGCGACACGCGCGGGCGGATCGAGCGGCGTGGTGCGCACGAGGTTCTGCTCGATGCCGCCGTGCGTCGCGAGCCACACGGCCGGCACCACGATGATCGCCGTGAGAACGAGGTAGGTCGCGCTGCCCGAATAGCGCTCGAACAGGTAGCGCGTGTGCGAAATCGTTCCGGTCGCGACGAGTGGCGCCGTCAGCGCATGCGTTTCGACGACGCGCAACACCTGCTCCTCGGGCACGCCGACGAGCCGCGCATAGCTCGACAGGTAGCCGCGCAGGAACACGCCGTCGCTGATGCCGGCGTAATCGTCGCGCTCGAGGCGTTCGACGAGCCTGAGCGGCAGCTTGAGGCGGGTCGCCACGTCGGCACTCGTCAGGCCGCGCTTCTCGCGTGCGGCCACGAGCCGCCGTCCGAGCGGCGCTTCGACACGCTCGCGCAGGTCCATCGGCGACGCCTCTGCATGAACGGCCTGCAGTTCGGAATGTTCGTTCACTTCGCTGGCCTCTTCGGCTCTCATCGGATGGATTCCTCTGGACAGGGGCAGCTTCAACTGGCTGCACTCCGCGTCCGCCTCTTCCGCCCCGCACGTCCACTGCGGGCTCCCCTTCGTTGCGTCGGATCCCGCGGCCCGAAGGCCCGCGGCCTGATCCTGCTCGTCGCTACCCACGGCGCCCTACCCCTGTGAACTCAGCGTCTTCGCTTCCGCCGAATTCGGGAATCCGCGCAGCAGCCTGCGCGAATACTCGCTGGCCCCGCTCGCATTGCCCAGGCGCAACTCGATGTTGCGGCCGAGCATGAGCGCATCCGGGCGCGGCGGCGCGAGGGACTCGAAACGCTGCACGAACGCACGCGCATTCATGTACTCGCCCTTGCCGTACAGGATCGTGCCGAGCGCGAGAAGCGCTTCCGCGTCGTTCGGATTCACCGCCAGTGCCTGGCGCAGCATCTTCTCGGCCTCTTCGTTCTTGCCGGCCTTCGCGAGGCAGGTACCCGCATTGCCCATCGCGAGCGCGGGCGTCTGGTAGAACGGGTCGGCAAGGGCGCGCGCGAAGTACTCCTGGCCCTCCGCGTACTTGCCCTGCATGCACAGGAAGCGGCCGTAGTTGTTGTTCTCGGCGCCGCTCTTGGGCTTGAGCTGCGCCGCGCGCCGGTAGTGCTCTTCGGCCTTCGGCATGTCGTTGATGCTCTCGTAGAGCACCGCGATGACCGTGTGCGCGTCGACGTAGTCCGGGTTGAACTGCAGCGCCTTGTTCAACTTCTCGAGGGCGAGTTCGAGCTTGCCCTGCTGCATGTACTTCTGGCCGAGTTCGGTGTGCACGCGCGCCGCATCGTCGCGCTGCGTGGCGGGGTCGTCCCGCTTGACCGTGCTCTCCGGCCCGCTCTGGCAGCCGGCGAGGCCGATCGCGATCGCCACGACCACCGTTGGCCACATCCGATCAAGCCGCATCGGCGACGCCTCCCTCGAGCTTGCGGCGGAACTCCGCCTGGCGTCGCGTACGGTCCATCACCTGGCCCTTGAGCTGCCCGCAGGCCGCGTCGATGTCGTCGCCACGCGTGCGACGCACCATCGTCAGCACGTCCGCGTCGAGCAGGATTTTCTGGAATGCACGGATGTCCGCTTCCTCGGAACGCTCGAAGCGCGTGCCGTGGAACGGATTGAACGGAATCAGGTTCACCTTGGCGGGCAGCTTCCGCATGAGCTTGATCAGCTGGCGCGCATGCTCGGGCTTGTCATTGACACCCTTGAGCATCGTGTATTCGAACGTGATCGTCGTGCGCGGCCGCCGCGACGCGTAGCGCGCGCACGCAGCGAGCAATTCGGCGATCGGGTACTTCTTGTTGAGCGGCACGAGTTCGGTGCGCAATTCGTCGTTGGGCGCGTGCAGCGAAACCGCGAGCGAGACGTCGCTCGATTCCGACAGCCGGTCGATCATCGGCACGAGGCCCGCGGTCGACAGCGTCACGCGCTTGTTGGCGAGCCCGAAGCCGAGATCGTCGCGCATGACGTCCATCGCCGTGACGACGTTGTCGAAGTTCAGCAGCGGCTCGCCCATGCCCATCATGACGACATTGGTGAGCTTGCGCTGGTGGTGCGGCACGTTGCCGAGGTGCTTCGCCGCGACCCACACCTGCCCGATGATCTCGGCCGCGGACAGGTTGCGGTTGAAGCCCTGCGTCGCGGTCGAACAGAACTGGCAGTTGAGCCCGCATCCGACCTGCGAGGACACGCACAGCGTGCCGCGCGAGGTCTCCGGGATGAACACCGTCTCGATCGCGTTGCCACCGTCCATGCCGAGCAGCCACTTGTACGTGCCGTCGCTCGCCTGCTTCTCGAACATCGTGTTCGGCGGCGCGATCTCGATCGCGCCGGAAAGCTTGTCGCGCAGCGCCTTGCCGACGTCGGTCATCTGCGCGAAGTCGGTGACGTGGCGGTGGTAGACCCACTTCATGACCTGGTCGGCGCGATACGGCTTCTCGCCGAGCTGCGCGAACAGGTCGCGCAGCCCCTTGCGGTCGTAGTCGAACAGGTTGGCCTTGGCCATCGTCACGTTCGCTTTCCTCAGCGCGTGCAGATCTCAGTGTCGGCGAAGAAGTAGGCGATTTCCACCATTGCGGTTTCGCGCGCATCGGAGCCGTGCACCGCGTTGGCGTCGATCGAACTGGCGAAATCCGCGCGGATCGTGCCCGGCGCGGCATCCTTCGGGTTGGTCGCGCCCATGAGTTCGCGGTTCTTCAGCACCGCGCCTTCGCCTTCGAGGACCTGGATCATCACCGGCCCGGAGATCATGAATTCGACCAGCGCATTGAAGAACGGGCGCTCGCGGTGGACCGCGTAGAAGCCTTCGGCTTCCTTGCGCGAAAGGTGCTTCATCTTCGCCGCGACGACCTTGAGGCCCGCCTTCTCGAAGCGGGTGTAGATCTCGCCGATGACGTTCTTCGCCACTGCATCGGGCTTGATGATCGAAAGGGTGCGCTCCAGCGCCATGTGCCGGTTTCTCCAGTGAGGTCGGTTTTCTGCGGGACGACCGGGCAGCCTTCGGGCGCCCGGATGCTCTTATATCGCCAAATCCGCGCCAATCCGCGGGCTTAGCTCACATTATCGTGCAAGATTCTAGCTAATTAATGGCGCGTTGGACACCGCCGCGTGCAGGGTTTGACCGTCCGCGGTCGCCTCGCCTAACATTCAAACGATCGTTTGACCCCGGAATTCGCGGCCCGTGCGCAGCGCAACCCCCAGCTTTTCGACCAAGGAACGCATCCTCGGCGTCGCCGAAACCCTGTTCGCGCGGCACGGATTCGCGGGTGCTTCCCTGCGCCAGGTGACCGCGGCGGCGAAGGTCAACCTCGCGGCGGTCAACTACCACTTCGGCTCGAAGGAGAGCCTCATCGAGGAGGTGTTCCGCCGCCGCCTCGACCAGCTCAACCGCCACCGACTCGCCGCGCTCGCGTCCGTGCAGGCGCGCTCGGAGCACACGCTCGAGGACGTGCTCGACGCGTTCATCCGGCCGGCACTCGAACAGTCGATGGACAGCGCCGGGGGCGCCGCCTTCGTGCGCGTGCTCGCGCGCGCCTACGCCGAGCACGACGAGCGCCTGCGCAAGTTCCTCTCCGACAACTACGGCCATGTGCTGCGCGATTTCGCCGCCGCGTTCGCGCGCCTGCTGCCGAACCTCGACAAGGAAGAATTGTACTGGCGACTCGATATCGTCGCCGGCGCCCTCACCTATGCGATGGCCGATTTCGGCATGATCAAGCGCAAGAGCGACGTCAGCGAGCGCAGTCATCGCGAGCAGGCGGCGCAGCACCTCGTGCGCTTCGCCGCCGCGGGGCTCAGGGCTTGAGGATTTGCCTCTGCGATCGTCCATGATCGCTGCTTCCACGGACAGGTCGCCCATGGTGACGCACCACTGCTTCGTATCGTCCAGAGCGGCCATCCATGGCCGCACTTTTCATCAACGGCATCAACCTACCGACATCCCCTCTTCAATCCGGAGTCTTCCATGAGTCACCCGCCCCTCCGTATCCGCAAGGCGGCCGTGCTCGGCGCCGGCGTCATGGGCGCGCAGATCGCCGCGCACCTGACCAACGCCGGCGTCGACACCGTGCTGTTCGACCTCGCCGCGAAGGAAGGCGACCCGAACGGCATCGTGCTCAAGGCCATCGACCATCTGGGCAAACTCTCCCCGGCCCCGCTTGCATCGAAATCGCTCTCCGCCGCGATCGTGCCGGCCAATTACGACACCGGGCTGGAACTGCTGAAGGGCTGCGACCTGGTGATCGAGGCCATCGCCGAGCGCATGGACTGGAAGCAGGAGCTTTATCGCAGGATCGCCCCCTTCGTGCCCGCGCACGCGGTCCTGGCGAGCAATACCTCCGGCTTGGGAATCAATGCCTTGTCGGATGTTCTTCCGGAAGAACTTCGACATCGGTTCTGTGGCCTGCACTTCTTCAACCCGCCGCGCTACATGCACCTGGCCGAGATGATCCCGGCCCGCACGACGGACAAGGCCGTGCTCGAAGGGCTGGAGGCTTTCCTCACCACCCAGCTCGGCAAGGGCGTGGTGTACGCGAAGGACACCCCGAACTTCATCGGCAACCGAATCGGCGTGTTCTCGATCCTCGCAACGATCCACCACACCGAACAGGCGGGCCTGGGTTTCGACGAAGTCGATGCGCTCACCGGCCCGCTGATCGGCCGCCCGAAATCCGCGACCTACCGCACCTCCGATGTGGTCGGCCTCGACACCATGGCCCACGTCATCAAGACCATGGCCGACACCCTGCCCGACGATCCGTGGCACGCATACTTCGCCTCGCCGAAATGGCTGGAGGCGCTGATCGCCAAGGGCGCACTCGGGCAGAAGGCCGGCGCCGGCATCTTCCGCAAGGGCGGCAAGGACATCATGGTCCTCGACCTGCAGAAGCAGGATTACCGCCCGGCCGACCGCATCGCCGCGCCCGAAGTGGTCGAAATCCTCAAGCTCAAGGATCCGGCGGAGAAGTTCGCCAGGCTCCGCGCCAGCGAACACCCGCAGGCGCAATTCCTCTGGGCACTGTTCAGGGACTTGTTCCACTATTGCGCGTACCAGCTTGAATCGATTGCGGAAACCGCGCGCGATGTCGACTTCGCGATCCGCTGGGGCTATGGCTGGGCGCTGGGCCCGTTCGAAACCTGGCAGGCCGCCGGCTGGAAACAGGTCGCCGACTGGATCGCCGAGGACATCGTCGCCGGCAAGGCGATGAGCAGCGCACCGCTGCCGGATTGGGTGTTCGACGGCCGCGACGGCGTGCACGGCGCCGAAGGCAGCTACAGCCCGGCGCGCAACGCCAAGCTGCCGCGCTCCCCGCTACCCGTCTACAAGCGCCAGCGCTTCCCCGACCCGCTCCTGGGCGAGCGCTTCGACCCCGGCGAGACCGTGTTCGAGAACGACGGCATCCGCCTCTGGACCGATGCGGGCGACGACATCGCCGTCGTGTCCTTCAAGACCAAGATGCACACGGTCAACGACCAGGTGCTGGACGGGTTGCAGGAAGCGATCGGCATCGCCGAACGCAAGTTCGCCGGCCTCGTTCTGTGGCAGCCGAAGGAACCGTTCTCGGCCGGTGCCGACCTCGCCGGCGCGCTGGGCCTGCTGCAGGCGGGCAACGTCGCCGGCTTCGAATCGATGGTTGCGAACTTCCAGGCCACCAGCCAGCGGATCAAGTATTCGCTGGTGCCCGTGGTCGCGGCCGTGCGCGGCCTCGCGCTGGGCGGCGGCTGCGAATTCCAGATGCACGGCGCGAAAACCGTCGCGCACCTGGAGAGCTACATCGGCCTGGTCGAAGCCGGCGTCGGCCTGTTGCCGGCCGGCGGCGGGCTGAAGGAGCTGGCGGTGCGCGCCTCCGATGCCGCGGGCGCGAACGGCGATGTCTTCGCCGAACTCAAGCGCGTGTTCGAAACCATCGCTATGGGCAAGGTCTCGACCTCCGCGATGGAGGCGAAGGAACTCGGGCTGTTGCGCGGCGACG
>NZ_DATDMY010000249.1:0-9895 GCF_036518555.1 Dokdonella sp. | reverse complement strand
GATCGGGGTCGGCCGGCTTCGGCTCCCTGCCGATGAACGGATAGCGCAACCGCGACGCGCGTTCGCGCGCGTCCATCGCGACGAGTTCGTCGAGCCAGGCGCGCCCGTCGGGCAGCGGCTGCCACAACCACAGCGGCAGGCGATGGCGATGCGCGAGGCGCGCCGCGGGCCAGGCGCCCGCGCGTGCGCCGAACGCGATCGGCGGCACGCCCGGCAAGCGGCGGCCGAGTTCCGCGAGCGCCATGTCGGCGTCGCCGCTCGCGCCTTCGAGGTCGAAAGCGGTCTCGTCGCCCCACGAATCGCCCGTGCCGTAGTAGTCGAAGCGCAGGCTCGCGATGCCGCGCTCGGCGAGGCGCGCGGCGACGAGCGACAGCAGGCGGTAACTGAGGAACTGCTCATGGAAGAACGGCGGACACAGCACGAGTGCGGCGCGCGCCGTGCCGCGTGCCGCGCGGTAGACCGTGAACAGGCGGCGCTCGGGCGGCCCTGCGAACTCGAATTCATGCGAGGCGGGGTTGGCGCGCTCCGGCGCCGGTGACGCTGCCGCTGCCATCATCCGCCACGCCCGCCGAACAGTCCTCGCAGGCGCGCGAACCAGCCGCCCCGCGTCGTCGTGCCCTCGCTCGGCAGCATTCCTGCGACGCTGCCGAGCGTGCCCGTCGCGATCGCGAGCACGTTCAGGCGCACGCCGGTCTCGCGCTCGACGCGCGCCATCATGTCGACGGCAAGCAGCGAGTCGCCACCGAGATCGAAGAAATTGTCGTCGGCGCGCGCCTCGGCGACGCCGATGAGTTCGCACCAGAGCGCGGCGAGGTAGCGCTCGCGCGCGTCGACCGGCGCTGCCGCGGCACCCTCCGCGTGCCCGGTCTGTTCGGGCGGCATCGGCAAGGCCTTGCGGTCGGTCTTGCCGTTCGGCGTGGTCGGCATCGATTCGAGCACGACGATGTGGCTCGGCCGCATGTACGGCGGCAGCGCTTCGCGGAGCCGCTCGCGCAGGCGACCGGCGAGGTCGCCGTAATGGTCGCGCGAGGTCACGTAGAGCACGAGGCGCTGGTCGTGCGGCCCGAATTCGCGCACGGCCGCGGCGGCTTCGCGCACGAGCGGATCCTCGTGCGCGGCCGCCTCGATGTCGCCGAGCTCGATGCGGAACCCGCGCAGCTTGACCTGGTCGTCGGCGCGACCGTGGAAATGGAGCACGCCGTCCTGCAGGCTGCCGATGTCGCCGGTCCGGTACATGCGACTGCCGTCGTTCGCGAACGGGTCGATGCGGAAGCGCTCCGCGGTGAGGTCGGGACGGTTGAGGTATCCGTCGGCGACACCGGCGCCGCCGATCCAGATCTCGCCATGCCCGCCTGCGGTGAGCGGGCGTCCGTCCTCGCCGAGCACGTGGATGCGCGTGTTCGCGATCGGCCGCCCGAGCGGCACCGCACCCTCGCCCGCCTCGACGCGATGGATCGTCGACCAGATCGTCGTTTCGGTCGGCCCGTACATGTTCCAGAGCTCGCGGCAATGCCTTAGCACTTCGTTGGCGAGATCGCGCGGCATCGCCTCGCCGCCGACCAGCAGCTTGACGCCCGCGAGGCTCTCGATGCGACCGCCTTCGCAAAGCAGGCGCAGCAGCGTCGGCGTCGTCTGCAGCACGGTCGTGCCGCTGTCCTTCACCAGCGCGACCGTCTTCTGCGGATCGTGCACCTCCGCTTCGGTCGCGATGTGCACGCGGGCGCCGCTCACGAGCGGCAGGTACAGCTCGAGGCCGGCGATGTCGAACGACAGCGTGGTCACCGCGCAGATGACGTCGTCCGCACCGAAGCCGGGAGACTCGCGCATCGAACGCAGGAAGTTGACGAGGTTGCGATGCAGGATGCGCACGCCCTTCGGCTCGCCGGTGGAACCGGACGTGAACAGCACGTACGCGAGCGCTGCGCCGTCGACGGCAGGCAGCGACGCGCCGTCGTCGCCGGCCCGCATGTCGGCGTCGTCGAGCGCGACGAGCGTCGCGTCATGCCCGCTCACCGCGGCCGGCAGCTCGTGGCCGGCGAGGACTACGGTATGCCGCAGCGCGGCGCGCTCGATCATGAGGCGCAGTCGCTTGTCCGGGAAACTCGCGTCGAGCGGAACGTACGCGGCACCTGCGCGCAGCACGCCGAGTGCGGCGGCGACCATCTCGCTCCGCCTCGGAACGCAGATGCCGACGAGGTCGCCGGGCGCGACGCCGGCAGCGCGCAGGCGCGAAGCGACGCGCGCGCTCGCGCGCCACAGATCGGCGTACGTGCAGCGCTGCGCCTCGCAGGTGACCGCGATGCGTTCGGGCGCCGCGCGCACCCGCTCCTCGATGAGGTCGAGCAGGGAAGGTCCCGCAGGCGCGGCCTGCGGCGGCGCCACCTGCGGACCCGCGGTGGTCGCGGCCGTACGCGCAGGCGCCGCGACCAGGGGTTCGGAAGTCTGCATGCCGATGTCCTCGAGCAGTCGTTCGTAATCGGCGATCCAGCGCCGAATCGTCGCCGCGTCGTACAACGCGGTGCGGTAGTGCAGGTCGAGCGTGAGTCGCTGTCCGTCGTCGTTGAGGTTGAAGAACAGGTCCCACAGCAGTGCGACGTGGCGGCAGTCGTGCCATTCGGTGACCACGCCGTCGAACTGCGGCGCGCGCAGGCGCGGATTGAGGTTGAAGATGACTTCGCCGAGGGCGCCACGCGCGCTGCGGCGACGCAGCGAGCGGGCGCGCAGGATCGTCATGAGCGTGAGGTCCTGGTGGTCCGCCGCATCGAGCAGGGCCGCCTGCGCGGTCGCCATCGCGGCGTCGACGCCCGCGTGCGGATCGATGCGCAAGCGCAGCGGCAGCGTGTTGACGCCGTCTCCGATCAGCGCGCCGCTGCCCGCGACCGCCTGCCCCGCGAACGGAATCGCGATGGCGAAGTCCTTCTGCCCGGACAGGCGCGCGACGAACAGGCCGAATGCGCCGAGCAGCAGGCCGTACAGGGTCGCGCCGCGACGGCGCGCCTCGGCGCGCAACGCGGCCGCGAGCGGTGCCGGGAACACGTGGCGCTCGGTGTCGGCATCGAAGCCCGCGGCCTCCGTGTGCGGCCGGTCGCCGGGCAGTTCGAGCGCGGGTGGAAGATCGGCGTAGACGCGGTTCCAGTACGCGAGGTGCGCGGCGCCGGCGGCATCCCGGCGCGTGCGCTCGGCGAGGGCGTAGGCGCGGAAACTCTGTGCTGGCGGCAGCTGCGGTTCGCGCCCGCCCGCGTACGCGTTGTAGCAGGCCTGCAGCTCGCCGCAGAGCACCGCGAGCGACCAGCCGTCCATGATCAGGTGATGCGCGACGAGGTGCAGTGCGTGGCGGTGCTCGCCCAGTCGCAGCAGCGCGAAGCGCAGCAGCGGCGCGCGCGCGAGGTCGAACGGCACGCGCATCTGCCGATCGCACCAGGCTTCGAGCCGGGATTCCGCATCCGCGCCGGAAAGGTCGACCTGCTGCAGCGGCAGCGGCGGCAGCGCCTGCAACGACAGCGTTCGGCCGTCGGCCGCGATGCCGAAGCGGAACGCCTCATGCCGGCTCCAGACGGTGTCGAGTGCGCGCTCCAGTGCGGCGACGTCGAGTGCGCCGTCGAACGTCAGCACGACCGCCTCGTTGCAGGCGAGCGCGGCATTGCCGCCGTACTGGCAGCCGAGCCACTTCTCGAGCTGGCCGTCGGTCAGCGCGACCGTGGCGGGCAGCGGGTCGGCTTCCTGCCCGCGCGCCGCGGGTGCGCGCGCAGGCCCTCCCGTGCGCGGCGTGAGCAGGCCTGCGCCGAGCAGGCCGTCGAGCGCGGTGCGCACCGCGGCGACGATGCGCTCGACCTCGGCGGCGCCGTGCGCTTCGGTGAGGAAGCAGTTGAACTGCTCGTACAGGTGCAGGCCGCCCGCGCGCAGCGCGTACCAGAACAGGCTCGCGTACGGCTGATCCTCGTCGGCGACGATGCGCCAGAGCGAACTGAAGCCGACCGCCTTCAGCGGCGCGGCGCGTTCCTCGAACAAGGTTTCGAGCCTCGCCACGAGCGCCTGCGTGCGCGCGTTGAGTTCGTCCTGCAACGCCGGCCCGCGCTGCTTGAGGTGCAGCAGCGCGGCCTTCGCCGCCGCGAGCGCGAGCGGATGGCGCACGAACGTGCCGGCGAAATAGGTGACGCCCGCCTCCGGGTAGGAGTCGTCGCCGAAGCGCCAGTCGCCGCCATCGAGCGCATCGAGCCAGCGCGCGTCGCCGGCGATCGCGGCGAACGGCAGGCCGCCGCCGATGATCTTGCCGTAGGTCGCGATGTCGGCGCGCACGCCGTAGTACGCCTGCGCGCCGCCCTGCGCGATGCGGAATCCCGTGATGACCTCGTCGAAGATGAGCGCGCAACCGGCTTCGTCGCAGATCGCGCGCAGCGCCTGGACGAATGCGCGCGGCTGCAGCGAAGGGTTCTTGCCCTGCACCGGCTCGATCATGATCGCGGCGAGCTCGCCGGCGCGTTCGCGCAGCACGCGCAACGCGTCGTCGCTGCCGTAGTCGAGCACGAGCACGTTCTCGACCGCGCTGGCGAGGATGCCGGGCGCGGCCGCGATCGAGCGCAGGGTGCGCGTGCCGCGCACGATCACCTCGTCGAAGATGCCGTGGTAGGAGTTGGTGAAGATCGCGATCGTCCGCCGCCCCGTCACCGTGCGCGCGATGCGCATCGCGCCCATGACGGCTTCCGAACCGGTGTTGCAGAACGCGACGCGCGCCATGCCGGTCATGCCGGCGATGAGTTCGGCGACGTCCGCCGTAAGCGGATGCTGCGGACCGACCTCGAACCCGGCGTCGACCTGCTGCTTGAGCGCCGCGACCACGTAGTCGGGCTGGTGGCCGAGGAAGTTCGCGCCGAACGAATTGAGGCAGTCGACGTATTCGTTGCCGTCGATGTCGTGCAGCAGCGCGCCTTTCGAACGCCCGACGACGATCGGGTAGACGAGTTCCTTCCACAGCGGGTTGAAGCCGGTGACGACGCGCGGATCGGCCATGCGCGCGCGGTGCTGCTGCGAGAACGCCTTCGAGCGCGCCGTGCGTGCGTTGTAGCGGCGCGTGAAGTCGTCGACCCATGCGCGCTGGGCGGGCGTCATCGCGTGATCGGGCCGCAGCGTGATGCGCGCGGACGCACCGAACGGACGCTCGACGAGATTGGCCGCAGGCGCTTCTTCCGCGCTGCGCCCCGGAGCCGCCGACGGCGCGGGCGGCGCGCCGACGAGGCCTGCCGGCGAGCCTGAGGCGAGGCTCGCGAGCAGCTGCATCTGTTGCTGCATGAGCGCCTGCTGGCTCTGGATCAAGGCGAGCAGCGGCGACGCCTCGCCGACCGGCGCGGGCGTCGCGGCCGCGCCGGCCACGGCCGGTGCCGGTGCCACCACCGCGGGACTCGACGCGGGCAGCGTCGGCTCCAGCAAGGTCGCGAGCTTGGCGTTGCTGTCGACGTCCTCCATGAGCCGCCGGAACTTCAGCTTGAGGCCGTAGCGGCGCTCGAGCTCGAGCGCGGCCTGCGTGAGCGACAGCGAATCGAGGCCGAGCTCGAGGAAGCTCGCGTCGTCGTGCGTCGCACCCAGATGCTCGCCGGTGAGCGACTCGACCAGCTCGCGCAGTTCGATGCGCAGGCGCGAGGATGGCGACGGAGCGGCCGGCGTGGCGGCCATCTCGGTATGGGCTTCCTTCATGATCGCTTCCCCTGGCACGGCGACATCCGGCGCCGGTGCATCGATCCAATGGCGTTCGCCGCGGAACGGATAGCCCGGCAGCGCGACGCGGCGACGCGCCTGCCCGGCGAAGTACGCGTCCCAGTCGGGTTCGCGGCCCGCGGCCCAGCACGCGCCGAGCGCGGTCGCGAGGTGCTCGGCATCGCTGCCCGGCTTCGCGGCCGGGCCGAGCGACGCGATCGCGCGACCGCGGTCGCCGAGCTGGCTGCGCACGAACGCGGTCAGCGCCTGCGACGGCCCGACTTCGACGAACACGGTCGCACCGTCGGCGATCGCGTGCGCGACCGCGTCGGCGAATCGCACCGGTTCGCGCAACTGGCGGCACCAGTACGCCGGCTCGGCGGCGGCGCGCGCATCGATCGGCGCACCGGTCACGCACGAGTAGAACGGCCGCGACGGCGGCGCGAGGCGCAGGTCCGCGAACGCGCGCTCGAACGGCGGCAGCGCGCCGTCCATGAGCGACGAATGGAATGCGTGGCTGACCTTGAGTCGCGTGGTCGCGATGCTGTCGGCCGCGAGCGTGTCGGCGAATGCACCGATCTCGGTGTCGGTGCCGGCGACGACGCACAGCTCCGGCGCGTTCACCGCGGCGAGGCTGACGCCACCGTTCAGGCGCGGCGCGATCGCGTGCGCGACTGCGCGCACCGCGAGCATCGCTCCAGGCGGCTGCGCCTGCATCGCCGCGCCGCGCGCGCAGACGAGCGCGACCGCGTCCTCGAGGCCGAATACGCCGGCGAGCGTCGCCGCGACGTACTCGCCGATGCTGTGGCCGATCATCGTATCGGCGACGATGCCCCAACTCTCCCACAGCCGCGCGAGCGCGTATTCGATCGCGAACAGCGCGGGCTGGGTGCACCGCGTTTCGGCGAGTTGCGCAGCGGCAGTCTCGACCGCGTCGGCGGTCGGCAGGATCAGCGCGCGCAGGTCGATGCCGAGCCGCGCACTCGCGAGCGTGCAGCAACGGTCGAAATGTCCCGCGAACACCGGCTCGGTCTCGACGAGTTCGCGCGCCATGTTCGCGTGCTGCGAGCCCTGGCCCGGGAACAGGAACACCAGCCTGGGCCGGCCGGCCCGCTGCGGCACGATGCGCGCGAGCGCATCGGCGGCCTGCGCCGGCGTGCGCGCAACGATGGCGGCGCGCGCCGCCATCGGCTTGCGACCGAGCGCGAGCGTCGCCGCGATGTCGGGCAGTTGATCGGGCTGCGCGCAGGCGAGGCGTAGCGCGAGGTCGCTCGCGCGGCGCTGCAAGGCATCCTCGTCGCGCGCCGACAGCACGAGCACGCTCGCGCCGCGACCGGGCGCCGGCGGAGCGGCGAGGGGCGCTTCCTCGAGCACGACGTGCGCGTTGGTGCCGCCGACGCCGAACGAACTCACGCCCGCACGACGTGGAACGGCGCCGCGCGGCCAGTCGATCGCTTCGCGTGCGAGCTTGAACGGCGATCGGTCGAAAACGATCTCGGGGTTCGGCCTGCCGAGGTTGATGCTCGGCGGAATGCGCTCGTGGTGAAGCGCGAGTGCCGCCTTGATGAGGCCGGTGACGCCCGAGGCGGCGACGAGATGGCCGAGGTTGCCCTTGATCGATCCGAGCCAGCACGTTCCGGTCGCGGCGCCATCGACGCGGAAGGCGCGCGTGAGCGCCTCCACCTCGATCGGATCGCCGAGCGGCGTGCCGGTGCCGTGCGCCTCGACATAGCCGATCGACCCGGCGTCGAGGTTCGCGCTCGCGAGCGCGAGGCGGATCGCGGCGGCCTGGCCGCGCACGCTCGGCGCGCCGAAACTCGCCTTGTCGGCGCCGTCGTTGTTCACGCCGACGCCGCGGATGACCGCATAGATCGTGTCGCCGTGCTCGATCGCGTCGGCGAGCCGCTTGAGCGCGACCACGCCCGCGCCGCACGAGAACACCGTGCCGCTCGCGTCGGCGTCGAACGGGCGGCAGTGGCCGTCGGCCGACTCGATCGCGCCCTCGGCGGGCAGGTAGCCCGACTCCTGCGGCACGACGACGTTGACGCCGCCGGCGAGCGCGACGTCGCACTGCCAGCTCATGAGCGCATACCACGCTTGCGCCACCGCGACGAGCGAGGTCGAACACGCGGTGTAGAGGCTGATCGCGGGCCCGGTCAGGCCGAGCCGGTGGGCGACACGCGTGGCGACATAGTCCTTCTCGTTGGCGAGCATCGCGGCGAACTCGCCGCTCGCGGCGACGATGTCGGGGCGCGCGTCGACGAGCTTGCGATAGCCGTTGTTCGAGGTGCCGGCGAATACGCCGATGGAGGCAGCCCCGGTGGAGGCAGCGCCGATGGCGTCGGCGCCGGCACTGCCGGTGCCGCGCGACGGATCGATGCCCGCGTGCTCGAGCGCGTTCCAGCACAGCTCGAGGAACACGCGCTGCTGCGGGTCGATCAGCTGCGCCTCGCGCGCGGGGATGCCGAAGAACGCGGCGTCGAAGCGCTCGACGTCGGCGATCGTGCCGCGCGCGCGCACGTAACGCGGATGCTCGCGCAGTGCGCGCGGCACGAGCGGCGATACCTGCTCGGGGGCGAAGCGCGTGATCGACTCGCGTCCGGCGAGCAGGTTCTCCCACAGTTCGTCGACCGACGCGGCGCCGGGAAAACGCCCGGCCATGCCGACGATCGCGACGCCGTCGTGCGCAGGCTCGCTCATCCGACGCCTCCGCCCGCGCGCGGGCCGAAGCGCGCGAACGCGGCACGCTGCGCGACGCCGCGCGCGCGCGCGCCGTCGGCGGTGGCGGGTGCAGGGGCCGCCGAGAGCGCGGCGGCCTGTGCCGCGACGGTCGGGTGCTCGTACGCCTGCGCCACGCTGAGCACGTAACCGTGCCGGCGCAGTTCGGTCAGCGCACGCACCACCAGCAGCGAGCGCGCGCCGTGGTCGAACAGGTTCGCTTCCACGTCGAGATGATCCACCCCGAGCAGCTGCTTCCACAAGTCGAGAAGTTGATTCGGCAAGGAAGCGCCTTCGAGCCAGCGCAGCGGCTCCGCGACCGGCGCGGCGGCGAGCGCACGGCGGTCGACCTTGCCGCTCGCGGTGAGCGGCAGCGCGTCATGGACCTCGACCGCGTGCGGCACGAGGTAGTGGGCGAGCGACGCCGCGCAGTGCGCGCGCAGCTGCGCCGCGAGGGCCGGGGCGTCGACGTGCGCGTCCCGCGCGAGCACGTGCGCGACGAGTCGGCGGCCGCCGGCCGCGTCGGCGGCGACGACGATCGCCTCGGCCACCGCGGCATGCCGGCAGAGCACGGCCTCGACCTCGGCCGGCTCGACCCGGAAGCCGTCGATCTTGAGCTGGTCGTCGAGGCGGCCGAGGCATTCGAGCACGCCGCCGTCACCGACGCGCGCGCGGTCGCCGCTGCGGTACCAGCGCTCGCGGTCGAGCTCGACGAAGCGTTCGGCGGTGAGCTCGGGGCGATGGATGTAGCCGGCGGCGAGGCAATCGCCGCCGAGCAGGAGCTCGCCCTCCGCACCGTCGGGGAGCGGCGTCAGCGCCGCATCGGCGATGCGCACGCGTACGTGCGGCAGCGCTACGCCGATCGGCGGCCGCTCCGGCCACGCGGACGGATCGCCGGCGAGCTCGTGCGCGGTGACGACATGCGTCTCGGTCGGACCGTAGTGGTTGTGCAGCACGGCGTCCGGCAGCGCCGCGAAAAGCGCGCGAATCGCCGGCGTGATGCGCAGCGGCTCGCCGGCGGTGACGACGTCGCGCAATGTATGCGGCAGCGCACCGCCCGCGGCGACCGCTTCGGCGAGCGCCTGCAGCCCGACGTAGGGCAGGAACAACCGCTCGATGCGCTCGCGCACGAGCAGCGCGAGCAGCGCATAGGGATCGCGCCGCTCGGATTCGTCGGGCAGCACGAGGCAACCGCCCGTCGCGAACGTCGAGAAGATCTCTTGGAACGACACGTCGAAGCCGAGCGGGGCGAACTGCAGCGTGCGCGCCGCGCGCCCGAGACGCGGATGGGCCCGGTGCCATTCGATCAGCGCAGCGACCGCGGCGCTGCGCATCGCGACGCCCTTCGGGCGGCCGGTCGAGCCGGACGTGAACATCACGTACGCGAGCTGCGCGCCCGCGATCGTGACGTCGGTCGGCTCACCCGAAAACGACGAGAAGGCCCACGAGCCGAGGTCGACGGCGACCGCTTCGGGCTCACCTTCCAGGC
>NZ_DATDMY010000248.1:0-6850 GCF_036518555.1 Dokdonella sp. | reverse complement strand
GGTCACCGACAACGGCGGCGCGACCAACACCAAGACGAGTTCGGTCACGGTCACGGCCGGCGGCGGCAACGTGCTGCAGAACGGCGTGCCGGTCACCGGCCTCGCGGCGACCACCGGCAACCAGCTCGCCTACACGATGGTCGTTCCGGCCGGCGCGACGAACCTCAAGTTCGTCACCTCGGGCGGCAGCGGCGACGGCGACCTCTACGTCAAGTTCGGCTCCGCACCGACGACCTCGAGCTACGACTGCCGCTCGTGGGTATCGGGCAACAGCGAGACGTGCTCGATCACGACCGCGCAGGCGGGTACGTACTACGTGATGATCAACGCGTACTCGACCTTCAGCGGCATGAGCCTGACCGGCAGCTACTCGACCGGCGGCGGTGGCGGCGGCACCTCGCTGTCGAACGGCGTGCCGGTGAGCGGGCTCGCGGCGACCACGGGCAACTGGACCTCGGACTACACGCTGGTGGTGCCGTCGGGCGCGACCAACCTGAAGTTCCAGATCGCCGGCGGCAGCGGCGACGCGGACCTGTACGTGCAGCTCAACGCCGCGCCGACGACGTCGAGCTACCTGTGCCGGCCGTACCTGAGCGGCAACAGCGAAACGTGCACGTTCAGCGCACCGACCGCGGGCACGTACCACGTGCGCGTGCGCGCGTACGCGACGTTCTCGGGCGTCACCTTGACGCCGAGCTTCACGCCCTAGCGGAAACCCGCGCCACGGACGGCGACGCGACGACGGCGGCCGGTGCGAACCGGCCGCCGTTTCGTTTCGGCGCGCAACGCGAACGCCGCTTCCTCGGCAGCGCGGACCAGGGCGCTCGCGGCCGATCGCCAGGCGACGTCCTCGGGCGTCGAAGCGGATCCGCGCGATCGGCTATCGTGCTACGTCCGCCGCGCGGAGGCACCGGGCATGGTCAACGAGGACGGTGCGGTCGTGCGTGCCGCGACGCGGGCCGACGTCGCTGCGCTCGCCGATCTCTGGCACGAGGGCTGGCAGGACGCCCACGCGGCGATCCTGCCGGCGGAGCTCGCGCACTGGCGAACGCGCGAGAGCTTCCGTGAACGCCTCGCCGCCGACCTGGCGGCCACGCGCGTGATCGGCCTCGCCGGCGCGCCGCTCGGCTTCAGCATCACCCACGGCGACGAGCTCAACCAGCTCTTCGTCGCGCGCACGGCGCGCGGCAGCGGCATCGCGGCGACGCTCGTCGCCGACGCGGAGGCGGGCCTCGCGACGCGTGGCGTCCGTGTCGCCTGGCTCGCGTGCGCGATCGGCAACCAGCGCGCGGCGCGCTTCTACGAGAGATGCGGCTGGCGCCGCGCGGGAACGATGGTGAGCCGGCTGCAGGTCCCGACCGGTCCGTTCGACCTCGAGGTCTGGCGTTACGAAAAGCGACTCGCTCCGCCCGGCTCCTGAAGCGGAGGCAGTCGCGCGGTCACTCGATCGAGCGGCGGGCGGCTCAGCGCGTCGCGCGGAGCGCGTGCGACGATCAGGCCCGGGAAGCCTCGAAGCGATTCGCATCGCGATTCTTGCGCACGCGCGCGGGGTCCCAGATGCGCCCGTTCATCGCGATGTACACGCCATCCGGCAGCGTCTGCACGGCACCGACCGCGCAGCCGATGTTGAACACAGCGTCCGAACCCTTGAACAGCGCGGGGTTGAGCGCGCCCGTGAGCACGACGACCTTGCCCGCGAGCCCGGCCAGCGCCCGCGCAGTCTCGACCATCGTGTCGGTGCCGTGCGTGACGAGCACGTGGCGGTGCGGCTGGCCCTCGATCGCGGCGCGGATCGCGGCGCGATCGTCGTCGGTCATGTGCAGGCTGTCCTTGCGCAGCACCGGCAGGACCTCGAACGTGAACGCGACGCCGAGCGCTTCGAGGATCTCGCCGATCTGCGGCTCGCCGATCTGGAACGTCGACTTGTCGTCGAAGTAGATCTTGTCGATCGTGCCGCCGGTCGTGACGATGGTGAGGTGCTGCATGGGGCCGGTGTTCCTGCGCAGGACGACGCGTCGGCACGCGTCAGGGGGCGCAATTGTCGGCCAGCAACGCGTCGACGTCCACCGCGGACGCGAGGCGCGACAGCCCGGCGGCCGCGAACGCGTCGAGCGCAGCGAGCGCGCGCCGCTCGCCGTGCGCACGGACCGCCCAGGCCGCATGCCGCGCGAGCACGGCCGCGGCGAAGCCGCGCGCGAGCGTCAGCGCGAAGCCACGCGCGCCGGCCTCGAGCGCGTCGCGCGAGGTGCATCGCTGCGCATGCCAGGCGCGCGCCGCGTCGAGGCAGGCGCCGATGCCGTGGTGGTCGCCGCCGGCGTCGGCGAGCAGCGACCCCGCAGCCGCCACGAGCGCGTCGACGCCGTCTGCGCCGAGCGCGCGCAGCACGTCGAGCGCGAGCACGTTGGTCGTGCCCTCCCAGATCGGGAACACCTGCGCGTCGCGCAACAGCTGCGGGATGCCGGTGTCTTCGATGTAGCCGGCACCGCCGAACGCTTCGCAGGTCTCGCTCGCGACGCGCACGGCGAGGCGTCCGGTCCAGAGTTTCGCGAGCGGCGTCAGCACGCGCAGCAGCGCGCGTTCGTCCGCCGATGCCTGCGCGCCGCGCCCGAGCAGCGCGACGACGAAGAACACGAAGTGGAAGGCGGCCTCGAACTCGGCCGCGAGCGCGGCGAGCGTCGCGCGATGCAGCGGCTGCAGCGCGAGCGGCTTGCCGAACGCCTCGCGGCGTCGCGCGTAATCGGTCGCGAGCGCGATGCAGCGGCGCATCGTCGCGAGCGCGCAGACCGCGTTCCAGGTGCGCGTCACGTTGAGCACCGGCGCGATCAGTCGCACGCCGTGCGCGAGTTCGCCGACGGGCGTCGCGAGCGCGCCGTCGAGCTGGATCTCCGCGGTCGGCAGCTCGCGCGTGCCGAGCTTGTCCTTGAGGCGGTCGATGCGGATGCCGTTCCAGCGGCCGTGCGCGTCGCGTGTTTCGACCAGGAACAGCGCGAGCGCATCGGTGCCCTCGCCAGCCCCCTCGGGTCGCGCGAGCGCGAGCGCCATCTCGCCGACGACGGCCGAGGTGAACCACTTGCGTCCGAAGAGCCGCCACGTGCCGTCGCCGTCGCGCCGTGCGACGGTGCCGGTGCGGGCCACGTCGGAACCCCCCGCGGTCTCGGTCATCCACTGTCCGGACAGCCAGAGCCGCGTGGGGTCGCGTGCGAGCAGGCGCGGCACGGCACGCTCGATCAGCGCGGAGGCACCCGACGCCATCAACGCGGTCGCGGCGCCGTCGCTCATCGCGAGCGGGCAGGTGTAGAACTCGCTCGCGACATGGTAGAGGTAGACGCGCGCGAACTGGTCGATGCGCGCGTACACGCCGTGGGTGGAATCATGCCCCGCGGCGACGAGCCCGTAACGCGTCGTCATCGCCGCGCCGAGGCGCCACGCGGGAGTGACGTCGATGCGATCGACGCGATCGCCCCACGCATCCCATTGGCGCAGCGTCGGTTGCACGACCGACGCCGCGCGCGCCTCGATCCAGGCCTGCGCGGCGTGTGCACCGAGTTCGTCGAGATCGCCCTCGATCGATGCGAGCACGTCCCCGGGCAGGTTGCACGCGAGCATCGCGCGCAGGACCGGATCGTCGCGGTACTGGTTGCCGAGAACCGGAGCGCTCTGGACGAATTCCATGATGCGGCGCCAGCAGGAAACGGGCCGGACCACCTTACGCGCGGCGTGCGCAGGTGGGCAAGCGCCGATCCTTGGCTGGCCCGGCCGGCGCGCATGCGGACCTTCATTGCTAAGATGCGGCCCACAGGCGCAGCGAGGCGACGATGGACGAGCATTCCCCCGCCGCGATGGCGGCATTCGCGCGGATTCCCGAACGCAATACCGGCGACAACCTGCTGCGCACCGCGCAGCAGCATCACGTCGCGCTGTCGAGCATGGCCGACACGAAGGCGAACATCATCATCACGGTGTCGTCGATCGTGCTCACGATCGCGATGGGGCACGTCAACGACCCCGAACTGCGCGCGTCGGTGATCGTTCTCGGCTGCTTCACGCTCGCCGCGCTGCTGCTCGCGATCCTCGCGGTGCTGCCGAAGTACCGTTCGCTCAAGCTGCACGGCGATCGCATGCCGGCGGATTTCAACCTGCTGTTCTTCGGCCACTTCTCCGAGCTGTCGCGCGAGCGCTACCTCGGCGAGATGGCGCGCGCGCTCGCTCCCGACGGTTCGCCGTACTACGTCTGGTCGAACGACATCTATTCGCTCGGTACCTACCTCAGGCGCTACAAGTACCGTTACCTGCGCTACAGCTACCTGTTCTTCCTGGCCGGCTTCCTGCTCGCGTCGGCGTTGCAGGGCTGGCGCCTGCTGGTGCACTGACGCACCCGCAGCGGCAAACCCCGGGCCGGGTTCCGGTCCGTTGCATGCCGCGTTCCGGACCCTCGCACAAGGATCGATCATGCGTTCGTTCGCCCGCCTGCTGTTCGCACTCTGCCTTCCGTTCGCCGCGCACGCCGCCAGCGACGTACCCACTGCGCTGGAGCCATGGCGAGCCTGGGTCATGCACGACCAGGAATTCCGCGCCTGCCCGCTGATTTCCGGCCGCGCGGGCGCACAGGCCGGCGATTACCTGTGTGCCTGGCCGGGCACACTCGCGCTCGCGGCGGACGCCCATGGAGCGAGCCTCGCGCAGCGCTGGCGCGTCGATGCCGACAGCTGGGTGCCGCTGCCCGGCGACGCCGCGCACTGGCCGCAGGAGGTCACCGTGGACGGCCAGCCGGCTGCGGTCGTCGATCGCGAGGGACCCGCACTGCGCCTCGCCGCGGGCAGCCACGAGATTCGCGCGCGCATACCGTGGACGGACCGGCCGCAGGCCTTGCGCGTACCCGAATCGGTCGGGTTGATCGCATTGAGCATCGACGGCAGGACGGTCGCGCCGGTGCAGCGCGATGGCGACGAGGTCACGCTCGGGCGCGTCGCAGTCGAGGCGCCCGAGGCGGACAGCCTGCAGCTGCGCGTCTACCGGCGCCTCGAGGACGGCGTGCCTGCGCTGCTCTCGACGCGCATCGAGATCGCGGTGTCGGGACAGGCGCGCGAGGAGGTGTTCGGCCCGGCGCTGCCGCCCGGTTTCGATCCCTTGTCGCTCGCGAGCGCGTGGCCGGCTCGCCTCGATGCGGACGGTCGCCTCCGCGTGCGCGTGCAGCCGGGAAGCGACACGCTCGTGCTCGAGGCGCGCGCGCTCTCGCCGGTCGACGCCGTCAAGGCGCGCGTCCCGGGCGAACCGTGGCCGCAGCAGGAGATCTGGAGTTACGCCGCCGCGCCGGCACTGCGCGTGACGGTCGCCAATGCCGAACTGCCGGTCGACCCGGCACAGGCGCAGGTGCCCGCGGAATGGGCCCAGCTGCCCGCGTTCGCGCTCGGCGATGGCGCCACGCTCGCGACCGAGCAGCGCTCGCGCGGGCAGGACCCCGACGCGCAGAACCAGTTGCGCCTCGAGCGAGAGATGTGGCTCGATTTCGATGGCCACGGCTGGTTCGCGCGCGACCGCGTGCGCGGCCGCATGCTGCGCGATTGGCGCCTCGACGTCGCGCCGCCGTTCCTGCTCGAACGCGCGCAGGCGGGCGACGATCCGCTGCTCGTCACGCGTGGCGAGCAGCCCGGCAGCACCGGCGTCGAATGGCGTTCGGCCGAGGTCGATCTCGGCGCCGGCGTGCGCATCGAGCCGACCTCGGCGGCGTGGCCGATCGCGGGCTGGCGCAGCAATTTCGACGGCATCTCGGCCACCGTGCACCTGCCCGACGGCTATCGCCTGCTCGCGGCCCCGGGCGCGGATTTCGCGCGCGGCAGCTGGGTGTCGGCGTGGACGCTTTACGACGTGTTCGTCGCCGCCGTGCTCGCGCTGCTCGCCTGGCGCCTGCTCGGATGGGCCGGCGTCTCCGTCGCGGTCGCGTACGTCGTGCTCGGCTACCAGGAACCCGGTTCGCCGCGCTGGCTGCTGCTGGCCGCGCTCGGCCTGGGCCTTGCGCTGCGGGCGCTGCCGGCGGGGCGCCTCGCGCGCGCATTCGAATGGACGCGTCGCGTCGTGCTCATCGTGCTCGCGCTCGCTGCGCTGCCGTTCGTCGCCGGCCAGCTGCGCACGGCGATGCATCCGCAGCTCGAGGGCAGTGCGACGGGTCGCGCGACCGATTTCGATTTCGGCGTCGCTCGCCGGCAGGCGATGGCGCCGGCGCCGCGTTCGGGGGAAGGCGAGGTTGCCGCGGACGCCATGCAGGACGAGGCCGCCGTGGCGACCGCGCCGCTGCCCGCATCCGCACCCGCAGCGCCGCCGCCGGCAGAGCTGGCGAAGTCGCAGGCTGCGGGGGGCGTGTTCCGCCACCGCGCCATGAGCCAGAAGATCGAACGCTACGGCGAATCGACCGTGCTGCAGACCGGTGCGGGAGAGCCCGGCTGGACACGCGGCCAGCGCTACGAACTCGGCTGGAGCGGCCGCGTCGTGCCGGAGCAGACGATGCGCCTGCTGATCGCGCCCTCGTGGCTCGTGCGCATCCTGCGCGTCCTGCTCGTCGGCCTGCTCGCCTGGCTGGTCGTGCGCCTGCTGAAGCCGGTCGTGCGCGCATGGAAGGCGCCGCCGCACGCGGCTGCGGCGGCGTTCGTCGCGCTCTTCGCGCTCGCGGCGCCACACGCGCGCGCGCAGGCATTCCCACCGGGCGATCTGCTCGCGGGCCTGCGCGCGCGCCTCGCCGAAGCGCCGAAGTGCGCACCGAGCTGCGCCGCGTACGCGAACGCGCACGTCGTCGCGCACGGCGACGAGATCCGCGTAGCACTCGAAGCGCACGCGCTCGAGCGCGTCGCGCTGCCGC
>NZ_DATDMY010000247.1:0-10118 GCF_036518555.1 Dokdonella sp. | reverse complement strand
CGACAGCCGCTTCCTCGGGCGTCCCGGGCGCGGGCGCGGGCGGCGTGGCCTTGTCCTCGGCCGGCTTCTTCTTCCAGAACTTCAGCATCGCGGGCGAATTCGGCGAAAATGCGGGCCGACAATGCTAGCACCCGGGCGTCTACACCACCTGCCGATGCGCAATCCTCCCCCGAAACCCGCGCACGGCGCCGTGCGCATCGTCGCCGGCCGCCTGCGCGGCTCGCGCCTCGCAGTGCCCGTGCGCGAGGGGCTGCGCCCGACCCCCGATCGTGTGCGCGAGACGCTGTTCAACTGGCTCATGCCGTACCTGCCCGGCATGCGCTGCCTCGACCTTTACGCGGGCACGGGCGCGCTCGGCATCGAGGCGCTCTCGCGCGGCGCCGGATCCTGCACGTTCATCGAGCGCGACCGCGAGCTGTGCCGCGCGCTCGCCGACAACGTCGTGCGGCTGCGCGTCGAGGGCGCGGAAGTCGTGCATGCCGACGCGGCCGGCTGGCTCACGGGCGCGGCGCGGCCGTACGACCTGGTCTTCCTTGACCCGCCATTCGATGCCGGACTGTGGCAGGGCGCAGCGGCCGCGATCGAGCAGGGCGGCTGGCTCGCCGATGGCGGCTTCGCCTACGTGGAGTCGCCGCGCGAGGCGCGCTTCGAGCTGCCGCCCGCATGGCTGCCGCATCGCGAGGGTTTCGCGGGTGCGGTCCGCTTCGCGCTCTATCGCCGCTCCGGGGCGGTTCCGCTAAGCTAGCGGCCATTTCGCAGGGACGGCCCATGCCTACCACGCAGCAGCGCGCGCGCATCGCGGTCTATCCGGGCACCTTCGATCCGATCACGAATGGCCACATCGACCTCGCCAGCCGCGCGGCGCCGCTGTTCGACCGCCTCGTCGTCGCAGTCGCGGACAGCTCGACCAAGATGCCCGCGTTCGACCTCGCGATGCGCATCGACCTCGCGCGCACCGCGCTCGGCGGCCTCGCGAACGTCGAGGTGCGCGGCTTCTCGACGCTGCTCGCCGATTTCGTCGAGGAGATCGGTGCCGGAGTGATCCTGCGCGGGCTGCGCGCCGTGTCGGACTTCGAGTACGAGTTCCAGCTCGCAAGCATGAACCGGCACCTGATTCCGGCCGCCGAGACGCTGTTTCTCACGCCGGCCGAGCAATACAGTTTCATCTCGTCCTCGCTGGTGCGCGAAATCGCGCGCCTCGGCGGCGATGTTTCCGGATTCGTCCATCCGGTCGTGCAACAGGCGCTGCGCACGCGCTACCTGAATTCGACAACCACGAGGTAAATCCCCATGCGCAAGATTCTTCCGATCGTAGCCCTCGCCGTCGCCGCGACGCTGTCGCTCGGTGCGTGCAGCTCGGGCGAGCAGACGGCCGTGCCCGCCGCCGAGCAGAAGCCCGCGATCCCGCCGATGCCGGCCAACCCGACCGACAAGAACGCGTGGAAGCAATACCTGGTCGCGGTCGTCACCGCGAACATGCAGGGCGTGAAGAGCAACCACCCGTACATGTACTTCGTGCCGGGCGGCGACGACGAAGCGTCCGTCGCCGATCGCAACAACCAGCTCGAGAACGTGCGTACCGTGGTTTCGCGCGGCGTGCTTCCGGGCAACATGATGGCGTTCGGCGGCCCGGATTCGAAGCTGACTTCGGCGCTCATCATCGACGCGTTCAAGGACGCGACGCCGGGCTCGTTCAAGGAGGTCGTCGTGCTCTTCGTCGGAGCGACGGCCGAAGGCGCCGCGGTCAAGCTCGCGCTCGACCCGACCGGCGCGGACGTGCGCTTCGTCGAAGCCAAGTAGGTAGGGAGTCGACACGGGGATCGGGAATCGCCGCGTCGCGACGCGGACGCTCTTCCCGATTCCCGCCTCCCGATACCCCGACCCATGTCGCTCAAGATCACGGACCAGTGCGTCAACTGCGACGTCTGCGAGCCGGTCTGTCCGAACAAGGCGATCAGCCTCGGCAGCGAGTTCTACGAGATCGCGCCGGAACTCTGCACCGAATGCGTCGGCCACCACGACGAGCCGCAGTGCGTGATCGTGTGCCCGGTCGAATGCATCATCTCCGACCCGGAACACCCCGAAACGCGTGAAGCGCTGCTCGCGAAATTCGAACGCCTGACGGGTTGAATCGCGGTGGATCGCGCCGCATGGTTGTCGATGTCGCGTGATGCGGCGGCGCGCGACAGGCGTGCCGCCCATCGCGCATGCCATCGCTCGCGCGCGGCCGCCCGCGAACCGCCGCAATGGCGCAGGGCGGTACGCGCATCGCGCGTGCCGCCGCTCGCGCAACGCCGGCCGCTTTGCCCGCAATCGCGGGAATGACGCAAAATCCAATACCCCGGCGAGGAACACTCCATGAACCATCGTTGGAAGCAGATCATCCTCGCCGCACTCGTCGCGATCGCCTGCGCAGGCGCGTCCGCGGCCGACAAGCCGAGCCACGCGGCGATCGCGAGCGCGCACACGCTCGCGACCCAGGCGGGTTTCGAGGCGCTCGAGATGGGCGGCAACGCGTTCGATGCCGCAGTCGCGGTGGCGGCGACGCTGTCGGTGGTCGAGCCGCAGAGTTCGGGCATCGGCGGCGGCGGACTGTTCCTGCTGCGGCGCGCGTCCGACGGCAAGGAAGTCATGCTCGACGCGCGCGAGACCGCACCGGCCGCGGTCGATCCGAAGGATTACCTCGACGCGAAGGGCCAGCCCGATCGCGACCACGCGCTCAACGGCCCGCTCTCCGCGGCGATCCCGGGCGAACCGGCGGTGCTGGTCAAGCTCGCGAGGGAGTACGGCAAGCTACCCTTGTCGAAGTCGCTTGCCCCGGCGATCCGCATCGCGCGTGACGGCTTCCAGCCCGATCCGCGCGCGATCCGCGCGATCGCGCGCCAGCGCGACACGCTGATGCGCTGGCCGGCGTCGGCAGCGCTCTACCTCGTCGACGGTGCAGCGCCGAAGGACGGCTGGATCTTGCGCCTGCCCGATCTCGCGCGCGTGCTCGAGGCGATCGCGCGCGATGGCGACGACGGCTTCTACCGCGGCGACATCGCCAAGCGCCTCGTCGCGGGCGTGCGTGAGGCGGGCGGGCGCTGGACCGAGGACGACCTCGCGAAGTACGAAGTCAAGGAACGCGCGCCGATCACCTTCGAGTATCGCGATTGGCACATCGTCACCGCACCGCCGCCGTCGTCGGGCGGCATCGCGCTCGCCGAGATGCTCAACATCCTCGGCGGTTACGATCTCGGCAAGCTCGATCGCGCGCACCGCGTGCATCTCACGGTGGAGGCGATGCGCCGTGCGTACCGTGATCGCGCCGAATACCTCGGCGATCCGGATTTCGTGAAGATGCCGGTGGCCGAACTCACCCATCCGCTCTACGCGGCCGGCCTGCGCGCGTCGATCCATCCGGACAAGGCGACGCCGAGCGACATGCTGCCCGGTTACATGGCGCCGCCGGAAAGCATGCATACCTCGCACTTCTCGATCATCGACCGCGACGGCAACCTCGTTTCCGGCACGCAGACGGTCAACACGACCCTCGGCTCGAAGTTCGTCGTCGCGGGCACCGGCTTCGTGCTCAACAACGAGATGGACGATTTCGCGCTCGTCCCGGGCAAGCCGAATGCATACGGCCTGCTCGGCAACGACGCCAACGCGCCCAAGCCCGGCAGCCGCCCGCTGTCGTCGATGACGCCGAGCTTCATCGTCGGCAAGGACCGCATCGGCGTGATCGGCACACCCGGCGGCAGCTACATCATCACGATGGTGCTCGAAGGCATCCTCGCGTTCGTCGAAGGCGAGACCCCGGAGAAGATCGTCGCGCTGCGCCGCTACCACCACCAGTACATGCCCGACGCGATCGAGGCGGAAGCGGGTGCGTTCACGCCGGCGGAGAAGGCCGCGCTCGAGGCGATGGGGCACACGATCAACGTCGCCGCGGGCACGTGGCCGTTCGGTTTCATGAACGTCGTGAGCTGGAACCGCAAGACCGGGGAGATGCACGCGGGCTCGGATCCGCGCGGTGATTCCGGCAGCGGCATCGTCAAGTAGGTTGGGATGTTCCCCTCTCCCGCTCGCGGGAGGGTTGGGGTGAGGGGTGATCGGAGCGTACGCTTCGTCTACCCTCACCCGATTCGCTGCGCGAGTCGACCTCTGCCGCGTGCGGGAGAGGTGAACGCGGTGGCATCCACACATCAAGGTTCGGCGCGCGCATGAAACTCTGGTCCATCCTCGGCAACTCGCAGAAGCTCGACGGCGGCGCGATGTTCGGCAACGTGCCGCGCGCGATGTGGGAACACTGGATCGCGCCCGACGCCGACAACCGCATCCCGCTCGCGTGCCGCGCGCTGCTCGTCGAAGGCCTGAACGGCAAGACCGTGCTGTTCGAGACCGGCATCGGCGCGTTCTTCGAGCCGAAGATGCGCGAGCGCTTCGGGGTGGTCGAGGATCGCCACGTGCTGCTCGACTCGCTGCGAGCGGCCGGGTTCGGCCACGAGGACATCGACGCGGTCGTCCTCTCGCACTTGCACTTCGACCATGCGGGCGGCCTGCTCGCGGCCTGGGAAGAGGGCAAGGCGCCGCGCCTGCTGTTCCCGAACGCGACCTACGTCGTCGGCGAGGAGTGCTGGCAGCGCGCGACCCGTCCGCATCCGCGCGATCGCGCCTCGTTCATTGCCGAGCTGCAGCCGCTGCTGGAAGCCTCGGGGCGGCTCGAACGCGTGCAGGGGACGCACTCGCTGACGCTCGGCATGCAGGTCCGTTTCGCCTATTCGAACGGCCACACGCCTGGCCTCATGCTTTCCGAAATCGCGACGCCGTCCGGCGGCATCGTCTTCTGCGCCGACCTGATTCCGGGCCGGCCGTGGGTACACCTGCCGATCACGATGGGCTACGACCGCTACCCGGAACTGCTGATCGACGAAAAGCGAGCGTTCCTCGAGGACAAGCTCGCGCGCGACGTGCGCCTGTTCTTCACGCACGACGTCGGCTGCGCCTGCGCGCACGTGGCGCGCGACGACAAGGGGCGCTTCGGCACCCGCGGCGAAGTCGCCGAACTCGTCGGCGAGGCCGCCTGATGGCGCGGCGCGGGCGCCGTTCCCGCAGTGCGCCGTCGCTGTTGCTCGTCGCGGCCGTGGTCGTCGCGGTCGGCGCGGGCGCGTGGTGGCTGTACCGCCACCCGCGTGCGACCCCGCCCGCGTCCGCGCCCCCAAAGCCGATTGTCGCCAATCCCGCGCATGTCGATCCGCGCAACGACGGCCGCGAGGTCGAACTCGACGGTCCGCTGCGCGTCGCGCGCCCCGCGCGCGACGACGCGTTCGCGATCGAGGCCGCGGCGGTCGTGCTGCTGCGCGACGTGCGGATGCTGCAATGGCAGGAGCATTGCGCGGGTGCGCAGTGCCGTTACGCGCTCGAATGGTCATCGCAGCGCATCGACTCGCGCGCGTTCCGTGAGCCCGCCGGCCATCGCAACGACACGCCGTTTCCGTTCTCGAGCGAACGGTTCCCCGCGGCCGACGTGCGGCTCGGCGCCTTCGAGATCGATGCGAACCTCGCCGCCGCAGGCGCGGCGCCGCAGGCGTATCCGGTTTCGATCGCGCGCCTGCCGCCGAACCTCGCGGCGACGTTCCGCGACTGCGACGGCGCGCTCTGCACGGGCGACCCCGCGCGACCCGTCGCGGGCGACCTGCGCGTCGCCTACCGCATCGTGCCCGACGGTGTACGACGCATCGTCGGCGTGCAGCAGGACGGGCGCGTGCGGGCGCCGGAGCGCTGATTGCGCGAGCATCGCGGCGGGCTGCGGTCGCGCCGCGAGGCTGGCCAGCTCGTGTGCGCGCGCGTCGATGTGACGAGCGCGACGAGGCGGTGTACCGTGACCGCCGACCACAAGGGGCCCGACCATGCACATCACCGGAATCTACGCCGCGTTCGCGACCCTGCTCGTGCTCGTGCTGGCCATGCGCACGTCGCTCGGCCGCCACGGCAAGCGCATCTCCGTCGGCGACGGCGGCGACGACGACATGTTCCTGCGCATCCGCGCACACGCGAATGCGATCGAAAACCTTCCGCTCGCGCTGATCCTGCTCGGCATGCTCGAATGGAACCAGACCCGGCCACTCTGGCTGCACGCGTTCGGCTGCGTGCTGATCGCCGGCCGCGTGCTGCACGCGTTCGGCATGTCGGTCCCGTCGTTCTCCCGCTTCGGCCGCGTCAGCGGCACCTTCCTCACCTGGACCGTGATGGGCGTCATGGCCGTTCTGCTGCTCTGGCAGTGGCTTGCGTTTGCTTCCATGGCCTGAGACGTCCGCAGCGAGTGCGACGCCTTGAACGCGACGCCCGCAGCGCACGCCGAAGCGAGCATCGACCCGGCCAATGCCCCCCTGGATCGCCTCGCTTCGTCGGCCTCGCGTGCTTCGACGACCCGCTCTTCTTCGTCAGCGTGCGAAGAGCGTCGCGTGATCGAGCATGTAGAGGCCCGCGAACATCTTAGGATCGATCGAGTAGCCGGCGTTGATCTTTTCGACGAGCCATGCCGCCGCTTCGTGGCGCGCGACTTCGTGCACGGTGATCTCTTCGGTTTCGTCGCCGCCGCCCTGGTCGACGCGTTCGAGATCGCGCGCGAGCACGAAGGCGAGGATCTCGTTGCTCATGCCGGCCGACGTGGGCCCGGACATGAGGAAGTCGATGCGGCGGGCGCGGTAGCCGGTTTCCTCGACGAGTTCGCGGTGCGCGGCGTCGACCGCGCTCTCGTCGGCACTGCTGGCGACGTCGCCGACGAGGCCGGCCGGCATCTCGATCGTCATGCACTCGATCGCGGGACGATACTGTTCGACGAACAGGATGCGGTCCTCCGGCGTCACCGCGATGATCATGACGCCGCCGCCCGGATTGGTGCGTTCGGCGTACTCCCAGCGGCCGCGGCGCTTGAGGCGCAGCCATTTTCCGTTGCAAAGCGTTTCCGTTTCGGTCATTGTGTGCGGCTTTCCTGAAACTATTCAGCGGGTTGGCGGTCCATGGCCGGACCCCCCACGAGGAACGATCGAATGATGATCCGCCGCATTCTATGCACTTTCGCGTTTGCCCTCGTGGCCGGCACCGCTGCGGCCGCGCCCGCGGTGCAGGCGGGGGCGGGTCTTGACCCGAGGCACCTGTCGAAGGGGCAGATCGACCAGATGCAATCGCCGGCCGCGCTGCTGCGCGCGGCTGCGCTGTACAAGCAGGGCGACGACCTCGACCGCCTCGCCTGGACGCTCGAGCGGCTCACCGCGTTCGAGCCCAATGTCGGCGAACTCAAGCTCGCGCTCGCGACGACGTACGCCCGCCAGGGCGAGAAGACGAAGGCCTACGACCTCCTGCTCGGGATGCAGCGCGTCGGCTACGGTTACGACCTCGCCGAGAACGCCGATTTCGCGAAGATTTCCGGCACCAAGGTCTGGACCTACATCACCGACGGGCTCAAGACGAACCTCAAGCCATTCGGCGAGGGCAAGGTCGCTTTCTCGCTCCCCGCGGGCGACCATCTCTACGAATCGCTCGCCTGGGACCCGGTGCGCAAGCAACTGCTCGTCGGCAGCGTGCGCGACGGCACGATCATGCGCGCGGACGCCGACGGCAAGCTCACCGATTTCATAGCGGCTGGCGCCGATGGCCTCTGGAGCGTGTACGCCATGGCGGTCGATGCCGACGACGACGCGCTCTATGTCGCGAGTACCGCATCGCTCTACTTCAAGGGATTCAGCCAGGCGAACTACGGCCAGGCGGGCGTGTTCAAGTTCCGCCTCTCGAACGGCAAGCTGCTCGAGAAGTACCTGCTTCCGTCCGGCGCGCAGCCGAACACGCTGTCGAGCCTCGCCGCGCGCAAGGGTCTCGTGTTCGCCGCGGACGGCCTGCACAACGTGATCTACCGCCTCGACGGCGGCGCGCTCAAGCCGATGGTCGCCAACCCGAAGCTGACGAGCGTGCGCGGCCTCGCGCTCAGCGACGATGGCAAGACGCTCTACTTCGCCGACTACGCGCTCGGCATATTCGGCGTGGACCTCGCCGCAGGCAAGCCGTTCGACCTCAAGTACGACCCGGCCAAGCTCGCCCTCGGCGGCATCGATGGCCTGAGCTGGTACGACCACCGGCTGGTGGCGATCCAGAGCGGTATGTCGCCGCGACGCGTGATGCGCATCGCGCTGGCCGACGACATGAAGACGGTCACCGCCGCGATGCCGCTGGATGCGGCCAATCCCGCGTTCGAACTCCCGACCTACGGCGCGGTCGCGGGCGATTCGCTGTATTTCGTCGCGAACAGCCAGAAGAATGCGTACGACAGCTACGGATCGCCGAAGGACGAGCGCAAGCTCGAGCCGGTCAAGGTGTTCAGGACCGACCTGCGCTTCGCCTGGGACGGCGGGACGCTGACGAGCGCCAAGGTCGCGCCGGCGTCGAGCGTGATCAGCGATTCGAAGCCGGGCAGCGGCGTGTTCTCGAACGTGGACGGCGGCTCGCAGTCGGTCACCGGGAACTGAGGCACGCGAGCGCGGGGGCGTCGGCGGCGTCAAGCCCGTTCGTGGCGCCGACGGTCGGGCGCCGCGCGCAACGCGCGTGCCGCCGCGGGCGACGCGAATCGACGACGCGGCCCGGCGGGGATGGCGCAACCGCGCGCGACCGGAGCGGATCCTACGCGAGCCGCCAGGGGGCGGTGGACGCGGCGGGACTCGCGGCTGCGCGGGTCGAGCCGCACCGGCGGATCATCGGGATTGCGTGGACGGCTCGCGCAAGGCCCTCACGCGTGCACGCGTCAGCGGGCCGAAGCGCAGGCGCTCGAGCAGCTCGTCGATCGCCTCATCCGGCAACCTGCGGCGATAGTCGTCGGCGCTCGCGGGCACCGGTGCGTCGAGCGCGATCCCGGTCAGCGATCGCGACAGGCGTGCCGTCTGCGCATGTTCGCGCAGGCGCATCGACGCGGCGGCCGCGCCGCGCGTGCGCAGGAACGCGACCTCGTCGGCGCGTTCGAGCAGCGCATCGAGCGTGCCGAAGTGATGCAGGAGGATCGCCGCGGTCTTCGCCCCGATGCCGGGCACGCCGGGAATGTTGTCGATCGCGTCGCCGGTCAGCGCGAGATAATCCGCGACCTGGTGCGGATGCACGCCGAGCCGCGACTTCACGCCCGCGCTGTCCCAGCGCTGGTTGCGCGGCGGATCCCATTGCTCGTCGCCGCTGCCGATGAGCTGCGCGAAGTCCTTGTCGGCCGACACGATCACGCCGCGGAAGCCGACGTCGCGCAGACGCGCGAGCGCGCTGCCGATGAGGTCGTCGGCCTCGAACTGGTCGTCGACGAGCACGGTCGCGCCGAGCGCTGCGGCGAACGCCTTGCAGCCGGCGAACTGGCGCATCAGATCGGCCGGCGCGGCCGGCCGGTTCGCCTTGTAGGCAGGGTAAAGCGCGTTGCGGAACGAGGTGTTGAGCGATTCGTCGAACGCGATCGCGAGATGCGTCGGCCGCGCGCGTTCGAGCAGGTCGAGCAGGAAGCGCGCGAAGCCGTGGACCGCGTGCACGGGTTGGCCGTCCGCATCTTCCGCATCGGGCACCTGCGCGAACCATGCGCGGCAGACGTAGAGGCTGCCGTCGACGAGATGGACGGTGTCGGCCATCGCCTCAGGTCCACTCCGACCAGATGTCGGCGAGCGCGGGGCGCGCGCGCTCGGGCGCAGTTTCCTTCGCCGTGCCGACGTGCACGAACGCGATGACGCGCTCGTTCGCGCCGAGACCGAGCAGGCGGGCCACGTCCGCGTCGTAGGCGGCCCAGCCGGTCAGCCACTGCGCGCCGAAGCCGAGCGCCTGCGCGCCGAGCAGCAGGTTGTAGGCGACGCATCCGGCCGACAGCAGCTGCTCCTGCGCGGGAATCTTCGGGTGGTCGGCCTCGATGCGCGCGATCACGGCGACGATCAGCGGCGCGGCGTTGAAGCGCTCGCGGTCCTTCTCGAGCACGCTCGGCGACACGTCGGGTTCCTGCCGGGCATGGATTTCGGCGAGGCTGCGACCGAGCCGGGCGCGCGCCTCGCCGCGGATCGCGAGCAGGCGCCACGGCACGAGCTTGCCGTGATCGGGCACGCGCACGGCGGCCTGCAACAGGCGTTCGA
>NZ_DATDMY010000246.1:0-5669 GCF_036518555.1 Dokdonella sp. | reverse complement strand
CAGGCGCCCGGCGGAGGCGGCCTCGACTCGTTTTGGTCACAAAACGTCACACAGTTGGCCGCCCGGCCCTATCGGTCGCCCCCGAATCACAGTTACACTTCTAAAACAGTCAAAATAAAGTGCGGTTACACACCGGTGCCGGGAGAGAACATGAAGAAGTCCACAGTTGCGGCAGAATCCGACGACGCGCGCGATGCCAGCCTGCGCGTCTCCAAGCGCGTGCGCGACAGCCTCAAGGCCGCCGCCGCGGTCATGGGCCGGCCGCTGTACGACGTCACCAACGAGGCGATCAGCGACTACCTGTCGGGCCTCAAGCTCGGCGATCCGCTCGCAGCGATCCGCCGCGCGGGTCGCGCGCGCAAGTAAGGGGACCGGGGGAGGGCCGAGCCCGTCGCGAGGACGGCTCGAGCATTCGCTAGGGGCAAGCCAGAGCGATCGCCCGAAAACGGCGCAGGAGCCGGCGGGCCGCCGGCGCGGGCGCGTGTTCCCGCGCCGGACAGCATTCGGCCGGGCAGTCGCCGTTGGCCGCGCGAGGGCGGGCTCGAAGGTACCCGCGCATGATGTCGACGCTGAATTCCGGATGGAATTGCAGGCCCCAGACCCGCGGCGCGTAACGCACCGCGTGATGCGGGTCGTGCGCCGAGCGCGCAAGGACGACGGCGCCGTCCGGCAGTTCGAGCACGCTCTGCTGGTGCGACGCATGCGCCGCGAAGCGCGCCGGAGCCGAGGACAGCAGCGCGTCGGCGTCGGCAGCGGCGAGGCGCTCGATGCCGACCGTACCGATCTCACGACCGCGCGCATGGTAGTCGACGCGACCGCCGAGCGCGTGCGCCAGCAACTGGTGGCCGTAGCAGACGCCGAGAATCGGCAAGCCCCGTGCGACCGCGTCACGCAGCCAACCTGCCGCACCTTCGCTCCAGGGCAGGCGCTCGCTCACCATCGCCGGCGAGCCCGTCACCACTGCGGCTGCATATCCGTGCGGGTCCGGCAATGCCTCGCCGGCGTGCGCCCGCACCACGTCGACGTCGCGCCGGTGCAGGCCGAGGCCGCGGCGGAACCAGTCCGGAAAGTCGCCGTGTCGCGCGCGCACCTGCGGCAGCGTGGTGCCGGTCTGGACGATCAGGAATCGAGCAGAGGCTCGCTCAGTCGATCGGCGGCAGGACATTGACCACTTCGGAAATCGTGGTGACGCCGCGCGCGACCTGGGCCGCCGCGGATGCGCGCAGCGGCTGCATGCCTTCCGCATAAGCGGTTTCGGCGAGCTTCGCGAGGTTCATGTCGGACTGGATCAGCGCGCGCACGGCCGGGGTGATGCGCAGCATCTCGTAGATGCCGGTTCGACCGAGGAAGCCGGTCTTGCGGCATTCGAGGCACCCCTTCGGGACGTAGTACTTCGCCGGCGGCGCGAGCGGCCAGCGATGCGTGAGGGCGGCCCATGCCTGAACGTCGAGCGGCGCCTCCGCCTTGCAGTGCGGACACAGCGTGCGCACGAGGCGCTGCGCGACGATGCCGGTCACGGTGGACTGGATCAGATAGTTCGGTACGCCGAGGTCGAGCAGGCGCGTGATCGCGCTCGGCGCATCGTTGGTGTGCAGTGTGGACAGCACGAGGTGGCCCGTGAGCGATGCCTGCACGGCCATCTGCGCGGTCTCGAGGTCGCGGATCTCCCCGACCATGATGATGTCGGGGTCCTGGCGCAGCAGCGTGCGCACGCCGGCCGCGAAATCGAGGTCGATCGCCTGGTGCACCTGCATCTGGTTGAACTCGGGCGAGACCATTTCGATCGGGTCTTCGACCGTGCAGACGTTCAGATCGGGCGTGGCGAGGTGCTTGAGCGTCGAGTAGAGCGTCGTGGTCTTGCCCGAACCGGTCGGGCCGGTCACGAGCACGATGCCGTGCGGGCGCTCGACCATCCCGCGCCAGATCGTCTCTTCCGCGGGCGAGAAGCCGAGCTGGCGGAACTCCTTGACGACGATGTCGGGGTCGAAGATGCGCATGACGACCTTCTCGCCGAACGCGGTCGGCATCGTCGACAGCCGCAGTTCGACCTCGCGGCCGCCCTGGGAGCGCGTCTTGATGCGCCCGTCCTGCGGGCGACGCTTCTCGGCCACGTCCATGCGCCCGAGGATCTTGATGCGCGACGTCACCGCGGTCATCACCGGCGTCGGCAATTCGAACACCTTGTGCATGACGCCGTCGATGCGGAAGCGCATGTTGCTCATGTCGCGCCGCGGTTCGAGATGGATGTCCGATGCGCGCTGCTCGAACGCGTACTGCAGCAGCCAGTCGACGATGTGCACGACGTGGCGGTCGTCCGCCCCGACTTCGCCGGTCTTGCCGAGTTCGACGAGCTGTTCGAAATTGAGGATCGCGCGGCCGTCGTGGGCATCGCTCTTGGCGTCCTTCGCGCGCTGGATCGAGCGCTGCACGCTCCACCACTCGGCGAGGTAGCGGTTGACGTCGAGCGGGCTCGCGACGACGCGCTGTATGTCGCGGCGCAGGATGTGCCCGAGGTCCGAGAGCCAGCGCGTGTCGAACGGCTCCGGCGTGGCGAACACCACCTGCATCTCGCTGACCGCGACCGGCAGGATGCGATAGCGCTGCGCATATGCATGGCTGATCACCTGGGTCACGCTCGCGACATCGACCTTCATCGGATCGATCTTGAGATAGGGCAGGCCCGCCTTCACCGCGAGCCACTGGGTGAGCACCTCGAGGCTGAGCGGCTTGTCCGGCTGGCGCTGGTCGACGAGCTTGAGATTCGCCACGAGCACGAGCGGGTGCAGTTCGCTGCGCCCGCGCGCGGTCCGGATGTCCGCGCGGACGCGCTTCGCATCACCCTCGCTGAGCAGGCCGTCGCCGACGAGCGCCGCGAGCGTCTCGTCGAGGTCGAGGCGGCGATGCAGGCCGAGCGCATGCGGCTTCGGGGCGCCCGGGAGCTGGGTCACGCTGGCCATGATGCGGGTCCGTCAGGGGTATCCGCCGTTATACTAGCGCGCTTTTCCCGAGGCACTTCGTGAACCCGGTACGGGCTGTACCGCCGCGTGGAGTGCCCGCGCTTGATGAACCTTCGAGGGCGCGGCCCCGCCGCGACCGCGCTTCTTGCACAGACCGACGAGCCACGCATGCCGGGACCGACCTTCCAGGAAGTCATCCAGACCCTCAACCGCTACTGGGCCGAACAGGGCTGCGTGCTGATCCAGCCGCTCGATACCGAAGTCGGCGCAGGCACGTTCCATCCGGCCACGTTCCTGCGCTCGATCGGCCCCGAGCCGTGGGCAGCCGCCTACGTACAGCCATCCCGCCGCCCGACCGACGGCCGCTACGGCGAAAACCCGAACCGCCTGCAGCACTACTACCAGTACCAGGTCGTGCTGAAGCCGAACCCCGACGACATCCTCGACCTCTACATCGGTTCGCTGAAGGCGCTCGGCGTCGACCCGCTCGTGCACGACCTGCGCTTCGTCGAGGACAACTGGGAGTCGCCGACGCTCGGCGCCTGGGGACTCGGTTGGGAAGTCTGGCTCAACGGCATGGAAGTGACCCAGTTCACCTACTTCCAGCAAGCCGGCGGCCTCGAGTGCCGGCCCGTCACAGGCGAGATCACCTACGGCCTCGAGCGTCTCGCGATGTACCTGCAGAACGTCGACAACGTCTACGACCTCGTCTGGACGCGCGCGCCGCACGGCGTCGTCACCTACGGCGACGTGTTCCACCAGAACGAAGTCGAGCAGAGCACCTACAACTTCGAGCACGCGAACGTGCCCAGGCTGCTCGACTGGTTCGACACCTGCGAGGCGGAGGCGAAGCGGCTCGTCGACGCGGGACTGCCCTTGCCCGCCTACGAGCAGGTGATGAAGGCGAGCCACACGTTCAACCTGCTCGACGCACGTCGCGCGATCAGCGTGACCGAGCGGCAACGCTACATCCTGCGCGTGCGCACGCTCTCGCGCGCGGTCGCCGAGGCGTATTTCGCGCAGCGCGAGAAGCTCGGATTCCCGGCTTTGCGCAAGACGCCCGCGCCCGCCTGAGAACCCCGGATCCACCACGACGTCATCCCGCGCGCGGGAATGACGGCAAGCCAGAATGTGCCGCCATGAGCCAAGACCACGCTTCCCTCCTGATCGAACTCGGCACCGAAGAATTGCCGCCGAAGGCGCTCGACGAGCTGTCGACCGCATTCGCGAACGGCATCTGCGACGGCCTCTCCAGGCGCGGCATCGCCGGCGATCTCGCCGACGCCCGGCGCTACTGCTCGCCGCGCCGGCTCGCCGTGCTCGTGCCGCGCGTCGCCGCGCGGCAGCCCGTGCAGAAGTCCGAAGTGCTCGGGCCGTACGCGAACATCGGCATCGACGCGGCCGGACAACCCACGCCGGCGCTGCTCGGTTTCGCGGCGAAGAACGGCCTAGCCGTCGATCAGTTGCAGCGCACGACCGATGCGAAGGGCGAGCGCTTCGTCGCTCGCAGCGAGAAGCCGGGCCAGTCCACCGCGGCACTGCTGCCCGACATCGTCTCTGACGCGCTCAAGGCGCTGCCGATTCCGCGCCCGATGCGATGGGGCGACCACGACTACACCTTCGTGCGGCCGGCGCATTGGCTCGTGATGCTGCACGGCGACGCGGTCGTCGACGCGCAGATCCTCGGCCTTCGCGCTGGCCGCACCTCGCGCGGCCATCGCTTCCACCACCCGCAACCCGTGCACGTGGTCGACGCCGACAGCTGGCTCGACGCCTTGCGCGCCGCCAAGGTGCTCGCCGACCCGGCGGAGCGCCGCGCGCGCGTGCGGAACGAAGTCGCGCGCGTCGCCCCGGCTTCGGCGCTGCCGCGGTTGTCCGATGCGCTGCTCGACGAGATCGCGAACCTCACCGAATGGCCGGTCGGCATCGCCTGCGCATTCGAGCGCGAGTTCCTCGCGGTCCCGCAGGAAGCGCTCGTGACGACGATGGAGACGAACCAGAAGTTCGTGCCGACGTTCGGGGCCGGTGGCCTCCTCACCGAGCACTTCATCGGCATCGCGAACATCGAATCGAAGGACCCGGCCGAAATCCGCAAGGGTTACGAGCGCGTGATCCGCCCGCGCTTCGCCGACGCGAAGTTCTTCTTCGACGAGGACCTCAAGGTTCCGCTCGCGGCGCACCAGCCTTCGCTCGAGAGCGTCACCTACCAGCAGGCGCTCGGCTCGGTCTGGGACAAGACCGTGCGCGTGGCCGAGCTCGCGCGCGTGATCGCCAACCGCTTGCGCGACGCCGGCCTCGATGTCGATGCCGCACTCGCGACGCGCGCTGCCGCGCTGTCCCGCTGCGACCTCATGACGCGCATGGTCGGCGAGTTCCCCGAACTGCAGGGCACGATGGGTCGCTACTACGCGAGGGCGAGTGGCGAGAGTCCCGACGTCGCGCAGGCGCTCGACGAGTTCTACCGGCCGCGCTTCGCCGGCGACGACATCGCGCAGGGCAGGATCGGCCAGGTGCTGGCGGTCGCCGAGCGCGTCGACACGCTCGCCGGCATTTTCGCGGTCGGCATGAAACCGTCCGGCAACAAGGATCCGTTCGCCCTGCGCCGCGCCGCGCGGCGCTCCGCCACAATTTTCGGCCAATGTCCCGGTCCGCGCGGGGCCGAGCCATTCGACCACGATGTCATGAGATCGATGATCGCCATTTCCAACTCAT
>NZ_DATDMY010000245.1:0-37179 GCF_036518555.1 Dokdonella sp. | reverse complement strand
CCGCAGCGCCCCCACTGGCCGGTCGCCGGAATGATCTCGCTGCGTGGGCCCATGTCGCCCGGGCTGTCGTTGTTGCCGGTGCCGTAGGTATCGCCGCAACCGAGGCCGAGCTGGTGGCTGCCGCCGCACTGGCTGATGCATCCGGAATTGATCGTGAGGAACGCGTGCTTGACCCCGGAGCGGCCGATCTGCGAGATCCCGCCGTTCGGGTCGATCCGGTAGAGGTTCCAGATCAGGTACGGGTGCTGGTCGTTGTTGTACGGCGCGTTGGTGCCCGAGAACTTCGTGTACCAGGCGATGTCGGCGGTGTAGAGCGCCGAACTCGTGCCGAGCGGATCGCCCGCCACGGTCGCCTGCGCGGTGCCGTCGTTGACGTTGTTGCGCAGGGTCGACGACGGCGCGAACGCCGCGATGCCCGTTCCCGTCGGGCCCGTGCAGGTCTGGCAGCCGACCGGGGAGATCGAGAAGTTCTGCATGAACAGGTCGGCCTGGTACTTCGCGCCGGGCACGCCCGGCACGTCGACGTTCGGCCACGGGTACACCGAGCACGAGCGTTCGGGACCCGGATTGCTGCCGACGATGTTGACTTCGGTGTTCATCGCGAAGTCGCCGAGTTCCCAGCCGTCGGATTGCGGCGCGCCGAGGCGGCGTGCGAGGTCGCTCGAGATGCGCAGGTCCGCCGCGCGCACGGCGAGCGTGCGGTTGTCGTCGGCGAGTTCGAACATGATGCGGTCGGTGAAGAACCAGACCTTGCCGTCGCTCGAGACGAGGTCGAGCACGTTCGGGTTCTTCGCGTTCACGCGCAGCGTGGCGTCGCGCAGATCGATGCGCGAGCCGTCGGAGAGCGTAAGCACGTAGCCGCCGCTCATGCGCAGCGAACCGTCGCGGAAGCGCTGCAGGGAGTCGTTGCGGACGAGGAATTCCAGCCCGCCCGCCTGGCGCAGCGAGAACCACTCGTGGCCGCGGTAGTCGGTCTGCTGGAGCTGGCCGGTGCGTGTTTCGACGCGGATGCCGAGATTGGCCATCAGGTCGTAGTTCCAGCGCACGCCCATCGTGCCGCCCCATGCGGACCACGCCTGGACGGTGGCCGGGTCAATGCGCGCGGTGCGATCGGCGAGTCCGGCGTGGGCGGCCGAAACACAGGCCATCGTGATGCAAACGGAGAGGATAAGACGCTTCATCGAGCCCCCAAAAGCAATCGATCGACCGTCCACGGGCGTGGACGGACCAAGTTCATGCCGTGTCGGCAGCGTCCTGCCACCGCGCGCGGCAACCGGACGGTCGTCGCTCCGCGGCACAAAGCTCGAATTTAGCACCGCTGCCGGCCGCCGCGTGATGCGTCGCAGCAAAACTACGGCGTCGTCGCGGTCGCCGCCTGCATGAGCTCCGGCGGCGACTTGCCGTAGAAGGAGACCGTCTCGCCGTCGAACCCGTCGGCGAACACCCGATCTCCCCCGGCGGCGCCGCTCCAGAGGTCGTACACGTACTGGCCGCGCGACGTGTCCTGCGGCCCGACCGCGAACGGGCGGCCCGGACCGCTCGCACACAGGGCGTTCTCCGCGGGCGTGCCGTTCGCCTCGGCCTGGTCGCGCAGGAATTCGATGTAATCGCGACTCGAGGTCTGGAAGTACAGGCGCGCGGTCACGGTCAGCGGTCCCGTCGTTCCGGCGGGCACGGTGATCGCGTACGGCGCCGTATCGTAGTTGACGAGCACGCCCGACCCGGGCGACGTCTCCGGATACGTCGCACCGACCGGGCGCAGCGAGTAGCCGTTCGGGTCGTCGACCGTCGCGGGCCGGAAACCGAGCGGCGGGATGCGGTTGTCCTTCGCGATGCAGTCGTTGAGCACGAAATGGAACATCGGACTGCCGCCGCCGTCCTCGATATCGCAGGCGTTGCTGCCGTTGTGGTTGTAGATGCCGTGCAGCACCTCGTACACGCGCGCCTGCGCGTCCTTCGTCAGGGTCGCGCTCGCGGGGTCATAGGCGGCGCTCTCGAACACGAGTGCGTTTGCGGCATCGCGCACCTGCAGGTTGAGCCACATGCGGCGTCCCTCCGCGTAACCGCTCGGGAGCTTGTGGCCGCTGAGGTTCGTGACCTTCACCTGCACCGCCATCGATCCGGGTGTCGATCCACCCGGAGGCGTGTAGTCCTGGATCGTCGTCGTCAGCACCGCGGCGCCGGCGAGCATCTGCTTTGCCCACGCGGTCGTCTGGTCGAACGAGGCGGCGCGGTCGATACCGCCGTTGGCTACGATGCCGGCGCCGTACTGGCCCTTGATGATCCCGGGTACCCAGGTATTGCCGCCCGCGAACGCGTGCACGGCGAGGTTGCCGCTGCGGTTCGGGAAGCCGGTGAACACGCAGGCGCTCGCGTTCGGGTCCTCGCTCATCGGCATGTGGCAGCCCTGGCAGGTCTGCTGCGGTTCCTGCGCGTACTGGCTCTGTCGCCATTCCGAGAACGTGCGCTCGATCGGGAACGGCAGGCCGGTGTCGGTACCGTTCGCGAGCTTGAGCGTCTTCAGCGGCCCGCTCGACGTATCGGGCGTGCTCACGTCGTGGCACAGCCCGCAGATCTCGCTCTGCGTGTGGTACGTCGACTGCACCCACGCATGCGGCGGCTGCGAGTCGCCGTTCGCATAGGTGTACGGGCCACGTCGGCACGGCTCGAACTCGCCCGTATTGGGACAATCCGCGTCGTCGACCCACGCATTCGCATTGCCGATGTAGCCCGCCTCGCCGAGCGGCCCCTGCGGCATGAGCCGGTGGCAGAAGTGGCACGTCGTGCCGCCGAAGTCCGAATCGAGGTCGTCGGCGGAATCGTACTGGCCGGCGAGCAGGCAGCCCGCGCTCCCGAGCGTGACGTCGTTGTCGGGGTTGCCGAAGCCGGCCTTGACGACGCGCCCGCCGTACCAGCCGCGCTGCGTGTGGCAGCGCAGGCAGAAGTCGCCCGATCCCGGCACGTCGTGGTTCGCGATGTCGAGCGCGGCCCAGAACAGCGGATCGCGCGTCGCATTCGCCATCATCGAACCCGCCCACGTCGAATAGGGGCGGAACGACGTCTGCGCCGCGTCGTTGCCTCGATGGCAGGCTGCGCAGTTGTCGGAATAGATGAGGTCGTTGAACAGCCCGGGTTGCGTGCCGTGCGGGGTGAAATCGACGCCGCCGCCGAGGTGGGCGAGACGCTTGGAGACGTCGAGCCAGTCGTGCGTGTCGGTGGCCGACGCCGCCGGGGCGGCGACGCCGCCGAGGAGGAACGAAAGCGCGAGGCAGCCTCGCCGCGCGAGCAGGAAGACGGTTGCGGTCATGGGATCACTCAATCGAAACCGTTGCGGAAGATCGTGTCGTCGACAGCGACCGGGGCGAGCAGGTCGAGCGTATAGCCGATGTCCGGTTCCGTCGAGGTCGCCGCTCCGACGAGGTCGAGGGTCGCCGACGACGGCGGCGCATTCGACACGAACTCGAAATGATAGAGGCGTCCCCAATCGAGCGTGTTGCCCGCCACCGGCGCGCTCCAGGTGATCGTGCCGCCCGCGATCGATGCGACCCAGTCGTTGCCGGCGTCGTTGTCGGCATCGTCGAAGCGCACGGCGCTCGCCGACGCGCCGCCCGCGAGCGGGACGCCGAAGCGGGCGAAGCCTCGATTCTCGAGCAGCTTGAGGTTCGGTTCCGCCGGATGCGCGGGATCGATGCGCACGTGCGCGTAGTCGAAGTTCATGACCGCGTACTCGTAGCGCCACTGGCCGCCGCCGAGGTCGGTCGCCTTGACCGCGATGCGCGCGCGCCCGAGCGGCGTCGACAGTTCCCGGTTCATCGCGTTGGCGGACGGCGCGAGCGGGTCGACCCAGCGGTTCAGGGTCGGCCCGAGGAAGAAGTCGTGGTCGGGCGCATCCGCGCCGACGAGGCTCACCTGCCAGCTCGACCCGTTCTTGGCCGGATGGATCTCGCGGTAGCCCATCGTGTCGTAGATGTCCGCGTCGTCGCGCACGATGTACCAGTATTCGAAGAAGTAGCGTGCACCGGTCGCGAGCGGTGCGAGCATGTCGCTTTCATCGACGAGCATGCGGTAGTCGTACAGGTTCTGCGCACCGCTGCCGGCATCCATGGCGCCGTCGCAGTTGGCGTCCCACACCGAGCCGCAGCGGCCCCAGATCGCACTCGACGGGATCACTTCGCCGCGCGGCGCGAGGTTCTGCTGCTGCGAGCCGCCGCTGCTGCTGTTGTCGTTGTTGCTGAGCGAGTAGGTGTCCTCGCAGGTCGGGTAGATCACGTGGCCTTCGGCGCAACCGCACTCGCCGTTCACGTGCGCCCAGTTGATCGTGAGGAACGCGTGCTTCACCGCGGACACGCCGATCTGCTTGATGCGTCCTGCGGCGTCGACGCGATAGAGGTTCCAGATCAGGTACGGGTGCTGGTCGTTGCCGTAGGGCGGCGACGGACTCGTGAACTTCTGGTACCAGGCGACGCCGGTGTCGCCGACGTTGCGCAGGCTCGAATCCTGGTCGATCACGACCTTGCCGTTCGTGCTCGCGCTCGTGCACGAGCCTCCGTTCGGCAACGGCGGCAACCCGCAGCGGCGCACGTAGACCGAATCGTCGTGGCCGGTCCAGCCGCTGGCGGCGTCGTCGTAGATCAACGCGATGTTCGTGACGAGGCCGGGGCCCTCGAACGGCGCGCTGCAGACGCCACCGTCCGGCGACAGCGCTTCGTCGCGACCGATCTGCGCGCGCGCCCTGAATTCGAGGCTGCCGACCGGCAAGCCGGCGAGATCCGGGCGCCCGAGCGCATGCGCGAACTCCGCGGCGAGCCGCAGGTTCATGTTGTACATCGAGAACGTACCCGGTCCCTGCTCGTCGAAACCGTAGTGCGCGTGGTCGGCCGTGAACAGCACGCGGCCGCCGGCATCGACCACGGCGATGCCGAGCCGCGCGGCGGGATCGGCGCGCAGGGCGAATCCGCGCAGGTCGATCGAGCCGCCCGGATGCGCGAGCACGAAGCCGCCACCGAAGCGCAGTTCGCCGCCACCGATCGCGACGATCGTCGGCCCGCGATGGATCAGCTCGAGCGCTCCGGCATCGAGCGCGGCAAAGGTGGTCGCGTCATAGCGCTTGCCGGGCGCGCCGTGCGTGCGCGCGATCGCGCCTGCCGCCGACGCGATGCTGAGGTCGAGCGATGCGAGCGCGTCGGGGTTGAAGCCGAAGGACGCCTGACCGCCCCAGGTCAACCAGGTGCCTTCGGCCGCGCCGGCCGGCGGACGTCCGCGCGGAGAGGCGAGCGCGCACGCCGATGCGATCACGAACAGCAGCCCGGGTATCCAAAAGCGCATGCCCATGCCATTTCCCCATGGCGGTGCCAGGTCGTGAAGGCTAGCACAGCCCATCGGACGGACCCGCGTCGCATGCAGGCGCGCGTGCGGCGACGCGGCCCGGATCAGCGCGAGGGGACGACCGCTTCGACCACGTGCGGCGACGCGTCGCCGCCGGCGTGGAGGGTCACGTTCGCGACGACCGGCGCGCCGCGCGTCACGAACTCGAAATGGTAGAGCGTCCCCCACGCGAGCGAATCGCGCGCGGACCGGGCGCTCCAGCCGATGGCGCGATCGCCGGCATGCACGACCCAATCGTTTTCGGACGCGGTGTCCGCATCGTCGAACCGCGTCGCCTCGATCGTCGCGCCGACGGGCACGGGCACCTCGAACGAGGAGAAGCCGTGGGTCTCGAGCAGTTTCAGGTCGGGTTCGCGCGCATGCTGCGGATCGAACCGCACGAACGCGTAGTCGACGTTCATGACCGCGTACTCGTAGCGCCAGCGCCCGTCGCCGAGATCGGTCGCCACTGCGGCGACACGCGCGCGGCCGCGCGGCGTGCGCAGTTCCCTGTTCGTGCGCGTCGCATCCTCGCGCGCCGGATCGACCCAGCGGTTCAGCACCGGGCCGAGGAAGAAGTCGTGGTCCTGCGCGTTCGCACCGACGAGCTCGACCTGCCACGCCGCGCCGCGCTTGCGCGGGCGGATCTCGCGGTAACCCATCGTGTCGTAGACGTCCGCGTCGTCGCGCACCACGTACCAGTATTCGAAGAAGTAGCGCGCACCCGCCGCGAGCGGCGGCAGCAGGTCGCTTTCGTCGACGAGCATGCGGTAGCGGTACAGGTCCTGCGCGCCGCTGCCGGCATCCATGCGTCCGTCGCAGTCGCGGTCCCAGGCCGAGCCGCAGCGCGCCCACTGCGCGGTGAACGGCACGATTTCCGCGCGCGGCGCGAGGTTCTGCTCGCCGTTGCCGCTGCCGTTGTCGTTGCTGCTCGCCGAATAGATGTCTTCGCAACCGGGCCAGAACACGTTGCCGCCGTCGCAGCGGCAGCGCTCGTTGATCGAGAAGAACGCGTGCTTGGCGGCGGACACGCCGATCTGGCGAATGCGCCCGTCGCGGTCGACGCGGTAGAGGTTCCACACCAGGAACGGATGCTGGTCGTTGCCGTACGGAGGGTGCTCGCCGCTGAAGTGCGCGTACCAGGGCACCGCGGTCTCGCCGACGTTGCGCAGGCTCGCGTCGGCGCTCATCACGATCTTGCCGTTCGTGCTGTCGGCGGTGCACGCTCCGCCGCCGGGCAACGGCGGCAGGCCGCAGCGGGGCACGTAGATCGAATCCCAGAACCCGCTGAGGTTCGAATGGCTCAGCCGGATGTTGGTCCGTCGTCCGGGCGCCGGCCATGGCGCATCGCAGTGGCCGCCCGCGATCGCCTTGGCGTCCGCGGCATCGAGCACGGCACGGAACGCGAGCGTGCCGATCACGCGACCGGCGAGGTGCGGTCGGCCGAGCGCGCCGGCGAACGCGGGCGCGAGGCGCAGGTCCATCTGCCGCACGGACAGCTCGGCAGGAACGTGCGTCGTCACGTCGTAGTGCGCGTGGTCGGCGAGCAGCCATGCGGTGCCCCGCGCATCGGCGAGCGCGACGTCCATCGCATCGCGGCGCGCGGCGCGGATCTCGAAGCCGTGCAGGTCCACCTTGGCGCCTTCCGCGCTGAACACGACGCCCCCGGGATAGTGCAACGCGCCCGCGCCGAGACCGGCGACGACGCCGTCGCGCACGTACAGTTCGAGACGTGTGCGCGCGTCGGCGTCGAAGCTCGCCGTTTCGTGCGAGACGCCGGCCTTGCCGCTCCGGTGCGTGCGCGCGCCGGCGATCTCCGAGACACGCACGCCGATCGCCGCGAGTGCGTCGGGATTGAGCGACAGGTCGGCGCTGCCGGCCGAAACGTGCACGCTCGCCGCCCGCGCGGCCGACGCGATCGCAGGCGCATGCGCGCAGCATGCGCACGCGATCGCCAACCACCATCCCGGCCTCATGATCGACATGCGCGTGCTCGTGGTGCCGTTCGCATCCGGCGCATCGTGCCATGAACGCAGGCAACGGGGTTCGCCGCGATGGCTCACGGTCGCGCCGCCGTGCGAGGATGTCGCATGATGCCCGACCTCGTCGCCCATCTGGATCGCATCGCCGACCTCATCGCGGGCGGTCGTCCCGACCTCGCCGCCACCGACGCCGCGCGGCTTCGCGCGCTTGCTCCGCACGACGCCGAAGCCGCGCGCCTGCACGGCATCGCGCTGTTCCAGCTCGGTCGGGGCGCCGATGCGATCGCCGCGCTCGAAGCGGCGCTCGCGCGGGCGCCGCAGTCGGTCGACGTGCTGTGCAATCTTGCGAGCGTGCGACTCGCCGCAGGCGACGCCGGCAAGGCGCTCGAGGCGCTCGAAGCGGCGTTGATGCTCGCCCCGGCGCACCCGGCCGTGCTCAACGGACTCGGCAACGCGCGCGGCGCGATCGGCGACCTCGCGGGTGCCCGCGACGCGTACGCCGCGGCGACGCAGGCGCAGCCGGGTCACGTCGGCGCATGGTGCAACCTCGCCGCGGCCGAACTCGCGCTCGGCGACCCTGCGGCGGCGGAAGGGGCGGCCCGTCGCGCGCTCGCGCTCGCGCCGGGCCATCCGGAGGCGCACTTCGTGCTCGGCCACGCGCTCGCCGCGCAGCGGCGCCACGCCGAAGCCGAAGCGGCCTATGCCGAGGGCGAGCGCGTGGCGCCGCACGACGCGCGCTTCCCGTACCAGCGCGGCCTCATGCTCGAGGAGCGAAAGCAGCTCGCGCGAGCCGCCGACGCACACGCGCGCGCACTCGCCCTGGATCCCGGCCTCGATGCCGCGCTGGGCCAGCTCGTCTTCCTGCGCCGCCAACTGTGCGACTGGCGCGGGCTCGAAGCGCTCTCCACGCGCCTGCGTGCCCGCGTCGCCGCCGGCGCGCCCGGGCTCGCGCCCTTCGGCTTCCTCGCCGAGCCCGCCGGCCCGGCCGAACAGTGGCAGTGCGCACGCACGCACTCGACCGCGATCGAGCGGCGGGTCGCCGCGCTGCGAACGCGCAACGCGTGGCGGCCTGCGGCGTGCGATCCGCGCGCGCAACTGCGCGTCGGCTTCGTCGCCAACGGCTTCGCCAACCATCCGACCGCGTTGCTCGTCGTCGCATTCGTGGAGGCGCTGCGCGCACAGGCGGTCGAGATCCACCTGTTCTCGACTGCGCCCGCCGACGGCAGCACGCTGCAGCAGCGCCTGCGCGCGGCGGCGCATGCGTGGCACGACGCGCACGCGACGAGCGCGAGCGGGCTCGCCGAGTCGATCCACGCCGAGCGCCTCGACGTGCTGCTCGACCTCGACGGCTATTGCGCCGGCGCGATGCCGGAGGCGCTCGCGTTGCGGCCCGCGCCACTGCAGGTCAACTGGCTCGCGTACCCGGGTACGCTCGCTGCGCCGTGGATCGACTACGTGATCGCCGATCGCATCGTGCTGCCGGAGTCGCTGCATGCGCAGTTCTCCGAATGCGTGGCCTGGCTCCCGCGCTGCTTCCAGCCGTCCGACCCTACGCGCGTCGTGGGAACGCCGCCGCCACGCCCGCAATGCGGCTTGCCCGCGTCCGGCGTGGTGTACGCCTGCCTCAACGCCAGCTGGAAACTCGATCCGGCGACGTTCGAACGCATGCTCTCGGTGCTGCGCGCCGTACCCGATTCCGTGCTCTGGCTGCTGTCCGCCGCCGATGGCGCCGACGATCGCCTGCGTGGCGAAGCGGCGCGGCGCGGCGTGCACCCGAGCCGGCTGGTGTTCGCGCCGAAACTCGACCATGCGAGCTACCTCGCGCGCTACCGCCATGCCGACCTGTTCCTCGACTCCGCGCCGTACGGCGCGCACACGACCGCGTCCGACGCGATCTGGGCCGGTTGCCCGGTGCTCACCGTCGCCGGACCCACGTTCGCCTCGCGCGTGGCGGCGAGCCTCAACCATCATCTCGGGCTGGCGCAACTGAACGCCCCCGACGACGCCGGATTCGTCGAATCGGCGGTTCGGCTCGGACACGACGCAGCCTTGCGCGCGTCGCTGCGCGAAGCGGTCGCCACGCGCCGCGACCGCAGCGGCCTGTTCGACATGCATGGCTACGCGCGCGACTTCGCCGAATTGCTGGCGCGGATGGTCGAGCGCCGCCGCGCAGGGCTCGCCCCCGCGCCTTTGCAGTGAAGCCGCGACGCGCTACGCTGGCCGCATGACCGCACAACCCGACTTCGTCGCGCTCGACCTCTGCGTACTGACCGTGTCGGACACGCGCACGCCCGACACCGATACGTCGGGCGACTACCTCGCGCTGTCGCTCGGCCAGGCCGGCCATCGCCTGCGCGAGAAGCGCATCGTGCGCGACGACCGCTATCTCATCCGCGCGATCGTCGCGCAATGGATCGCCGACGCCGACGTGCACGGCGTGCTCGTCACCGGCGGCACGGGCTTCACCGGGCGCGATTCGACGCCGGAAGCGATCCGGCCACTGCTCGACAAGGAAATGCCGGGCTTCGGCGAGATGTTCCGCATGCTCAGCTACGAGGAGATCGGCACCTCGACGATGCAGTCGCGCGCGTTCGCGGGATTGTCGAACGACACCTTCGTCTTCTGCCTGCCCGGCTCGACCTCGGCGTGCCGCACCGCGTGGGAGAAGCTCATCCGCGCGCAACTCGACGCGACCACGCGCCCGTGCAACCTCGCCGGGTTGCTGCCGCGCCTGCTCGAGCGCTGAGTGCACCCGCATTCCAGTCTCCCGACACCCGCGCCCGGCGGCGCCAGCAGCGGAGCGATGCGATGAAGGAAATGAAGCGGAAGGAGTACGAGCACGCCGTCGAGGATCTCTACGAAGACCTGCTCGACCTGCAGCGCTGGATCATCGCCAGCGGGCAACGCGTCGTGCTCGTGTTCGAGGGGCGCGACGCCGCCGGAAAGGGGGGCGTGATCAAGGCGATCAGCGGCCCGCTCAATTCGCGCTACACGCGCATCGTCGCGTTGCCGAGGCCGACCGATCGCGAATCCTCGCAGTGGTATTTCCAGCGCTACGTCGAGCACCTGCCCGCCGCAGGCGAGCTCGTCCTGTTCGACCGCAGCTGGTACAACCGTGCCGGCGTCGAGCACGTCATGGGATTCTGCAACAAGGCCCAGTACCGGCAGTTCCTCCAGGATTGCCCGGTGTTCGAGAAGCTCATCACCGGCGACGGGATCATCCTGCTCAAGTACTGGCTCGCGGTCGACCAGGAATACCAGGAACAGCGCTTCGCCGAGCGCGCGACCAACCCGCTCAAGCGCTTCAAGATCTCGCCGATCGACCTCGAGGCACGCGAGCAGTACGTCGCCTACGGCAAGGCGCGCGACGCGATGATCGCGGCGACGAACACGCCGTGGGCGCCATGGTTCGTCGCCGACTTCGACGACCAGCGACGCGGCCGCCTCGACGTGATCCGCCACCTGCTCGCCCGGCTGCCCGAGCGCGCGCCGCCCGACAAACCGCTCAAGCTGCCGAAGCTGAAGGGCAAGCCCGCACGGGAGCACCTCGCCGACGAGCGTCTGTGGATACGGAAATCCGAAGCCGAAGCTTGAACCACGAAGGACACGAAGCAAGGAAAAAGGGAGCGCATGGGCAGCGCTCCCTTTATCTATTCGCCTCTCGGCTCTTCTTCGTGTCCTTCGTGTCCTTCGTGTTTCAGGCTTTGAAGGCTCGGCGAGAGCACACCGTCACGGGCGACGTTCGAGTTCCGGGTTCTCGCGCGTGACCGGCATGAGGTCGGTCTTCGAGACGCCGAGCCAGTAGAGGATCGGGTTGGCGAAGAAGATCGACGACAGCGTGCCGATCACGATGCCGACGAGCATGGTCAGGCCGAAGCCGTGGACCGCCGGGCCGCCGACGAAGTACAGCGCGAACATCGACAGCGAGGTCGTCAGCGACGTCATGATCGTGCGCGACAGCGTCTGGTTGATCGCCTTGTTGAGGATCTCGTACGGGTCGGCCTTGCGGGTCAGGCGGAACAGTTCGCGCACGCGGTCGAACACGACGACCTTGTCGTTGATCGAGTAGCCGATCACCGCGAGCAGCGCGGCGAGCACGGTCAGGTCGAACTCGAGCTGGGTCAGCGAGAAGAAGCCGAGGGTGAGGATCGTGTCGTGGATTTCGCTCGCGATCGCCGCGAACGCGAAGCGCTTCTCGAAGCGGATGCCGATGTAAATCATGATGCCGATCATCACGAACACGGCGGCTACGATGCCGTCGCTGCGCAGCTCCGCGCCGACAGACGAACCGACGAGGTCGGGATGGCGCTTGAGCGACACGTCGGCGCGTTGCTTCTTGATCGCGTCGATGACGTCGCGCCCGACCTTGTCGGCGTCCTTCTGCTCCGCGGTCGGCTGCAGGCGGATCGACACCTCGCGCGTGCCGCCGACGCTCTGCACCTGCGCATTCGGGAAGCCGCCGGTTTCGAGCGCGGCGCGTACCTGGTCGGTCTGCACCGGCTCCTCGAACTTCGCCTCGACGAGAACGCCGCCGGTGAAGTCGAGCGCGTAGTTCAGCCCGCGCGTCGCGATAAGGCCGATCGAGACGAGCATCAGTATCGCCGAAACGACGATGCTGACCTTGCGGCCGCCGAGGAAGTCGATCTTGCTGTTGGGATTGAACAGTTCCATGGATGTCGTCCGTCAGGCCGTCGCGCCGCGCGTGTAGCCGCTGCCGATGGAGAGGCCCTTGAGCTTCTTCTTGCCGCCGTGGATGAGGTTGGTGACCGCGTGCGTGACGGTGACCGACGTGAACATCGAGGTAAGGATGCCGATGAACAGCGTCACGCCGAAGCCGCGGATCGCGCCCGAACCGAGCGTCATCAGCGCGAGCGCAGCGAGCAGGTGGGTCACATTGGCGTCGAGGATCGTCGCCCATGCCTTGTCGTAACCGGCACGGATCGAGGCGAGCGGCGTCGATCCGTTGCGCAGCTCCTCGCGGATGCGCTCGCAGATCAGCACGTTGGCGTCGATCGCCATGCCCAGCGTGAGCACGATGCCGGCGATGCCGGGCATCGTGAGCGTGACGCCGATCGCGCTCATGATCGCGAGCAGCAGCACGAGGTTGAAGAACAGCGCGAGGTCGGCGATGAGGCCGAACAGCCAGTAGTAGAAGGCCATGAACACGAGCACGGCGCCGAGGCCGAGCAGCACCGCCTTGATGCCCTTCTCGATGTTCTCCTTGCCGAGGCTCGGGCCGATCACGCGCTCCTCGACGATGTCGGTCGGCGCCGCGAGCGAACCCGATCGCAGCAGCAACGCGAGGTCGGACGCTTCCTTGTTGCTGCCGAGGCCCGTGGTCTGGAAGCGGGTCGAGAACACGCCGTTGATGCGCGCGCTGCTGATGACTTCCTCGGTGACCTTCGTGCTGCGCACTTCGTTGCCGTCGACGACCTTGGTCTCCGGCGTGCGCTCGATGTACAGCACCGCCATCGGCTTGCCGACGTTCTGGGTGGTGAAATCGAGCATCTTGCGGCCGCCGTTCGCATTCAGGACGACCGACACCGCGGGGGAGCCCGATTGCGGGTCCGGCTGGCTCGATGCGTCGACCATCTCGTCACCGCTGACGATGATCTTCTTCTTGAGCAGGATCGGCACCTTGCTGCCGTCGGCGGCGCGCTGACGCATGTAATAGAGCTTGTCGTCCGGCGGCACGATGCCGGTGCGCATCGCCTCGTAGGCGTCGCCCTCGGTGTCGACCGCGTGGTATTCGAGCGTAGCCTGCGCGCCGAGCACCTTCTTCGCCTCGGCCGTGTCCTGCACGCCCGGCAGCTCCACCGCGATGCGCGTTTCGCCCTGCTGCTGGATCAGCGGCTCGGCGACGCCGAGCGCGTTGATGCGATTGCTCAGGGTCGCCTGGTTCTGGCGGATCGTGTTGAGCGCGATCTCGCGGATCTTCTCCGGTTTGACGCCCGCATTGAGCGTGTAGGAATCGCCCACCTGGTTGCCGTTGGAGACGACGACGTCGGGAACCTTCGACTGGATCGTCGACAGCGCCGCGTCGCGGTCCTCGGCGCTGCGCAACTGCACGACGATGCCCTGCGGACCGCGGCCGACCGACTGGTAGCGGATGTTCTTGTCGCGCAGCGCGGAACGGATGTCGTCGGAGTAGCGCTGCAGCTGCTTCTCCATCACGTCCTTGTCGTCGACTTCCATGAGGAAGTGCACGCCGCCCTGCAGGTCGAGGCCCTTCGGCATCTCGCGCGCGCCGATCGCGCGCATCCAGGCCGGCACGGTCGAGGCGAGGTTCGGCGCGACGACGTACTGGTCGCCGAGATCCGCCTTCATCGCCTCGAGCGCCTTGCTCTGCTCGTCGTTCGCACCGACGGGCAGGCGGACCATGAGCTGGTCGTTGCCGATGTCGATGCGCTCGAACGCGATCTTGGCCTTCTCGAGCGTTCCCTGCACCTTCTCCTTGAGCGCGAGGTCGATCGCCGCGCCGCGATTCGGGTTGACCTGCACGGCCGGCTGCTGCACGTACAGGTTCGGCACGCCGTACAGCACGCCGAGGAACAGCACCACGACGACGATCGCGTACTTCCAACGGGGGAAATCGTTCATTTCGGAATCCGTTACACAGCAACGTCATCCCGGCCAGGAATTGGCCGGAACCCAGAACCAGCCGTCGGACTACGCGCTCTTGAGCGTGCCCTTCGGCAACACCGCCGAGACGGCGTCGCGACGCAGCTTGACGACGACGCCCGGCGCGATCTCGAGCGAAAGCGTCTGCTCGCCGAGCTCATCGATGCGACCGAGCACGCCGCCGTTGGTGAGCACCTCGTCGCCCTTGGCGAGCGCGGAGATCATCGCGCGCTGCTCCTTGGCGCGCTTCATCTGCGGCCGGATCAGCATGAAGTAGAAGACGCCGAACAGGATGATCAGCGGAAGGAACGACATGATCGGGTTCGGCGCGGCGGCCGCCCCGCCCGTCGCCGCTTGGGCGTGTGCGCTCGCGATGAAGAAATCCATGATGACTCCGGAAAACAGCTGGGTTCGGAAAGCACGCGCGACGCCCCGCGAGGAGCCTTTCGCGCCAAAAGGCCGCGGATTATGCCACGGCACCGGCCGGTTCGCGCATTGCGCTGCAAAATCAATGGGATCCTGCATGCCACCCGGCTCGGCGGGTGCGCTCGACCCGCGGGTCGAGCAGTGCAGACCAGGTCCGCGCGAGTCCCGCCGCGGCTACCGCTGCATCACGGCGGGCACGTGCCCGCCGCCCGGCGCCGTGGCCGAGTACGGTCGGAAAACCAAAAAGCTTGAACACGAAGCACACCGAGTACACGAAGGAGGCAGATCGGTGTGCTTCGTGTTTCAATCTTTCGGCTCTTGCGCCGAATGAACCCTCAGCTGCACGTGCGATCGCGCGTGCAGCCCTACGCCCTCGCCGCGTAGAACGCCGCGACGAAGTCGTCGAGACGACGGTCGGCGATGGCCGCGCGCAGGCCGGCCATGAGTTCCTGGTAGTAGTGCAGGTTGTGGATCGTGGCGAGCTGCGGACCGAGCATCTCGCCGCAGCGATCCAGGTGGCGCAGGTACGCGCGGCTGAAGCCGGAGCGGCAGGTGTAGCACGTGCATGCCTCGTCGAGCGGTCGCGTGTCGCGCTCGAACCTGGCGTTGCGGATGCGCAGGATGCCATGCCGGGTGAACAGGTGCGCGTTGCGCGCGTTGCGCGTGGGCATCACGCAATCGAACATGTCGACGCCGCGCCGCACGGCCTCGACGATGTCCTCCGGCCGGCCGACGCCCATGAGGTATCGTGGCCGCGTGGCCGGCAGCAGCGGTTCGACGTGCTCGAGCGTCGCGTTACGCTCATGCTCCGGTTCGCCGACCGCGAGGCCGCCGATCGCGTAACCGTCGAAGCCGATGCCGATCAGCGCTTCGGCCGAGCGCCGGCGCAGCTGCGGGTAGACACCGCCCTGCACGATGCCGAACAACGCGTTAGGGTTGCCGCGCTCGTCGAACGCGAGGCGCGAGCGCTCGGCCCAGCGCAGGCTGAGTTCCATCGAATCGCGCGCCTGCTTCTCGGTCGCCGGGTACGGCGTGCACTCGTCGAAGATCATCGCGATGTCGGAATCGAGCACGTGCTGGATGCGCATCGACTCCTCGGGCGACAGGAACACCTTGGCGCCGTCGACCGGTGAAGCGAACGTGACGCCCTGTTCGGTGATCTTGCGCTTGTGCGCGAGGCTGAATACCTGGAAGCCGCCGGAATCGGTGAGGATCGGCCGGCTCCAGCCGATGAAGCGATGCAATCCCCCGAACTCGCCGATGACGTCGAGGCCCGGGCGCAGGAACAGGTGGAACGTGTTGCCGAGGATGATCTCGGCGCCGACGTCGACCAGGTTCTGCGGCGTCATCGCCTTGACCGACCCGTAGGTGCCGACCGGCATGAATGCGGGCGTCTCGATCGTGCCGCGCGGCAAGGTCAGGCGTCCGCGCCGTGCGCGGCCGTCGGTGGCGAGGAGATCGAAGTGCATGGGACGGGAATCGGGAATCGGGAATCGGGAATCGGGACTCGGGGGAGCATCGCAGACTCGCGTGCGATTTACGATGTCGCCGTTCCCGCGGCGCCGCCGCTCGGCGGCCATATCAGCATCGCGTCGCCGTACGAGAAGAACCGATAGCGCTCGGCGACGGCATGGCGATACGCCTCGAGCATGAATTCGCGCCCCGCGAACGCCGAGACGAGCATGAGCAAGGTCGACTCGGGCAGGTGGAAGTTCGTCACGAGCGCGTCGACGCTCGTGATGCGGTAGCCCGGGAAGATGAAGATCTGCGTCTCGCCCGCGAACGGCGCCACGTCGCCGCCCTGCAGCGACGACTCGAGTGCGCGCACGACGGTCGTGCCGACGGCGACTACGCGACCGCCGCGCTGCCGCGTGCGTCGGATCCTCTCGACGAGTTCCGCGCCGACATTGAGCCACTCGCGGTGCATCGTGTGTTCTTCGATGCGTTCGCTGCGCACCGGCTGGAACGTACCCGCGCCGACGTGCAGGGTGACGTAGCCGGTGTCGACGCCGCGTTCACCGAGGCGACGAAGCAGGTCGGCGTCGAAATGCAGGCCCGCCGTCGGTGCCGCGACCGCGCCACTGTGGCGCGCGAACACGGTCTGGTATCGCTCGTCGTCGGCGTGACCGGCGTCGCGCTCGATGTACGGCGGCAAGGGCATGCGGCCGAGTCGCAGCAGTACCTTTTCGATCGGCTCGGCGGTCTCGAAGCGGAGCAGGAAGAACTCGCCGTCGCGGCCGAGCACGGTGATCTCGCTGCCGTCGCCGAGCACGATGCGACCGCCCGCCTTCGGCTTCTTGCTCACGCCGAGCTGGGCACGCGCCTCGTGCGTGCCGGTCACGCGCTCGATGAGGATCTCGACGAGGCCGCCGCTCGGCTTGCGCCCGAACAGGCGCGCGGGCAGCACGCGCGTGTCGTTGAACACGAGCAGGTCGCCCGGCTGCAGGAGTTCGACCAGATCCGTGAAGCGGCGGTCGGCGATCCCGTGGGTGCGCGCGTCGGCGACGAGCAGTCGGCTTGCCGAACGCTCGGCCAGCGGCGCCTGCGCGATCAGTTCGGGCGGCAGGTCGAAGTGGAAGTCGGACTTCTTCAAAGCTGAGGGCTGGGGCTGGGGTGCGAAGCCCGGCATGGTCGCGGTAAGCGGCGGCCGACGCAATGCGCAGCCCTCGTTCAGCCCCTTGCCCGTCGCACGTTGCGTTCGGCCAACGGCCCTGCCTCCCTCACAGCCACCCCTTCTGCCGCGCGAGCCGATAGGCCTCGATGCGATTGCCGACCCCGAGCTTGCCGATCGCCTCGGACAGGTAGTTGCGCACCGTGCCCTGCGACAGGTTGAGCCGGTCGGCGATATCGCCCGCGGAGAGGCCTTCGCCGGCGAATCGCAGCACCTGGCGCTCGCGGTCGTTGAGCGGGTCGGCGTCCGACCAGGCCTCGACCGCGAGTTGCGGATCGATCGCGCGTCCGCCCCGATGCACCTTGCGCAGGGCCTCGGCCAGCTGTTCGGCGGGCGCGTCCTTGAGCAGGTAACCGCCGACGCCCGCTTCGAGCGCGCGGCGCAGGAACCCCGGGCGAGCGAACGTCGTGACGATGACGACCTTGGTCGCCAACTCGTGCCGCTGCACGCGCTGCGCGAGTTCCAGGCCCGTGAGTCCCGGCATCTCGATGTCGGTGACGAGCACGTCGGGCTTGTGCAGCTGCAGCGCTCGCCACGCATCCTCGCCATCGGCGGCGCTGCCGACGACGTCGATGTCGGATTCGAGCCGGAGCAGCGCGGACAGCGCGCCGCGCACGAGCGCCTGGTCTTCGGCGAGGAGGACGCGGATCACGCGGATGGGTTCCCGAGGGTGGCGCGGACGCGCGTCCGCAGCACCACTCTAGCAGGCGCGCCGCGGCGGACGCCCGGCTCAGGTCGCGACGACGGCCGCCACGCTACCGCCGACGGCGGGTGGCAACGGTACGATCGCCGCAATGCGCGTGCCGCGCCCGCGCACGGACTGGATCTCGAGGCGCCCATCGAGCAGCGCGAGGCGTTCGCGCATGCCGCTGAGCCCGTTGCCCGGCACGATCGTCGATCCGACGCCATCGTCGCTGACCGCGAGGCGCGCCGCGCCATCCGCGACGACGACTTCGACGCGCGCACGCGTCGCGTGCGCGTGGCGCTGGATGTTCGTGACCGCCTCCCGCACGGTGAGGGCGAGCACCGTCTCGATCTCGGCCGGCAGTACCGCCTCGCCGAGTTCGTACTCGAGGCGCACGTCGCTCGATTCGAGCAGCAGCCGCGCCGAAGCGAGTTCGGCCGAAAGGCCCGCGGTACGGATGCCGCTCACCGCGCGTCGCACCTGGCCGAGCGCATCGCGCGCGACGCGCTCGACGTCGGCGATCTCGCGCCGCGCCGCGTGCGGGTCGCGCTCGAACAGCTTGACCGCGAGTTCGGACTTCAGCGTGATCAGCGACAGGGTATGGCCGAGCAGGTCGTGCAGGTCGCGGCCGATGCGCTCGCGCTCGGCGAGCGCGGCCAGGCGGCGCACTTCGTCGTGGCTGAGCTTGAGTTCGGCCAGGCGCAGGCGCTTCTCGTGGTGGAAATGATTCGCCGCACTGATCGCGAGGCCGACCATCGCGGTGATCGCGACCGTGAGCGCGATGTACTGGAACGGCCAGTCGAGCAGCCAGAGTTCGATCGAATACAGCACGAGCGCGCCGACGATGATCTGGATCAGGCGGCGCAGTCCGATGCCGGCCGCACCCGCGCACGCGCCGGCATAGATGAGATAGGTATTGGCGCCGGTGTTGATCGCGACGAGCGCGTAACCGAGCAGCGCGATCGCAGCGCCGTAATAAAGTCGTCGCCGTCCGCACACCTGCAACGCGCGGTAGTAGAGCGGCAGGAACACGCACACGCTGAGCGCGGTCGGCGGCAGCCACGTCGAGGTCGGCCTGCCGTTGTAGTTGAGGAAGAGGAAGCCGAGGTAGAGCAGGCTCCAGAGCGGCGCCCAGCCCTGCTCGGCGAGGTCGGGCGGCATGCGCATGCGAATCCGCTCGACCAGGGTTTGCCGCGCCATCGTCCGCCTCACCCATCCGCGATCGCCGGAAATCATACGCCGTGCTCCAACCGTTGCCGACGCGACTCGGGCAGGTTCCCGACCGGTGGCGACGTGCCCGGCACGGTCGTCACGGTGGATCGAATGCAGGCAGCGCGCACCGGAGCCGCCTCAGCCGCGCGCGAGTCGCCGGCGCGCGAGGGCCATGAACGCGAGCGCGATGGCCGCCAGCACGACGGCATGCGGCGTGCTCGCCTCGCCGGGCGCCTGCCCGACCGCGCCGAGTGCGAGGCGCCCGAGGTGCCAGGCGGGCCACAGGGGCGCGATCTTCGCGACGAACGCGGGCATCATGGCGAGCGGCATCCACAGCCCCGACAGCAGGGACATCGGCAGGTAGACGAGGTTCGCGATCGCGGGCGCGGCCTGCCCGCTCACGAGGCTGCCGAGCCAGAGGCCGATCGCGCAGAACGGCAGTACGCCGAACAGCTCGACCGCGTACAGCCCCAGCCAGGCCTGCGCGGGCAGGCGTACGCCGCCTGCCGTGCTCGCGAGCAGCGCGAGGATCGCGAAGATGATCGTCGCGAACAGCATCGCCATCGCCAGTTTTGAAGCAAGGTACGCGCCCGGCGGCATCGGCAGCGCCCGCTTGAGCGCGAGCCAGCCGCGTTCGCGATCGAGCGCGACGGTGACGCCGAATCCGAACAGGCCCGGACTCATGACGCCGAACACGCCGTACGTCGCGAGCAGGTACACGTTGGCTTGGAAACCGCCTCCGCGATCGCGGAAGAGCAGCACCGCGAACAGGAGGTAGAACATCGGCGGGAACAGCAGGGTCGGCAGCGCGAACGAAGGCGCGCGCAGGAGGCGCAGGAACTCGTTGCGCGCCTCGAGCGCATAGCAGCGCAGCAGCGATACGCGCGGGACAGGCAGGATGGCAGTCGTCATCAGGCGGCCTCGCGGGTGATTTCGACGAACGCGTCGGCGAGACCGGCGCGCCGCACTTCGAGCTGGCTGAGCGCGCTGTCCTCGAACAGCAGCTGGCGTACGACGGTTTCCGCGTGATCGGTCACGATCTCGATGCGTTCGCCGTCCCTGCAGACGCTGCGCACCTCGGGCCATGCGCCGACGCGCGCGGCGTCGAGCGAGCTGACGCAGCGGATGTGCCGCTGCGAGACGCGTGCGCGGATCTGCTGCACGCTGCCGCTGGCGACGATCCGGCCGCCGGCGAGCACGGCGACGCGATCCGCGAGCGCTTCGGCTTCCTCGAGGTAGTGCGTCGTGAGGACCACCGCGCATCCCTCGGCGACGATCCGGCGGATCGAGCTCCACAGCCCCGTACGCGCCTCGAGGTCGAGGCCGGTCGTAGGTTCGTCGAGGAACAGCAGCCGCGGCGCGCCGCAGATCGCGAGCGCGAACTGCACGCGGCGCTGCTGCCCGCCCGACAGGCGCCCATAGCGCCGGTCCATGAGGCGATCGAGGCCGGCCGTCGCGACGCAGTCGTCGAGGGAGCGCGGGGCGGCGTAGTAGCTGCGCGTGAGCTCGAGCAGTTCGCGCACCTGCAGCGAGTCGGGAAGACCGGCCGACTGCAGCATGACGCCGCAGCTGCGGCGGGCCTCGAGCTCGTCCGGCGCGCGGCCGAACAGGCGCACTTCGCCCGCATCGGCGCGCAGCAGGCCGAGCGCGATCGCGATCGCCGTGCTCTTGCCCGCACCGTTCGGGCCGAGCAGCGCAAGCAGTTCTCCACCGCAGACGTCGAGATCCACGCCATCGAGCGCGCGCATGCTGCCGAAGCGCTTGCCCACCCCGCGCCACGCCACCGCCGTGCCGCTCTGTGCCTGCCGCATGGAACCACTCCGCAGCCCGATCTCGGGGCCACTTTAGGCCGCACGCAAAAACTCCTGCAGAATCAGCCGTCAGGCGTCGAGGATGACGCTTGTCACGCATCCGGGGGCGCGGCTCCGCGGGGTACCGCGGGCATGCCCCCTGTGGTACAGTGTCCGCTTGGCGTTTTTTCCATTCCAATCAAAGATTAATAGCGCCGTGCCCGTTCCCGCGAGGGGCGGGCACGTGTCGTTTTTCCGGGAGGGTGCAATGAATCCGATGCTGGCCAAGCTCAAGGAAATGCGCGAATTCGACGGCGCGGTGCGCACCACGGGGCTGCCCGACGCCGCGATCGAGCGCTTCCTGGCCACCGACCCGGAGCTGGTGCTGGCGATCGACGAGGCGTATGCGGCGCACCTCGCGCTTCGCTCGTGCATGCCGGACTTCCTGCACCTGGACGAACAGGAGCAGATCCGCCAGGCGCAGGCCGATTTCGTCAACTTCTATCCCGAGGACGGCGTCAATCCGTACGTCGTGCTCGCCGCGCACGGCGCCTGGCTCGTGACGCTCAAGGGCGCGGTGATCTACGACGCGGGCGGCTACGGCATGCTCGGCTTCGGCCATGCGCCGAAGAACATCCTCGGCGTGCTAGCGCGGCCGCAGGTGATGGCGAACGTAATGACGCCGAACCTGTCGCAGCTGAAGTTCGGCAAGGCGCTGCGAAAGGAAATCGGCCATACGCGTGGCGGCTGTCCGTATGCGAGGTTCATGTGCCTCAATTCGGGCTCGGAATCCGTATCGCTCGCGGGCCGCATCATCGACGTCAACGCGAAGCTCATGACCGATCCCGGCGCGCGCCACGCCGGCCGCACGATCAAGCGCGTCGCGGTGAAGGGGGCATTCCACGGCCGCACCGAGCGTCCCGCGGTCTATTCCGACTCGTCGCGCAAGGCCTACGAGCAGAACCTCGCGAGCTTCCGCAACGAGACGAGCCTGCTCACGGTCGAACCCTACAGCGTCGAGCAACTCAAGCAGCTGTTCGCCGACGCGGACAGGAACGGCTGGTTCATCGAAGCCGTGTTCATCGAGCCGGTCATGGGCGAAGGCGATCCGGGTCGCGGCGTGACGCCGGAGTTCTACACCGCCGCGCGCGAACTGACCAAGGCCCATGGCAGCCTGCTCCTCGTCGATTCGATCCAGGCCGGCCTGCGCGCGCACGGGGTCCTCTCGATCGTCGACTATCCGGGCTTCGAAGCAGTCGAGGCGCCGGACCTGGAGACGTACTCGAAGGCGCTCAATGCGGGCCAGTTCCCGCTGTCGGTGCTCGCCGCCAACGAGCGTGCCGCCGGGCTCTACAGGAAGGGCATCTACGGCAACACGATGACCGGCAATCCGCGCGCGCTCGACGTCGCCTGCGCGGTGCTCAAGATGCTCACGCCGGAATTGCGCGAGAACATCCGCGTGCGCGGCAAGGAGCTCGTCGCCAAGCTCAACAAGCTCAAGGCCGAGCTGCCGGGCTACATCACGAAGGTCCAGGGCACGGGCCTGCTGTTCTCGTGCGAGCTGTCGCCGGAGTTCAAGTGCTATGGCGCCGCCAGCACCGAGGAATGGATGCGCGAGCGCGGGTACGGCGTCATCCACGGCGGCACCAACTCGCTGCGTTTCACGCCGCGCTTCGACATCACGGCTGCGGAAGCCGATCTGCTCGTCGAAGGCGTGCGTCGCGCCCTGCTCGAGGGCCCCCGCAAGCCGGACGCGGCGCGCGCTGCCGCCTGATCCATCCGGCGCGACCCGACGGCGGTCGCGCCGATTTCCTACGCCGCGCGCGCGGGCTTCCACGCCTGAATCGCGGGCAACGCGTGCATGAAGCTTTCCCGATGACCTCTTCCGGCGTTCGGCGCCGGGCGTAGACTGCGCCGCACCGTCGCCAGACGGCGGCGGCCCACTACGGAGAGAGGAGTTCCATCATGCAGCTGAAGACGACGTCATCGCTGGCCCTGGCGCTTGCGCTGGCATTCGGTTCCGGCGCGGCGTTTGCGCAGGATGCGTCGAAGTCCGGCAAGGCGCTGACCCCGCAGCAGGAACGCATGGCCCAATGCAACAAGGACGCGACCGGAAAGACCGGTGACGAGCGCAAGGCGTTCATGAGCGCCTGCCTCAAGGGCAACACGACCGCGGCCGCGTCCGGAGCGAAGGCGACCCAGCAGGAGAAGATGAAGTCCTGCAGCGCCGATGCGAAGGCGAAGTCGCTCAAGGGCGAGGAGCGCAAGGCGTTCATGAGCACGTGCCTCAAGGGCGATGGCGCGACGGCCGCCGCGACGGCTCCGGCGACGGCGACCGCAAAAGCCACCCAGCAGGACAAGATGAAGACCTGCAGTGCCGATGCGAAAGCGAAGTCGCTCAAGGGCGAAGCCCGCAAGAGCTTCATGAGCAGCTGCCTCAAGGGCGATGGTGCGGCCGCGCATTGATTCGACGCGAGGACCGGGAACCGAAAGGGCCCGCTGACGCGGGCCTTTTCTCCTCGAGCCGCGCCAGCGCGGCACGAGGGCCGACCTGCGGGCCCGGGGCCCCACGCCGGCCGTTCGACCTGAGCACGGGACCGGGCGCGCGGGGCGTGTGCGTGCCTCGCGATCAGCCGAAGCGATCGGTCGCTTCGACGAGCTCGTGCACGATGCCCGGCTCGAGCGCCGAATGCCCGGCGTCGGGGACGATGCGCAGGTCCGCTTCCGGCCAGGCGCGATGGAGGTCCCAGGCGCTGCGCGCAGGGCAGACGACGTCGTAGCGTCCCTGCACGATGACGGCCGGGATGCGGCGCAATCGGTGTGCGTCGCGCAGCAACTGGTCGTCGGCGTCGAAGAATCCGCCGTGGACGAAATAGTGGTTCTCGATGCGCGCGAACGCGAGCGCGAACTCGTCCTCGCCGCTCGACGCGATGTGGGCCGCGTCCTGGAGCAGGAAACTCGTCGCGCCCTCCCATACGGACCATGCGCGCGCGGCCTCGAGCCGCACCGCGGGGTCGGCACTCGTCAGGCGGCGATGGTAGGCGCTCATGAGATCGCCCTGTTCCTCCGGGGGAATCGGCGCGAGGTAGCGTTCCCACGCATCCGGAAAGATCGCGTCGCAGCCCTTCTGGTAGAACCACTCGAGCTCCCAACGGCGCAGCATGAAGATGCCGCGCAGCACGAGCTCGCTCACGCGCTCCGGATGCGTCTGCGCATACGCGAGCGCGAGCGTCGATCCCCAAGAGCCGCCGAACACCTGCCAGCGCGCGATGCCGAGGTGCTCGCGCAATCGCTCGATGTCGGCGACGAGATGCCAGGTCGTGTTGTCGACGAGTTCGGCGTGCGGCGTCGAGCGGCCGCAACCGCGCTGGTCGAACAGCACGATGCGGTAGCGGGCCGGATCGAAGAAGCGCCGCGATTTCGCGTTGCAGCCCGCGCCCGGGCCGCCGTGCAGGAATACGACCGGCTTGCCCGCACGATTGCCGCATTGCTCGTAGTAGAGCCGGTGCAGCGGCGACACCTGCAGGAAACCGGCATCGTACGGTTCGATCTCGGGATACAGCGTGCGGCGCGTCTGGCTCATGCGGTGCGCAGTTCCGGCTGGGATCGCTTCGACCCTGCTCTTGGTGAGGAGTGCGCACAAGGAAGTGCGCTCTGGTCGCTCCGAAGCCGAAGGGCGACCCGCGACCGCAGAACCGCCGAAGCAGCCCGCAAGGATGCGGGCAAAGGAAAATGGTCGGGGCGGCCGGATTCGAACCGACGACCACCAGTCCCCCAGACTGGTGCGCTACCAGGCTGCGCTACGCCCCGAAGATGCTTTCGCGAGAGCGGGCCGCGTTCCGGCCGCTCCGCTTGGGAGCCGATGATTCTAGCAGATGCGTCGCGCGATCAGCGACGCAGGATCTGCAGCACTTCCTCGAGTTCCATGCGCACCTGGCGCACGATCTGGTTGGAAATGCTCGACTCGACCCGCGCCTGCGAACCTTCCAGGCGCTGGCGCGCACCGGTGATCGTGAAACCCTGGTCGTACAGCAGCGACCGGATCTGACGGATCATCAGGACGTCGTGGCGCTGGTAATAGCGGCGATTGCCGCGCCGTTTCACCGGCTTGAGGTTGGGAAACTCCTGCTCCCAGTAGCGCAACACGTGCGGCTTGACCGCACAGAGTTCGCTGACCTCCCCAATGGTGAAATAGCGCTTTGCCGGGATGACCGGAAGTTCGCTATTGCTGCCCTGATCCAGCATAGGCTTCGACCCGGACCTTCAGTTTCTGTCCCGGACGGAACGTCACCACCCGCCGCGCGGAAATCGGAATCTCCACGCCGGTCTTTGGGTTACGCCCTGGACGCTGATTCTTGAAACGCAGATCGAAGTTGCCGAAACCGGACAGCTTCACCTGCTCCCCTTTTTCAAGCGCATCGCGTACGACTTCGAAGAACGCGTCGACGAATTCCTTGGCTTCGCGTTTGTTGAGCCCGACGTCCAGGAACAGACGCTCGGCCATCTCCGCCTTCGTCAACGCCATCCTACCCTCGCAACTTTGCTTTGCATACCGATTCCAGTGCGGCAACCGCGAGAGCCGTGCAGCGGTCAGCGTCCTGATCCGTAAGGGTGCGGTAACGGTCCTGCAAAATCAAGCCAATAGCGAGACTTTTGACGCCGCTGCCGAGGTTCGGTCCCGCGTAGCGATCGAACAGGACCACCCGTGCGAGGGTTTCGCCAACCGCGTCACGAATCGCCGCCTCGACCGTCGCGTACGGGACCGCCTCGGGCAATTCGAACGAAAGGTCGCGACGTACCGAGGGGAAACGCGACACCGCTTCGGCGCGCGGCAGGTCGCGGCGCGACAGCACGGCGACATCGAACTCGAACACGAACACGTCGTCTTCGAGATCCAGCCTCGAGACGAGGTCCGGATGCAAGGCGCCAAGCCAGCCGACCACGGCACCGTCGCGCCGTACTTCGGCCGCCTGCCCCGGGTGCAACCATGCGGGTCCACCCGGCGCGAAGCTGAACGCGTGCGTCGTGTTGGTCAGCGCGAAGAGCGATTCCGCGTCGCCCTTGACGTCGAAGAAATCGACGGCGCGAGCCTCGCTCGCCCAGCTCTCGGCCACCGCACGGCCACAGGCGACCCCGGCAATCCGCTCGAACTCGATCGGCGAACGATCGGGCCCGGCACCGCTGGCGAATACGCGCCCGACTTCGAACAGCCGCACGCGCGATTGCTGGCGACGGCGGTTCGCCGCGAGCGCGGCGACGAGCCCCGGCAGGAGTGAGGTGCGCATGACGCCGAGATCGGCCGAGAGGGGATTGGCGAGCGCGATCGCGCCCGCGTCGAGGCCCCACGTGCGCAGCAGCTCGTGCGGCACGAAGGCGTAACAGATGGCCTCGACGTAGTCGCGCGCGGCGAGCTGCGCACGCAGCCGCGAAGCATCCAGGCGCGCTTCCGGCAGCACCGGCCCGAGCAGCTCGCCGCGTGGCGGGCGCGAAGGCACGCGCTCGTAGCCGTGCACGCGCACGACCTCCTCGATGAGGTCCTCCTCGATCTGGATGTCGAAGCGATGGCTCGGCGGCGTCGCACGCCAGCCGTCCGCGGTGGTTTCGACCTGCAGGCCGAGCGCACGCAGGATCCGCTCGACTTCGTGGTCGGCGACGTCGATGCCGAGCAGGCGGGCGAGGCGATCGCGGCGAAGCCGGACCGGCGCGCGCGGCGGCAGTTCCGACGCATGCACCGCCTCGGTGAGCGGACCCGCGGTGCCGCCCGCGATCGCGAGCACGAGCGCGGTCGCGCGTTCGATCGCGCGGCGCGGCAGGTCCGGATCGACGCCACGCTCGAAGCGGTGGGACGCGTCGGTATGCAGGCCGAGCCGGCGCGCACGGCCCATGATCGCGCCCGGCGAGAAGTGCGCGGCTTCGAGGAACACGGTCGTGGTCGCGTCGGTCACGCGGGAATCGAGGCCGCCCATGATGCCGGCGAGGCCGTGCACGGCCGTGCGGTCGGCGATGACGAGGAACGTGCCGTCGAGTTCGTGCTCGCTGCCGTCGAGCAGCTTCACGCGCTCGTTCGCACGCGCACGGCGCACCGAAATCGGGCCGTCGAGCCTTGCGTCGTCGTACGCATGCATCGGCTGGCCGAGCTCGAGCATCACGTATTGCGTGACGTCGACGAGCGCGCTGACCGGGCGAATGCCGCTCCGGCGCAGTCGCTCGGCCATCCACAGCGGCGTCTTCGCGGCCGCATCGATGCCTGCGATCACGCGTCCGCAATAGCGCGGGCAGTCCGCGCCCGCGTCGAGCGTCGCCGCGCGCGTCGCATTCGTGGCGTTCTCGACCGGCGTGTCCGCGGGAACGCGCAGTGCGGTCCCGAACAGCGCCGACACGTCGCGCGCGAGGCCGAGCACGCTGAGGCAATCGGGTCGGTTCGGGGTGAGCTTGATCTCGACGCTCGCGTCCGGCAGCCCGAGGTAGCGCGCGAGCGGCGTGCCGACCGGCGCGTCGCCGGGCAGCTCCATGAGGCCCGACGCGTCGGCATCGATGCCGAGTTCCTTCGCCGAACAGAGCATCCCGTTCGATTCCACGCCGCGCAGCGCGGCGCGCTTGATCTGGATGCCGTTCGGCATCGTCGTGCCGATCATCGCGAGCGGCGCCTTGAGCCCGCTGCGCGCATTCGGCGCGCCACAGACGATCGCGAGCGGTTCCGGGCCGCCGTAGGCGACCTCGCACACGCGCAACTTGTCCGCGTTCGGGTGCGGCACGCAGGCGACGATCTCGCCGACCACGACGCCCTCGAGCGCGGTGCCGAGCGCTTCGACGCCTTCGACCTCGAGCCCGGCCATCGTGAGGCGGTGCAGGAGCGCATCGCGGTCGGCCGGGACGTCGACGAGTTCGCGCAGCCAGTTTTCGCTGAATTTCATGCGGTGCTCACTTCGTTCGTAACAGGGCTGGGGACCGAGGGCCGGCAACGACGCGGCAGGTGGAGCGTTTCGCCCTCCTGCCCTCGTGCTCGGCCCTGGCCCCGTCTCTCAGGCGAACTGCCTGAGGAAGCGCAGGTCGTTGTCGAAGAACTGGCGCAGGTCGTCGACGCCGTAACGCAGCATCGCGAACCGCTCGCCGCCCATGCCGAATGCGAAGCCGGTGTAGCGCTCGGGATCGATGCCGCAGTTGCGCAGCACGTTTGGATGGACCATGCCGCAGCCGAGCACTTCGAGCCACGACTGCGTGCCGTCCTCGCGATCCCAGCGGATGTCCACCTCGGCGCCCGGCTCGACGAACGGGAAGTAGCTCGGCCGGAAGCGCATCTCGAAATCGCGCTCGAAGAACGCGCGCACGAACTCCGCGAGCGTGCCCTTGAGATCGGCGAAGCTCACGTCCTCGCCGACGAGCAGGCCTTCGACCTGGTGGAACATCGGCGAATGCGTCTGGTCCGAATCGCTGCGGTACACCTTGCCGACCGAGATCACGCGGATCGGCGGCGTGCGGCCCGTCGCCGCGCGAATCTGCACCGGCGAGGTGTGGGTGCGCAGCAGGCGGCCGTCGCCTCCGATTCCGGGATCGATCCAGAACGTGTCGTGCATCGTCCGCGCCGGATGGTCCGGCGGGAAGTTCAGCGCCTCGAAGTTGTACCAGTCGGTCTCGATCTCGGGGCCGTCGGCGAGTTCGTAGCCGAGCCGCGCGAAGATCTCGACGATGCGGTCGAGCGTGCGCGTGATCGGGTGCACGCCCCCGCGCGTGCCGCGGCGGCCCGGCAGGGTCACGTCGATGCGCTCGGAAGCGAGGCGGCGCTCGAGTCCGGCCCGCTCGAGGTTCGCCTTGCGTGCGGCGATGGCCTCGGCGATGCGCTCCTTCGCGCGGTTCACCTCGGCGCCGCGCGCCTTCTTCTCGTCGGGCGGCAGCGACCCGAGCGCCTTGAGGGCCGCGGTCACCACGCCGCTCTTGCCGAGCAGCGCGACGCGCTGCGCGTCGAGCGCTTCGAGACTGTCGGCAGCCGCGATCCGGTCGAGCGACAGCTGGATGTCCTGCAGTTCGTCCATCGGGATTCCGGAAAGTTGGACAGAGCGGCCGGGGTTCGCCGGCGGTCGTTACGGAGCCGGAGCTCCCTCGACCATCCGCCTTTCCCCGCCGCGGCGATCCGGCGAGGGATCGCGCACGCAAGAAACGCAAACGGGGAGGAGGCCCAGGCCTCCTCCCCGCGTGTGGTTCAACGTTCGGGCCGCTTCGCGCGGGCTGGTCGAGGCGTGCTGATGACACCCCTGCTCGCCTGCGCGGTCGGCAACGACCGCAAAAACTACGCCGCCAGGCTGGCCTTGGCCTTCTCCGCCAGCGCACCGAACGCCTTGATGTCGTGCGCGGCGATGTCCGCGAGCACCTTGCGATCGAGCGTGATGCCGGCCTTCTTGAGGCCGTTCATGAGGCGGCTGTAGGACAGGCCGAACTGGCGCGCGCCCGCGTTGATGCGGACGATCCAGAGCGCGCGGAAGTTGCGCTTCTTCTGCTTGCGGCCGATGTAGGCGTACTGGTGCGCCTTCGTGACGGCCTGCTTCGCGACGCGGAACACCTTGCGACGCGCGTTGTAGTAACCCTTGGCCTTGCCGAGGATCTTCTTGTGACGGCGATGGGCGATGACGCCACGCTTGACTCGTGCCATGGTCGATCCTCCTTACGCGTACGGCAGCATGCGGGAGACGCGACCGGCGTCTTCCTTGCGCACGTGATTGGTCGCACGGAGGCCGCGCTTGCGCTTGGTGGCCTTCTTCGTGAGGATGTGGCTCTTGAACGCGTGGCCGCACTTGAACTTGCCGGACGCGGTCTTGCGGAACCGCTTGGCGGCGGCCCGATTGGTCTTCATCTTGGGCATGACCCAACTCCTTCGGTGATGTTCGTTACTGGCGCGAGCGGTGGCCTTCGCCACGCTTTCCGTCCTGCTCGTTCCGGCGCGTGTGATCCGGCGATCCCGGATCGTCTCCTGCGGCGAGCGGGCAAAAACCCCCTCACCGTTTGCCCTCCCGCCCCGACGATGAAGCCGTCGCGGCGCGAGGGGAATGCGTGGTGCCGTGCGGTCCGGTACTCCCGAACGGTGCAGCGGCCCGAAGCGATCGTATTCCGTCAGCTCTTTTTCTTCGGCGCGATCATCATGACCATGAGGCGCCCTTCCATCCTCGGGTACTGCTCGATGACCGCCTCTTCGGCGATCTCGGCGGTGATCTTGTCGACCATCGCCCTGCCCAGTTCCTGATGGGTCATTTCGCGACCTCGGAACCGTATCGTGATCTTGACCTTGTCGCCTTCCTCGAGGAAGCGCCGCAGGTTGCGCATCTTGATCTGGTAGTCGCCGACGTCGGTGACGGGACGGAACTTCAGTTCCTTGATCTCGACCTGCTTCTGCTTCTTCTTGGCCGCGTGCGCCTTCTTCTGCGCGTCGAACTTGAACTTGCCGAAGTCCATGATGCGGCACACCGGCGGATCCGCGTTCGGCTGGATCTCGACCAGGTCCATGCCCGCGTCCTGCGCCATCGCGAGTGCTTCGTCGCGGGACAGGATGCCGACCTGCTCTCCTTCAGGGCCAATCACGCGGACTCGCGGAACACGGATTTCGTGGTTCCTGCGGTTCGGCTTGCTTTCGGTGGCGATACGTCAATCCTCCAAGGGAAATCGTTCCCGGGCGCTCCCGTCAGGAGCGGGCGCACTCGGACTGCAGACGCTCGACGAAGGCGGACAGCGGCATCGAGCCGAGGTCCTCGCCCGCGCGCGTACGCACGGCGACGGCCCCCGCCTCCCTCTCCCGGTCGCCCGCAACGAGGAGGTAGGGCACCTTGTCCAACGTGTGTTGGCGGATTTTATAGCCGATCTTCTCGTTTCGCAAATCGGCCTCAACCCGGAAACCTTTGGCCACAAGGGCTTGCGCCACTTCGCTCACGTACGGCCCCTGGGCGTCGGTGATGTTCATGACGACCGCCTGCACCGGCGCCAGCCACGGCGGGAACGCGCCGGCATGGTTTTCGATGAGGATGCCGATGAAGCGCTCCATCGAACCGACGATCGCGCGGTGCAACATGACCGGGTGCCGCTTCTGGCTGTGTTCGTCGACGTACTCCGCGCCGAGCCGGCCCGGCATCATGAAGTCGACCTGCATCGTGCCGAGCTGCCAGGTGCGGCCGATCGCGTCCTTGAGGTGGTACTCGATCTTCGGGCCGTAGAAGGCCCCCTCCCCCGGCAGCTCCTGCCACTCGACCCCGGCCGCGCGCAGCGCCGAGCGCAGCGCGTCCTCGGCCTTGTCCCAGGTCGCATCGTCTCCGAGGCGCGGCTCCGGACGCAGCGCGATCTTCAGCTGCACGTCGCTGAAGCCGAATTCCGCGTAGACCTGCATTGCCTGGCGGTGGAACGCGGTCACCTCGGCCTCGATCTGGTCCTCGGTGCAGAAGATGTGGCCGTCGTCCTGCGTGAAACCGCGCACGCGCAGGATGCCGTGCAGCGCACCCGACGGCTCGTTGCGATGGCAGGCACCGAACTCGCCGTAGCGGATCGGCAGGTCGCGATAGCTGTGCAGGGTCGAGTTGAACACCTGCACGTGCCCGGGGCAGTTCATCGGCTTCACCGCGTAGGTCCGCTTCTCGGACTCGGTGAAGAACATGTTGTCCTTGTAGTTGTCCCAGTGGCCTGAGCGCTTCCACAGGGAAACATCGAGGATCTGCGGGCAGCGCACTTCCTGGTAGCCGCTCTCGCGGTAGACCTTGCGCATGCGCTGCTCGACGACCTGCCAGATCTGCCACCCCTTCGGATGCCAGAACACGAGGCCGGGCGCCTCTTCCTGCAGGTGGAACAGGTCGAGCTGCCTGCCGATCTTGCGGTGGTCGCGCTTCTCGGCCTCCTCGAGCTGGTGCAGATAGGCGGCAAGATCCTTGTCGTTGAGCCATGCGGTGCCGTAGATGCGCGACAGCATCTCGTTGCTCGAATCGCCGCGCCAGTAAGCGCCGGCGACCTTCATGAGCTTGAAGCTCCTGAGCCGGCCCGTGTTCGGCACGTGCGGGCCGCGGCACAGATCGGTGAACTCGCCCTGCGTATAGAGCGACAGTTCCTCGTTCGCGGGAATGCTCTCGATGATCTGAGCCTTGTACTCCTCGCCCTTGCCGCGGAAGTACTTCACGGCCTCGTCGCGCGGCATCACCGAGCGCGTGACCGGCAGCGCTTCGGCGGCGATCTTCTTCATCTCCGCCTCGATCGCGGCGAGATCCTCGGGCGTGAACTGCCGTTCGAACGCGAAGTCGTAGTAGAAGCCGTTGTCGATGACCGGGCCGATCGTCACCTGCGCCTTCGGGAACAGCCGCTGCACGGCCTGCGCGAGCAGGTGCGCGGTCGAGTGGCGGATGATGTCGAGCGCTTCGGGGCTCTTTTCGGTGACGATCTCGAGGCGCGCGTCGCGGTCGACGACGCGGCTCGAATCGACGAGCTGGCCGTCGACCTTGCCGGCGAGCGCGGCCTTGGCCAGGCCGGCGCCGATCGACGCGGCGACGTCCTGCACGCTGGGCGGGTTCTCGAACTGCTTCTGGCTGCCGTCCGGGAGTGTGATGCTGATCATGGGTGTCGTTCCGATTGCGGAACCGCCGTCGCGGTTTCGGCCATGAAAAAAGGGCGCCAAGGGCGCCCTTCATTCATACCGGGAGACCTTGCGCTCAACTCAGTCGAAGATGTCGAAGGTTCGCGTCATGGTGATCGTGTTCTTTCGAACTACGGCTCCCGGATATACCGGCCCGAAAGCCGGCTCGTGCTTCAGTTGAAAAGTCCGGCAATGGATGGCCGGTTTTTCTTCCAGCTTCTGCCATCAGGACGATGGCACAAGTATCTGGTGGGCGGTACAGGGATCGAACCTGTGACCCCTACCATGTCAAGGTAGTGCTCTACCGCTGAGCTAACCGCCCGGTTCGCAGGCATGGCCTGCGAGGGGCGCGCAAGGTAGCACAGCCCCCGCGGCAGGACAACCGCTTTTTTCCTTTCACGCGATGCGCAGCGCAGCCGCTTCGCGCAGGCGACGCCATGCCTGCAAGAGCCGGCCGGTCGTCGTCGCGACGGCCTCCTGGCGCGGCGCATCGACCGCATGACGTTGCAGCAAGTCCGACTGCGTGCGCAGCCGTGCGTACCGCTCGAGCGCGGCCGCGAGTCCGCGCCGCAGCAGCTCGCGCGGCGCGGGCTCGAGCAGGAAGCGGAACACCTGCCCTTCGTTGATGAGCCCGATCAGCAGGCGGCTGTCGCGCAGCGAGGACACCACGATCGCGAGCGTGGCCGGGCGCAGGCGCTTGAGCTGCTTGAGGGCGTCGGCGACGTCGCCGCCGGCGCTCGACACGCGCGCGATCACGACCGCGACGTCGTGCTCGGCGAGCACTTCCAGCGTGCCTTCGAGATCGGGCGCGTGTTCGACGCGAACGGCGGCCGGCAGCAGCTCACGCACCTGCGCCGCGAGCGCGCCGTCGTCGTCGAGCACGACCACGCGCGCCGCCACCGTCGCGTCGGTGGCGCGCCCCGCCGGCCGTCTCGCCGCGGCGTCGAAATCGCGGCAGGCGACGCGCGCCGCCTGTTCGACCGTCTCGACGAGGTATTGCGCGGCCCACGGCTTCTCGATGAAGCGATAGATCTCGCCCTCGTTGACCGACGCGCCGACGGCGTCCATGTCGGCGTAACCCGTGAGCAGGATGCGCATCGTCGCGGGCGAATGGGCCGCGACTTCGCGCAGCACTTCGACCCCGCTCATGCCCGGCATGCGCTGGTCGCTGACGACGACGTGCACGGGGCGCCGGCGCACCCACTCCACCGCTTCGTGCCCCGAACTGGTCGTGAGGATCTCGCCACGGCCGCGGAACAGCATGCGCAGCGAGCGCAGGATGCGCTCCTCGTCATCGACGAACAGCAGGCACGGCGGCGACGCGCTCACGGCGCCGGCTCGCGCCCGGGTGCGGGCAGCACGACGAGGAAGCGCGTGCCGACGCCCGGCTTCGAACTCACGCGGATCGCGCCGCCGTGCTGCTCGACGATCTGGTGCGAGATCGCGAGCCCCATGCCCGTGCCCTGGCCGACCGGCTTGGTCGTGAAGAACGGATCGAACACGCGCGCGAGATACTCCGGCTCGATGCCCTTGCCATTGTCCTCGACGACGAGGAGCACGCGCCGATCGAGCGCCTGCGTCGCGACGACGATGCGGCCCTGGCCGTGCTCGATCGCCTGCGCCGCGTTGCTGAGCAGGTTGAGCAGCACCTGGTTGATCTGTGCGGGCGCGCAGTCGATCAGCGGGACGTCGCCGAGCTTGAGCACCGCTTCGATGCCGCGCTTGCGCAGCACGTGCGCGACGATGCGCAGTGCGCTCTCGACGAGCCGGTTGATGTCGGCCGGCTGCGTCCCGGCCTGGTCGAGCCGGCTGAAATCCTTGAGGTTGAGCACGAGGTCGCCGATCTGCCCGACACCGTGCACGGTGTCGTCGAGCAGCGCGCACAGATCCTCGAGCGCGGCCGCGTCGACGCGCGTGCGCAGGTGGCCGACCTCGGCGAAACGCGTGTCGAGGCCGCCGTCGGGCTCCGCGTCGCCGGTCAACGCATCGATGACGGCCTGCTGCGCGGCGACGAGGCGCGCGGCGTCGCCGAGCGACGCGCGCGTCATCTCGACGTTGTTGCGTACGTAGCCGAGCGGCGTGTTGATCTCGTGCACGAGGCCCGCGACCATCTGGCCGAGCGAGGCCATTTTTTCCGATTGCACGAGCTGGGACTGCGACGACTTCAGGCGCGCGTAGGCGCGCTCCAGTTCCTGCGAGCGCTCGGCGAGCCGGTGTTCGACCGCGTGCAGCACGTCCAGCACGAGGCCGGTGCCGGCGTAGCCGGCGTCGTCGACGAGGATGAAATCGTCCGTGATCGGGCTCCTCACGTGCGCGGCGATCGCGCGCGCGGCCTCGTCGATCGAGGTCGACAGCGGCAGCACGAGTGGCGCCCGGTCCATCAGCGCCGTGATCGGCCGGCGGCCGTACAACTCGCGCCCGTACGGCTGCAGGAACACGCGCATGAGTTCGTAGCGGCTGATCATGCCGACCGGTCGGCCGACGGCCGCGACGATCGGAAGGCTCAGCAATCCCGCGTGTCGCGGTTCGAGGAACGTCCGCGCGACGTCGAGCACGCTCGCCTCCGGCCGCACGGGTGCGGTCCGCAACAGCAGGCCGGCGAGGCCCGGCGACGCGCGGCGTTCAGGCGCGTCGGCGCCGCGCGGCGGCTCGTTAGGCGCGACGCCGGAAGCGAACGGAGCGGTCGGAATCGCCTGCAGGGCGGCATTCATCGCGGCAAGGAGTCTTCGGCGGGCGCGCGCTTCGCGCGGATGCCCGGAGCCGTCGCAGCCTAGGCCACGACGGCGACAACCGTGTGACGCGGTTCACGCTCGCTCTTCAGCCGATCAGGCCCTGCTCGCGGATGCGATGGATCTCGTCGCGCAGGCGCGCCGCATCCTCGAACTCCAGGTCCTGCGCGTGCTTGTACATCTGCGCCTCGAGCTGCCGGATCTTCGCCGCGATCTGCTCCGGCGTCAGCGTGCGATAGTCGGGCGCGGGTTCGGCGACCTTGCGCTGGCCGCGGCCGCGACCGCGGCCCTGCCCGGCGTCGCCCTCGGCGCGAGCGCCTTCCATCACGTCCGTGATCTTGCGCACGACCGACTTCGGCGTGATGCCGTGCGCCTCGTTGTATTCGATCTGCTTGACGCGACGCCGCCCGGTCTCGTCGATCGCGGCCTGCATCGAGCGCGTCACATTGTCGGCGTAGAGGATCGCGGTGCCGCGCAGGTTGCGCGCGGCGCGGCCGATCGTCTGGATCAGCGAGCCGGTCGAACGCAGGAACCCTTCCTTGTCGGCATCGAGGATCGCCACGAGCGACACCTCCGGCATGTCGAGGCCCTCGCGCAGCAGGTTGATGCCGACGAGCACGTCGAACTTGCCCAGGCGCAGGTCGCGGATGATCTCGACGCGCTCTACCGTCTCGATGTCCGAATGAAGGTAGCGCACGCGCACGCCATGGTCGCCGAGGTACTCGGTGAGGTTCTCGGCCATGCGTTTGGTCAGCGTCGTGACGAGCACGCGATCGCCGAGCGCGACGCGCTCGTGCACCTCGGACAGCAGGTCGTCGACCTGCGTGCGTGCCGGGCGGATCTCCACGCGCGGATCGATGAGCCCGGTCGGGCGCACGACGAGCTCGATCACGTTGCCTTGCGACTTGTCGATCTCGTACGCACTCGGCGTCGCCGACACGAATACCGTGCGCGGCTCGCGTTCCTCGAACTCGGCGAACTTGAGCGGCCGATTGTCGAGCGCCGAAGGCAGGCGGAAACCGAACTCGACCAGGGTCTCCTTGCGCGAGCGGTCGCCCTTGTACATCGCGCCGATCTGCGGGATCGTCACGTGCGACTCGTCGACGACGAGCAGCGCGTCCGGCGGCAGGTAGTCGAACAGGGTCGGCGGAGGCTCGCCCGGCTGGCGCCGCGTGAGGTGGCGCGAGTAGTTCTCGATGCCGTTGCAGTAGCCGACCTCGGCCATCATCTCGATGTCGAATCGCGTGCGCTGCTCGAGCCGCTGCGCCTCGACCAGCTTGTTCGCCGAATACAGGTAGGCGAGGCGCTCCTTGAGCTCGGCCTTGATCGTCTCGATCGCGTTGAGCACGCTGTCGCGCGTGGTCGCGTAGTGGGTCTTGGGATAGACGACGTAGCGCGGCACCTTGCGCAGCAGCGCGCCGGTGAGCGGATCGAACAGCGAGAGGTTCTCGATCTCGCCATCGAACAGCTCGATGCGCAGCGCTTCGGTTTCCGACTCGGCCGGGAACACGTCGATGACCTCGCCGCGGACGCGGTAACTGCCGCGGCGCAACTCCATGTCGCCGCGCGTGTACTGCAGTTCGGTCAGGTGGCGGATCAGCTTGCGCTGGTCGATGTGCTCGCCGCGCGCGAGGATCAGGCGCATCTGCAGGTAGTCCTCGGGGTCGCCGAGGCCGTAGATGGCCGACACGGTCGCGACGATCAGCGCGTCCGGTCGCGACAGCAGGGCCTTCGTCGCGGCAAGGCGCATCTGCTCGATGTGCTCGTTGATCGACGCGTCCTTCTCGATGTAGGTGTCGCTCGACGGGACGTAGGCTTCCGGCTGGTAGTAATCGTAGTAGCTCACGAAGTACTCGACCGCGTTGTGCGGGAAGAACTCCTTGAACTCGCCGTACAGCTGGGCGGCCAGCGTCTTGTTCGGCGCCATCACGAGCGTCGGCTTCTGGATGCGTTCGACGAGGTTCGCGATCGTGAACGTCTTGCCCGAGCCCGTAACGCCGAGCAGCGTCTGCTGCGCGAGCCCCGCCTCGAAACCCTCGACGAGGCGCGCGATCGCAGCCGGCTGGTCGCCGGCCGGCTTGAACGGAGACACGAGCTGGAAACGTTCGA
>NZ_DATDMY010000244.1:0-10393 GCF_036518555.1 Dokdonella sp. | reverse complement strand
CCCCCACAACAAGGCAGATTCCGATGTATTCCTCACCCGTCCGCCGCTCGCCACCAGGGTTGCCCCCGTGCTGCCGCTCGACTTGCATGTGTTAGGCCTGCCGCCAGCGTTCACTCTGAGCCAGGATCAAACTCTTCAGTTAAAACTTCAGGCTTTCGGGCCGAAGCCCTACGACCAAACTTCTGAGTGAGAACCAAGCACTGTAAAGCATATGCTTTGACGTTTGCTTGGACGCACTTTGTATCGATGGACTTGCATCCACCACAAGGCGCCCACACAAGTTACCTGCGCACACTGTCAAAGATCAAAGGCTTGCGAGATTTTCTTTGTCTCGCGCCTCAGGACATTTCGTCCGAGGGAGCCGCGCATCTTACATCGTTTTTCGCATCCGTCAACACCTCGATGCGAACATTTTTTCGTTCCGCCGACCCGGCGTTTCCGCCTGGTCACCCCGCCGTCGTTCGGTTCGTTTCGAACCAGCCGTCGAAGGGGCGCGCATCTTACATCCGATCCCCGTTTCGTCAACCCCTCGCCGCGAACTATTTTGATTCGCCGCAGGTGCTGCTTTTCCGGGTTTCGCCTTCGCTCGTCGTCACCACCAGGGCGAGTCGTCGAAGGGGCGCGCATCTTACATCCGATTCCCGCTTCGTCAAGCCGTCGCGGCGAGTTTTTTTCTCCGCGCCGCGACGCTCGCTGGAGCGTCTCCTCTTCGTCGCCAGGCCGCATGGGCCCGGTGTCGGAAGGGCCGCGAATCCTACAACCAAACGCGAATCCGTCAAGCCCTTCCCGCGAGGAAATTCCGTCGCGAGCGCACGGACCTCACGCGGCGACCAGTCGCACGCGGGCGAAACCGCGCTTGCCGACCTGCAGCAGGAGCTCGCTGCCCGGCGCGAGCACGAGCTCGCGATCCTCGACCACCGCGCCGTCGATGCGCAGCGCGCGCTCGGCCATCTTGCGGCCGGCCTCGGAATTGCTGGAGGCGAGCTTCGCGGCGACGAACAACGGCGCGACGCGAATGCCCTCCGGCGGAACCGCGATGTCCTGCAACGGCAGATCGACGTCGACGCGCTGTTCGCGCACCAGCGCCGTCCATTGCGCGACCGCATTTTCCGCCGCGGCCGCGTCGTGGAACCGCGTTGCCAGCTCGCGTGCGAGGGCGAGTTTGGCGTCGCGCGGATGCAGCTGACCGCGCGCCACCTCGTCCTTCATGCGCGATATGTCGGCGCTGCTGTGCTCGAGGCTCAGCAGCTCGTACCAGCGCCACATGAGCGCGTCGCCAATCTTCATCGTCTTGTTCACGATGTCGATCGCCGGCTCGGCGATGCCGATGTAGTTGCCGAGCGACTTGGACATCTTCGCTACGCCGTCGAGCCCTTCGAGCAGCGGCATGGTCAGCACGACCTGCGGCGGCTGGCCGTAGTGCTCCTGCAGGCCGCGCCCCATGAGCAGGTTGAACTTCTGGTCGGTGCCGCCGAGTTCGACGTCGGCCTCGAGCGCGACCGAGTCGTAGCCTTGCACGAGCGGATAGAGGAACTCGTGGATCGCGATCGGCTGCTGCGCGGCGTAGCGCTTGGCGAAATCGTCCCTCTCGAGCATGCGGGCAACGGTATGCTGCGCGGCGAGCTTGATCATGTCCGCCGCCGCCATGCGGCCGAACCACTCGGAGTTGAAGCGCACCTCGGTGCGCTCGCGGTCGAGGATCCTGAACACCTGTTCCGCGTAGGTTTTCGCATTCGCCTCGATGTCCTCGCGGGAGAGCGGCTTGCGCGTGACGTTCTTACCGGTCGGATCGCCGATCATCCCGGTGAAGTCGCCGATCAGGAAGATCACGCGATGTCCTAGATCCTGGAACTGGCGCATCTTGGTGAGCAGGACCGTGTGCCCGAGGTGCAGGTCCGGCGCGGTCGGATCGAACCCCGCCTTGATGCGCAGTGGCCGCCCGAGGCCAAGGCGCGCCTCGAGGTCGTCGCGCTTGATGATCTCGTCGGCGCCACGACCGATGAGGTCGAGCGCAGCCTGGATATCCGTCATGAAATCCCCCGTGCGAACGACGGCCCGGGAGGGCGGCCGCTGCACTGTCGCAGTTGGTTGGAAATGGACGCCGAATGGGGCGTCGCGGTTAATAATTCGTTAGTCAACGATCTTTCGCAAGTCCTTGTCGCCATTGGCATTGACGTCGGCGCGCGAACGCAATTATGGTACCCCGCGATTGCCCGGACAGTGACCTGTGAACGAACTCCATAACGACAAGAACGCTCGCCACAAGGCACGTCGTCTCATCATCCGGCGCCATGCGCAACGCCGGCACTTCCATTTCTACTCGCGGGTCTCGAACTGGACGTTCCTCCAGAACGTCTCCGCCTCGCCGATCAGCTGGCGCGCGGAGCACTGGATCCTCGGCGGCGTCTGCGTGCTGCTCACCGCACTGGTCGGCATCGTGCTGCCGACTTTCGCCAACGCGACGCGCCATGAGCCGTCCCCGATACCTTACACGACACTGGCGCTCGACCTGCCGCCACTGCCCGGCGCCGAGGCCGACCCCGCGATCGGCGCCTACGCCGCCGGCAGCGAGCCCGATTGGCAGATCGTCACCGTGCGTGCGGGTCAATCGCTGTCGGACATCTTCCGCGAGCAGGACCTGTCGCCGACCGATCTGCAGCGCGTGCTCGATTCACAGGATGATGCCTCGGCGCTGCGCCACATCCGGCCGGGCCAGGAGTTCGCGTTCGCGCACGCCGCCGACGGCTCGCTGTCGGCGATGCGCTTCGAGCGCGGCGACGCGACCCGCGTGGTGCTGCACTTCGGCGCCGACGGCGTCACGCAGGCGACGGTCGAGCGCGCGGTCGAGCGGCGCACGCACGTGGCGCATGGCATCGTCACGCGCTCGCTCTTCTATGCGGGCGAACGCGCCGGGCTCAGCGACGGCATGGTCCTCAAGCTCGCCAACGCGTTCGGCTACGACATCGATTTCGCGCAGGACCTGCGCGAGGGCGACAGCTTCAGCGTCATCTACGACGACGTATACCGCGAAGGCGAACGCCTGCGCGACGGCGACATCATCGCCGCGACGTTCGTCAACCAGGGCAAGCGCTACACCGCGATCCGCTACACGAGCGCGGACGGCGAGACGATGTACTACACCGAGGACGGCCGTCCGCTGCGCAAGTCGTTCCTGCGCACGCCGGTCGAGTTCACGCGCATTTCCTCGACGTTTTCGACCGGGCGCATGCATCCGGTGCTCGGCTACATGCGTGCGCACAAGGGCGTCGACTACGCCGCACCGAGCGGCACACCGATCCGCGCCGCGGGCGACGGCAAGATCACCTATCGCGGCTGGATGTCCGGCTACGGCAACTTCGTGATCGTGCAGCACAATGCGCACATCAGCACCGCTTACGGCCACATGTCGCGCTTCGCGAGCGAGCGCCTCGGCGACCACGTCAAGCAAGGCCAGGTCATCGGCTACGTCGGCATGACCGGCCTCGCCACCGGTCCCCACCTGCACTACGAGTTCCGCGTCGACGGCGGCCACCGCAATCCGCTCACCGTGACGTTGCCGCCGCCGGAACCACTGCCGGCCAGCCAGCTCGCGCAGTTCCGCCTGCAGGCGGCGCCGCAGCTTGCGCGGCTGAAGATGATCGACGCGGCGCAGCTCGCACGCATCAACGATTGACGTGACGTCCGCGTCGCGCGCGCCGCTCTACCTCGGACTCATCTCGGGCACGAGCGCCGACGGCATCGATGCCGCGCTCGTTCGGTTCGAACGCCGGCCCGAGCTCGTCGCCGCGCGCACCTTCGCCTACCCACCGGCGTTGCGCGAACGCGTGCTCGGGTTCGCCCGCAGCGCGGTCGAGGTCGCCCTCGACGATTTCGGCCGCCTCGACGTCGAGATCGGCCGCTGTTTCGCCGATGCCGCGACCGAACTGCTCCGCCGTAGCGGCGTCGGGGCGGACGACGTCGCCGCGATCGGCTCGCATGGCCAGACCATCTGCCACCGCCCGGACGGGCCGTCGCCCTTCACGCTGCAGGTCGGCGATCCCAACGTGATCGCCGAACGCACCGGGATCACGACCGTCGCCGATTTCCGCCGCGCCGACGTCGCCGCAGGCGGACAGGGCGCACCGCTGCTGCCGGCGCTGCATGCGGCCGTGTTCGCCGACGCGGTGGACACGCGCGCGATCCTCAATCTCGGCGGCATCGCCAACCTCACGCTGCTGGCGCCGGGCGAACCCGTTCTCGGTTTCGACACCGGCCCCGCCAACTGCCTGCTCGACGCCTGGGCCGTACGCCACCTCGGCACCGCGCGCGACGACGGCGGCGCGTGGGCGCGCAGCGGCCGCGCGAGCGAAGCGCTCGTCGCCGATTGGCTCACCGAGCCGTACTTCTCGGCGGCGCCACCGAAGAGCACGGGGCGCGAAGCGTTCAACCTCGACTGGCTGCTCGCGCGCGTGCCCGCGGGCGCCGCGCCCGAGGACGTCCAGGCGAGCCTGCTCGTGCTCAGCGCGCGCAGCGTCGCGCGGGACCTGCGTGCGCACGCGGCTGCCGCGCGCGAGGTCTACGCGTGCGGCGGCGGCGTGCACAACGCCGCGCTCATGGACGCGCTGCGTCGCGAAATGCCGGGCGTGCGCGTCGACACGACCGCCGCACTCGGCATCGATCCGGATTTCGTCGAAGCGGTCGGGTTCGCGTGGCTCGCGCGCGCGCGCCTCGAGGGCATGCCGGGCAACCTCCCTTCGGTCACGGGCGCCCGCGGGCCGCGCGTGCTCGGCGGCGTCTTCGCTGGACGACGCTGAGCAGCCGGTTTCAGCGTGCGCGCGCGCTCATGCGCCGCATCAGCCACAGGATCAGCAGCAGCGCAGGCAGGCCCATCGCCGCGGTGTAGACGAAGAACGACGGATAGCCCCACGCATCGACGATGCGCCCCCACTGGCTCGCGATGCTCTTCGCGGGCAGGCTCCACAGCGTCCCGAACAGCGCGTACTGCGTCGCCGTGTACTGCTTGCTGGTCAGCGACGACATGTAGGCGATGAACGCCGTGCCCGCGATCCCGTTGGCGACGTTGTCGAAGCTGACCGCGGCGGCGAGCCATGCGATGTCGGGCGCGGAACCGGCGCCGAAGCCCGCGATGTAGCCGTAGAACAGGTTCGCGCCGCTGAGCATGACCAGGCCGAGCAGCATCGCGGGCAATGGATCGAGCCGGCGCACGAGCCAGCCGGCGAATACCGCGCCGCCCAGGGTCAGTGCGACGCCGTAAAGCTTCGAGACGAGCGCGATCTGGTCGAGCGTGTAACCGAGATCGAGGTAGAACGTGTTCGCCGCGACGCCCATGGTCATGTAGTTGAGCCGGTACAGCACGATCAGGGCGAGGATCGGCAGCGCGACGCGCACCCCCTGGCGACCCAGGAACTCCGCGAGTGGAAGCACGACGGACGCGGTCAGCGTCTCCAGCGCGGGCCGCAGCGCCGGCACGCGCAGCATCGACAGCAAGCCGATCTCGAGCGCGATGAGCGCGCCGAACACGACCTCGACGACCAGCGGCGACTCCTTCGCGGCGACGAGTGCGAATGCGAGCAGCGTTCCGACCAGCGCCGTCGAGGCGATCGCCACGACGAGGACGGTTGGCCGCATGCGTGCGATCGCCGCGCGTACGAGCGCCGGATCGGCGCGGAGGCTGCCCGTGCCGAGCCGGTCCGGCTCGCGTATCAGGAGCACCGTCACGGGCCCGAGCATCATGCAGCCGGCCATCACGAGGTATGCCGGCGTCCAGCCGAGATGGCTCGCGGCGACGAGGGCACCCGCGCCCGCGCAGATGAGGGCGAGCTGGTAGCCGATCTGGTACGCCGCGGCGGCCGCTCCCTGCCCCGACGCCTCGACCGACTCGATGCGGTAGGCGTCGACGGCGATGTCCTGGGTCGCGGCGCAGAACGCGGTCGCCGTCGCGAGCAGCGCCATGCCGTGCGCCGCGCTCGCCGGATCGAGCGAGGCCATCGCGACGAGCCCGGCGACGACGCCGACCTGCGCGAGCAGGATCCAGCTGCGCCGCTGGCCGAGGTTGCCGAGCGCCGGCAGGCGCACGCGGTCCACGACCGGCGACCAGAAGAACTTGAGCGAATAGGCGAGCCCGACCAGGCTGAACAGTCCGATCGTCGTGCGGTCGATGCCGGCCTGGCGCAGGCGGGCCGACAGCGTCGTCAACACGAGCGGGAACGGCAGCCCGGCTGCGAAACCGAGAAACAGCATCGGCCGGATGCGTGGGTCGGCGTAAACGGCGAGCGACTGCCACCATCCGCGCAGGGCACGTCTCATCAGGCGTAGTCCACGCTGTACGGCGCATGGTCGGAGAAGCGCGGATCGCGCGTGATCGAGCATGCCCGCAGGCGCTCGCGCAGCGACGGCGTGACGAGCTGGTAATCGATGCGCCAGCCGACGTCGTTCGCCCGCGCGGCGCCACGGTTGCTCCACCAGGTGTACTCGACCGCGTCGGGCTTGAGCACGCGGAAGCTGTCGAGCCAGCCGTGCGCGGGCGCGGGCGTGCCGTCGCCGCACGCGTCGGCGATCATGCCGTTGAGCCACGCGCGTTCGCTCGGCAGGCAACCGGAATTCTTCTGGTTCGAGCTCCAGTTGCGGATGTCGTTCTTCGCCCGCACGATGTTCCAGTCGCCGCACAGGACGTAGTCGCGTCCACTCGCGAGCCACTCGTCGAGCAGCGGCCGCAGCCAGGCCATGACCTCGAACTTCACCGCCTGCCGCTCGTCGCCGGACGACCCGGACGGGATGTAGAACGAGACGACACTGAGGTTGCCGTAGCGCGCTTCGATATAGCGCCCCTCGTCGTCGAACGGCGCCCAGCCGAGCGACGTGCGCACCTCGTCCGGCTCGCGCCGGGAGTAGATCGCGACGCCGCTGTAACCCTTCCTGGTCGTCGCGTCGCGATAGAAGCAGTGGTGCCCGTCCGGCCGGAACATCGGATCGGAGAGCTGGTCTTCCTGCGACTTGGTCTCCTGCAGGCAGACGACATCGGCCTGTTGTGCGCGAAGCCAGTCGAAGAATCCCTTGTTCGCGGCCGAGCGGATGCCGTTCGCATTGAAGGAGATGATGCGCATGGGGTCGGGGGATATGGGGGCTGAACGCCTAGCGTGCCGCGGGCGTGGCGCGACTGGCAACTCCGGCGCCCTGCGCGCGATGCAGGCGCCGGCGACACCGTACACTCGCAGCCCTCCGCCCTATCGACGCACGGCCCTCCATGAAGACGAGCCAACGCGAATTCCTCGACCTCGCCCTCGCGCGGAACGCCCTTCGCTTCGGCGAGTTCACGCTCAAGTCCGGGCGCGTCAGCCCGTACTTCTTCAACGCCGGCCTGTTCGATTCCGGCGCTGCGCTGGCCACGCTCGGTCGCGCCTACGCCGCGACCGCCGCATCGTCCGGGCTCGCGTTCGACATGGTGTTCGGTCCCGCCTACAAGGGCATCGTGCTCGCCGCGCTCACCGCGGCAGCGCTCGCCGAGCACCACGGGCGCGACGTGCCGTTCGCCTACAACCGCAAGGAGGCGAAGGATCACGGCGAGGGCGGACTGCTCGTCGGCGCCCCGCTGCGCGGACGGGTCCTCATCGTCGACGACGTCATCACTGCGGGCACCGCGATCCGCGAGTCGCTCGCGCTCATCCGCGGCGCCGGCGCGACACCGGCGGGCGTACTGATCGCGCTCGACCGCGAGGAACGCGGGCAAGGCGAACGTTCGGCGACGCAGGAACTCGCGGCCGACCACGGCATCCCGACCGTCGCGATCGCACGTCTCGGCGACTTGCTCGACTACGCGGCCGATCGTCCGGATCTCGCCGATCATCGGCCGCGCTTGACCGCATATCGGGAGCGCTACGGCGTCTCGGCCTGAACGCCGCCCCGGAGCTCCGGGCTGGATATACTCCTGCCCTGGAGGCTTCCCCATGCACATCCCGTCGTCTCGCCTGCTCGCTCTTGCATTTGCCTCCTTGTTCGTGGCATCCGACCTCGCCGCCGCGACGGCCGGGAAGGATCACAACCGCTACAAGTGGCGCGACGAACAGGGCAACCTGCACTATGGCGATTCGGTGCCGGCCGAAGCGGCCAAGTTCGGCTACGACATCGTCAATCCGCTCGGTATCGTCGTCAAACACGTCGACAGGGCGAAGACCAGCGACGAACTCGCCGCGGCGAAGGCCGCCGCGAGCAAGGCACAGGCCGAGCAGAGGATCGCCGAGCAGCGCGCGCGCGACGACGAGCAGTTGCTCGGCAATTATCCGCGCGAAGAAGACCTCAAGCGCGCGCAACAGCAGCAGCTGGACATGCTCAACCAGCAGATCAAGTCGGCCGAGGTGAGCTTGCGCAACCAGGAGCAATCGCTCGCCGATCTGCTCGACCGCGCCGCGGAAGCGGAGCGTACCGGCAAGGAGCTGCCCTCCGAACAGGCCAGGCAGCTCGCGCTCATGCGTGCGAAAGTCGACGCGCAGAAGGCCGCCGTGGCCAAGCAAGAGGCCGAACGCGACGAAGCGAGCAGCCACTTCGACGAAGAAATCACGCACTATCGCGAATTGAAGGCGCGCCTCGCCGAGGCGAGGAAATAGCGTAGGCGTGCGACCGAGGACAGCCGGATGAATCGTTGCCCGTCCTGCGAATCCAACGAGAGCTCGATGATCGAGCGTGTCCGTTTCGAAGACGGCCAGGCCGCGGACCGGCGCGAGTGCAGCGTCTGCGGTGAACAATGGATGGTGCCCGCAGCCCCCTCCGTATCCGCCGACGACGTCGAGATCGAGGCGATCGAGCTGCGCGACGTCGAGGGCGACGCGCCGGACGACGCCGATGGCGTCGAGGAATGGTTCCGCTGATACCGTGCCGCCGGACGGCGAAGGTCAGAACGGCAAGGGCAAGGACGAGTCGAGAGCGAGCAGCTGGCTGCGGAAGACGTCCTGGATGCGGCGCAGCGCCGGCGCATTGTCGGCGTCGAAGCGCAGGACGAGCACGGGCGTCGTGTTGGAAGCGCGCACGAGACCCCAGCCGTCGGACCAGTCGGCACGAATGCCGTCGATCGTGGTCAGGCGCGCTCCATCGAACTTGGCCCGCGCGCGGAACGCCTCGATGAAGCGGTAGTGCTCTCCCTCGCGCATCGGGATCTTCAATTCCGGGGTCGACACGCCTTTCGGCAGCGTCGCGAAGATCTCTTCCGGCGCGCGTCCGTCGACGTCCGCAGCGAGGATCTCGAGCAGGCGCGCAGCGGCGTAGATGCCGTCGTCGAAGCCGTACCAGCGCTCGCTGAAGAAGAAGTGGCCACTCATTTCGCCCGCGAGCGCCGCATTCGTCTCGCGCATCTTCGCCTTGATCAGCGAATGGCCCGTGCGCCACATGAGCGGGCTGCCGCCCTGCTGCAGGATCAAGGGCTGCAGGTGGCCCGTGCACTTCACGTCATAGATGATCGTCGCGCCCGGATTGCGCAGCAGGATGTCGCTTGCATAGAGCATGAGCAGGCGATCCGGGAAGATCACCTCGCCGCTCGCGGTGACTACGCCGAGGCGATCGCCGTCGCCGTCGAAGGCCAGGCCGAGATCGGCGCCGACGTTCTTCACCGAAACGATGAGGTCCTGCAGGTTGTGCAGGTCCGACGGGTCGGGGTGGTGATTGGGGAATGTCCCGTCGACGTCGCAGTACAGGGGGATGACTTCGCAGCCGATGCCCTCGAGCACCGCGGGCGCAATCGCACCCGGGATGCCGTTGCCGCAGTCGACGACCACCTTGAGCTTGCGCTCGACCTGGATGTCGTCGGTGATTCGACGGATGTAGTCGTCGCTGACGTCGATCGTCTGGAGACCACCCATGCCGTCGACGAAGCGTTCCGCCTCGATGCGCCGGTACAGGTTCTGGATCGCGTCCTCGGACAGGGTCTCCCCGCCAAGTACGATCTTGAAGCCGTTGTAGTCGGGCGGATTGTGGCTGCCGGTGACCGAGATGCCGGAGCCGGTGCGCAGGTGATAGCACGCGAAGTACGTGACCGGCGTCGGGGCCGCGCCGATGTCGATCACGTCGATGCCGGTCGAACGCAGCCCGTTGATCAGCGCAAAAACGAGGTCGGGGCCGGAAAGCCGGCCGTCGCGGCCGACGACGATCTCGGTCAGCCCGCGGTCGCGCGCCTCGCTGCCGATCGCGCGGCCGATCATGCGGGCGACGCCGGTGGACAGCGTGTCGCCGACGACGCCGCGGATGTCGTACGCGCGAAAGATGCTCGGGTCGACCGCGACGTTCTCTTCCTTCTTCTCGCTCCGCGTCGACGGCGCGGTCGCAGCAGCGGTTCTCGACGCCACCGGGGCCTCGGGTTCGGGCCCGGCCTTGAGCGCCTGCGCGAGCGTCATCTCCGGCTGGACATCCT
>NZ_DATDMY010000243.1:0-2030 GCF_036518555.1 Dokdonella sp. | reverse complement strand
GCAGGTCGACCGCAGCCATGACCTGGCCGGCCTGGCAGTAGCCACACTGCGCGACATCCTCCTCGATCCACGCCTGCTGCACCGGATGCAACGCGTCGCCCTCGAGGCCTTCGATCGTGACGACTTCGTGCGTCGCTGCCGCGCTCATCGGCAGCACGCAGGCGCGCATCGCCTTGCCGTCGAGCAGCACCGTGCAGGCGCCGCAGTTGCCGATGCCGCAGCCGTACTTGGTGCCCGTGAGGCGCAGCGTGTCGCGCAGGAACCACAGCAACGGCATCGCCGGATCGCCGTCGTGGAAGTAGGGCTTGCCGTTGATCGTGACCCGCAGCGGTTCGCGCGGGCGAGCGCTGCGTGGCTTGGCGGGATCGGCGGGTTCGGCGGCGTGGACAGGCTGGTCGGGCATCGTGCGTCTCCGTGCCGCATGCGGATCGGGCCCGCACGCGTGTCATCGTCGCATTGTCGCATGGCGTTCCGTGCGTGCCGAGCATCGCTCCGACGCGGCCTGCGCCACGCGTCATCGCACCCGGCGGGGCGGCCGAGCGCGTAGTCCCGCCGCAAGGCCGCTCGTCCACCTTCGTCGCCCCCAGCGCGGCGGCACGCGCGTGCGCGCGCGCCGCCCTACCTGGGCAGCAGGCGCCAGATGAAGTAGACGGGCAGGCCCGCGAGCGTGATCAGCGCGCCCATGCCCGCGTCGCGCGGGTGCAGCCAGATCGTCGTGCCGACCACGCCGGCGACGACGAGGAGGAACGCGATCGGCAGCAGCGGATACCACGGCGTGCGGAACGTGGCCGCGTCGGCGGGCTGATGGCGCCGGTACCAGAACAGCGTCGAGACGACCGCGGCCATGCCGAGCCAGTCGCCGACGGTCGAGTAGTTCAGCAGTTGGTCGAACGACCCGGTGAACGCGAGCACGCATGCGGCCGAGGCGAGCAGCATCAGCGCGATGTTGGGCGAGCGCCAGCGCGGGTCCAGGATCCCGGCCGATCGGAAGAACACGCCGTCCGCGCCCATGACCTGGAACACGCGCGCGGCACCGATCATCGAGATGTTGACGAAGCCGAGGGTCGAGATCGCGATGCCCGCCGCGATCACGCGTGCGCCGGTTTCGCCGAACGCGTGACGCATGACGTCGGCGGCAGGGGCCTTGCTCGCGGCGAGTCCGTCGTGGCCGAGTACGGCGAGATAGGCGAGGTTCGCGAGCAGGTAGCATGCGGTGACGAGCAGCATGCCGAAGATCAGCGCGCGCGGGATCGTGCGCTGCGGCTCGCGCACCTCGCCCGCGATGTCGTTGACGTAGTACCAGCCGCCGTACGAGAACAGCACCGGCATCAGCGCGCCGGCGAACGCGAACGGGCTGACGGGTCCCGCCGGCGCGGCCGGCGGCGGCGCGCCGCCGGTGGAGAGCCCGGCCGCGATGAGGATCGCGATCGCGGCGAGCTTGAGCACGGTGAGGATGTTCTGCGTGAGCGAGCCGGCGCGGATGCCGAACCAGTTGATGCCGGCGAGGAACACGATCGTGCCGACCGCGTAGGGGCGAGGGTTGGCGAGTTCGAGGCCGAGTGCCGCGGCGGCGTACTCGACGAAGGCGGTCGCGACCGCGGCGATCGCGCCCGAGTGGTTGACGACGAGCAGGTTCCAGCCGTAGACGAATGCGACGACGAGGCCGAACGCATCGCGCAGGTTCACGTAGCCGCCGCCCGCGTTCGGCCGGCGCGTACCGAGTTCGGCGTAGCAGAGCGCGCCGATCAGCGCGATCACGCCGCCGACCGCCCATGCGAGCAGCTGCTCGCCGGCCGAGCCAGTCTGGCTCGCGATCGACGCCGGCGTCCGGAAGATGCCCGAACCGATGATGCCGCCGACGACGACCATCGCGGCGTCCCAGGCATTGAGGCGGCGCGCGTAGCCGACCGCGTGGGGTGGGTGATCGCCCGATTCGCTCATGCCGCCTGCTCGTGCGTTTGCGAAGCGCCGATCATGCCCGAGTTGCGCGAGCGCGTCTGCGGGACGTCGCGGCGGAATGCGCCTGCCGC
>NZ_DATDMY010000242.1:0-5697 GCF_036518555.1 Dokdonella sp. | reverse complement strand
GGCGCGGTCTGCAGGTCGTACTTCTTGAGGTAGGTCGCGTTCAGGCCGACGTTGAAGCGTCCGAACGAGAACTCCGGCAGGCGGTAGTTCATCGCGAGGTCCACGCCACCGACGTCGACGCGACCGAGGTTGCCGGTCGGCTCGATGAGCGTCTGGATCTGGCCCTGGTTCGGCCCGCTCGCATAGCGCCGGATGAGCGGGCAGTAGGCGGTCTGGCCGGCGGAGCACAGGTCGATCACGCTCTGGGCGCGTACCGTCGTGATGTTGTCGTTGAGGTAGACGCGCCAGACGTCGGCACTGACCGACAGGCCTTCGAGCCAGTGCGGGTCGTACACGACGCCGAAGTCGAACGACTTGCCCTTCTCCGGGCCGATCGGGAAGCCGGCGTACGCGGCGCCCGAAAGGATCGCATTGAGCTGCACGGCCTGCGCGACGTTCTGGTTGCGGAAGCTGCCGTCGGTCGGCACGTTCACGCACGCGGGATTGCCGCCGCCGGTGTAGCCGTCGCACGGGTCGCGCGAGATTTTCGGCGCGTCGCTGCCGGCGCCGCCGAAGATGTTCGCGACGGTCGGCGCGCGGAATACCTTCGAAACCGTGCCGCGCAGCAGCAGGTCTTCGATCGGGCGGTACTCGAGCGCGATCTTCGTGTTGTTCGTGCTGCCGAAGGTCGAGTACTTCGACCAGCGGTCGCCGACCGTGAGGTTCAGCGCGTGCACGAACGGCAGGTCCTTGAGGATCGGCACGAACAGCTCGGCGTACGCTTCCTTCACGTTGTAACCGCCCTGCAGCGCGGAACCGCACTGGCTGCCGAGGGTACAGTTGCCATTGAAGTCGACGATGAGGCCGGTGTCGACGTTCGAGTGCGTGTACTCGGTGCGGTAGTTGTAGCCGACGGCGAGCTGCATGGTGCCGGCCGGCAGGTCGAACAGGCCGCCGTTGAGGTCGACGCGCTTGACCGTTTCCTTGGTCATGAAGTTGTTGACGCCCGGCGATGCCGCGCTCCTCAGCACCGCGATGCTGTTCGGATCGTCGAGGTTGAACGGATTGAACGGCGTGCAGCCCTCGATGATGTCGTCCGGCCCGGTTCCGCAGTGGACGACGCCGTCGTCGCCGAGGAACGACGGACCCGTCGCCTGGTTGAGCACGGACATGTTCGGCAGACCGTAGGTCGTCGTGCTGAGGTGCACGTGACCGTAATCGAAGCCGACTTCCCAGTTCCACTGCTGGTCGTTCCAGATCGAGAACGAGCCTCGGAAGCCGGTCGACAGCTGATCGTTCGCGGTGCCGTTGGACGCGTTGCGGTTGCCGAGCGAGGCGAGGCGTGCGGTAAACGTGTTCGCACCCGCGCCGAAATCGACGCCGAACGGGTTGTAGTAGCTGTCGGCCGAGATCACGCTGCCGTAGGGAGAACCGTACACCGCCGGCGCGAGCTGGAACGACGCCGAGGTCTTGTTGTGCATGACCGACAGGTACGCTTCGACCGAGTCGGTGAGCTTGTAGTTGCCGTTGAGGAACAGGCCGGTGCGTTCCTGCGGGGTCATCACGAGGTTGACCGTCGCGTAGTTGTATTTGTCGCTGGGGCCGTCCGGGCCGGCATTGTTGCGATAGCAGTGGTAATCGGTCGCGATGTTGAGGCCGCTTGCGCCGGGATTGCGCGCGAGGTAGCCGGAGGCGCAGCCGGGGAACAGGTCCGCGAAGGCGGACGGGATCTGCACGTGGCCGTACGGCGACGAACTCGAGCCGCCGACGTAGGTGCCGATCGGGCTGCTCGTCGAGCCGAGGCGCGACACGGAGTCCTTCGAGAACTCGCGGTGGCCCGACAACACGCCGTCGATCTTCTTGTAGCTGACGCCGGCCATGATCGAGCCCTTGTCGGAGCTCTGGCCGAACGTGAAGGAATACCCCTTCGAAGCACCGTCGTCGTGGTCGGAGATGCCGTAGTCGGCCGAGAACTCCGCACCCTGGTAGTCGTTGCGCAGGATGAAGTTGACGACGCCCGCGATCGCGTCCGAACCGTACACCGACGAGGCGCCGTCGGTCAGGACTTCGATGCGCTCGACCATGTTCGCCGGGATCGCGTTCGGATCGCCCGAGAGGTAGCGGTGGCCGTTGATCAGCACGAGGGTGCGCGGCGAACCGAGGCCGCGCAGGCCGATGCTCGAGAAGCCGGTACCACCGGAGTTGTTGACCTGCGGGTTGATGTTCGGGCCGGTGACGGCCGGCAGCGACTGGACGAGGTCGCCGAGGGTCAGCTTGCCGGTCTTCTCGATCGCCGCACGATCGATCGTCACGACCGGATTGGAGGTCTCGATGTCGACGCGACGGATGTTCGAACCCGTCACCGTGATCGTCTCGAGCTTCTGGCTGTCGCCGGCCGCATCCTGCGCGGATGCCGGCGCCATCGCACCGAAGCCGGCCGCCGCGGCAAGCGATACTACGCCGAACGGTCGCGCGTACCCCGGCATCACGCCGAGCGCACGCCGGATCGCCTGTCGAAGCTGCATGTGTCGCATGGTGTTCTCCTCTGTTCTCGAATAGTCGCCGCGCCGCCGGAGAAGCCGTCGGCCTTCTCGAACATTAGGAAAACGTGAAGACGGAGCCTTGGCCTGTCTTTTCAGGATGAGTTGCCGAAATTGAGCAACGGACCCCTTCTTCGCCATCGCGGCACACGCGCGTGCCCGGCGATGAGCGGCGTTCGCGCACGGATCAGGCCGCGACGCGGCCGCGTTCGCGCAGTCCGCTCGCCGTGATGCCGAAGCGGCGCTTGAACGAGCGCGCGAACGCGCAGCGGTCCTCGAAGCCGCTCACGCGCGCGACCTCTGTGATCGCGAGCCCGCTTGCATGAATGAGGCGATGCGCCCGCCGCAGGCGCTGCTCGACCAGCACCGCGTGCGGCGTCTCGCCGAACACGGTGCTGAACGTGCGGATGAAGTGGCACGGCGAGTAGCTCGCCATGCGTGCGAAACCGGCGATGTCGAGGTCGAGATGGCAGTTCGCCGCCATCACGTTGCGCACGCGCTGCAGGCGCAGGAACACGTTGCGGCGCTGCGACGCCGTGCGACCGGGGCAGCGCGCGATCAACGGCTCGAACTCGGCCTGCAGCTCGGTCATCGCTGCGGCGAACCTCGCCAGGGCGAGCGCCGCCTGCGTCTCGCGCGAGGCGGCGCGCGCGAGCTCGATCACGATCGAACGCAGCGCGCGGCTGGCCGGATGCAGCGCGGGCAGGAGCACCGGGTCTGCGGGCGTGTCCGCCCCGGCGCAGCGCCGCCACGCCGCGGCGCCGCACGCGAGCGCGATCCACAACGCGCCACCGCGGCCGATCGCCTGCACCCGCTGGCCCTGCTCGACGACGAGCACCTCTCCCGGCAGCAGCGTGTGCAGATTGTCGCCTTCGGCGAGCTGCAGGCGCCCGCGCAGCGGCACGAAGACCGTCGCCGCCTGCGCCGCGCCCTGCATCACGCAACCGCGCCCGGCGCCGACGACCACCCGTACGGAGGATGTCGCGTTCGCGCCTTCGCCGTTGCCGAGGTCCAACCTGCCGCCGTTCGCCAGTCGTTCGCACTCGATCCGCATTCGCGCCACCTGTCGTGAGGTCCGTCGACCCGTAGTAGCGTCAATACGCGGAGGAGTCAGGAAGCGTCGCCGACTTTTCGACGAAGCGTGGCCGAGCAGCGATGAATTCGTGGCGAACGCGCGACGCCGGAATCGGCGCACGCGGCTTCGCGGGCCGTCGACTCACGCTTCGTCGCGTCGACCGCACGTCCGACCGCATGCGCTTCCCGCGTCGCGCAGCGCGCCGCCGAATCACGTCGACACGCCACCGTACCCGCGGGAAGGCCGATTTCCGCCCGCCGCCCCGCATCGACGGAAGGCGGCCTGCCGCGCTTGCGGGACGAAGGAACCGGGATTTCGATGACCTACTCGGCCGACGCGCGATGCAGTCGGACGGCGCCCACGTCGGTGTCCTCGGCGACGACCCGCGCGAGGTAGATGCTGCGACCGTCGCGACCGACGCTGAAGGTGAGGTCGGCGATCGAATTGGGCAGCGAGATCACCGTGCGCTCGGCGCCTCCGCCGAGCGGGCGGGCCCTGAGCTCGCTCGGACCGACCGCCTTGGGCGCGACGTAGTAGAGCTCGCCGCCATGCACGCGCCAGCCGTCGAGATGCGACGGCGACAGGTCGCGATTGACCTCGATCTCGTCGCCACTCGCCAGATCGAGCCGGAACAGCCCCGATGCGGTGATGCGCGTGAAGTGCACCGCGCCGCTGGCGGGATCGAAGTCGGCGCGGCCGACGTCCTGAGCGAGCACGCGCCGGTTCGCCTCGCGCCCGCCGACGGAATCGAACGCGATGAGTTCACTGCGCCGCCCGGCGGCATTGACGACCGCGACGAAGCGGCCGTCGGCGCCGCCGTACGTGCCGCTGCGCACGTCCTCGTCGGCGACGTCGGTCAACGCATGCACGATGCGCGAGGCGACTTCGATTTCGACCAGCCGCCCTCCGAACGGGCCGCGCGCGGTGACGAGCACGCGCGCGCCGTCGGCGCGCCAGGTCGGGTGCAGCAAGGTCGGCTCCGGCAGCGAGGTGAGCGCATATGCCTCGCGCGCGCCGTGCGGGAGCAGCCACAGCTGCTGCGACCCACCGCGATCCGACACGAACACGACGTCGTCGTCGACCGGCGAAGCGGCCGGCGCGCCGTCGCTGCCGGTGGACGGCACGAGGTCGACCGCCGTGCCCGGTGCGTCGACGTCCACGCGCGACAGCTGCTGGCGCATGCGCGGAATCTCGTAGACGACCGTATCGGTCGCACGCGCGGCGCTCGGGAACTCCGCGGGCTGCACGCCGAGCGCGTCGATGCGCCCATCGGCGACATCGACCGCGTACAGGGCCTGCTGGCCGCCCTGACCCGACGAGAAGACCAGCGCGCTGCCGTCGCGGACCCAGTCGTAGCCGCGGATGCGCGTCGCAAGGTGCGTGAGCTGCCGCACCTCGCCGCCGGCCGCGGGCACGAGGAACAGGTCGCTGTTCGGATTCGCGCCGCGGCGGAACGCGATCCAGCGGCCATCGGGCGAGTAGCGCGCGTCGAGGTCCGCGTCGTTGTCGTCGTGCGCGTAGGCGAGTCGCCGCTCGGAGCCGCCCGCGACCGGCAACGTCACGATGCTCATGTCGTCGACGCCGTCGCGCGAGGGCGCGGTGCTCACGAGGCCATCGCCGTCGGGTGTCCACGCGAACGGGTTGACCAGGCCCGCCTGGCAGTCGTCGACGATGCGCTCGGAGCCGCCCAGCGGCGGCACGACGACGAGTCGGCAATGCTCGTCTTCGAAGCGCATGAACGCGACCGCACTGCCATCCGGCGACCACATCGGGTAGTACTCGTTGCCCGCTTCGCTCGTCGTGAGGCGCACGGCACCCGGCGCGTCGAGTGCCTTCTGCACGATGCGCGTGGAGTGCGTCGCGGGGTCGCCGATCGAGTACGCGATGCGGCTGCCGTCCGGCGAAATGCGCGGAAAGCTCTCCGGCCCCGGCTCCGACGTGAGGCTGCGCTGGTTCTCGACCTGCCAGTGCGGCGCCGTCGGCGGCGGTGCGGCCGGCGCGAACGTGCGCACGAGCGCGGCGATCGCGAGTGCGAGCGCGTGCGCACAGAGCAGGAGGGCGGTCGCGTCGAACCGCGCGCGCCGCCCTGCCCGCGCCGCGTTC
>NZ_DATDMY010000241.1:0-2241 GCF_036518555.1 Dokdonella sp. | reverse complement strand
GGAAACTCCTACGAGGAATTCTGGATGCCAAGGGCATCGTCGACTCGACGATGCAGGCAAGTGTCCTTCGAGAAATCGACAAGACTGACAAGCGTGGGCGCAATGCCACACATGACGCTTTGCTGTCTCTAGGTCTATCCGAAAGCGCGGCAGCAGAACTCTTGTTTGTTCTCTACGATGCGTGTGGGGAAGTTGAGAGGAACAAGCGGGCGGAAGTGTGCAAGCGGAATCTTGAACAGGGAATGCCGTCTATGAGCACCTCGACGGATCCTGACCTGATGTTTCTCCAGCACAGCCTTGGTATGGTGATTCCGTCGCATGAATGGCCACAAATCCTTGTGGATGGTGTTGCTGAACTCACCGAGGTCATTCGGACAATTGGCGCCATGGGGGTGCCGCGCGACTTCTATCGCCTTGATCTATCGGTAGTTCGAGGGTTGGACTACTACACCGGAACCATCTACGAGACGACGCTCGACGAGCACCCGCAGATCGGCTCGATCTGCTCGGGCGGCCGTTACGAGAACCTCGCGAGCCACTACACGAAGTCGAAGCTGCCCGGCGTCGGCATCTCGATCGGCGCGACGCGCCTGTACTGGCAGTTGCGCGAAGCGGGGCTGCTCAAGGGCGGTCGCAGCACGGTGCAGGCGCTCGTCGCGCAGATGGATGAAGCGGAACTGCCGCGCTACCTCGCGCTCGCGACCGAACTGCGCGCGGGCGGCATCAACACCGAAGTCGTGGTCGATCCCGGCAAGCTCGCCAAGCAGTTCAAGTACGCCGACCGCGCGGGCATACGCTTCGTGCTCGTGCTCGGTCCGGACGAGATCGCGAAGAACAGCGTGGCCGTGAAGGACCTGCGCAAGCAGGACCAGTTCGAGGTCGCGCGCGCGGAGCTGGTCGATGCGCTGCGCGTGGAGATCGAGCAGGCCGCGGTGATGACGCGCGGCCAGGACGTCTGATGCACGCCTTTTCGTCGCCACGCCCGCGAAAGCGGGTATGCGCGTCGATGTTGCGCACGGCCCAAAAACGGGTTCCCGCGTTCGCGGGAACGACGACCGTAGTGAACTCCGGATGCCGGCACCCATGACCCACACGATCCACCTCGACGGCAACAGCCTCACCCGCGCGCAGGTCGCCGCGATCGCGCGCGGCGCGAAGGTCGAACTCGATCGCGCGCAGCTCGCACGCGTGCAGCGCGCGGCGGACTTCCTCGCCGACAAGGTCCGCTGTGGCGAACCGATCTACGGCGTGACCACCGGCTTCGGCAGCAACGCCGACAAGCTGCTCGGCGCGCATCGCGTGCGCGACGAGCTGCCGGGCGGCAACCCGCAGCCGCGCAAGGAGACCCTGCTCGAGGAACTCCAGCACAACCTCGTGATCACGCATGCGGTCTGCGTCGGCGAGCCGTTCGCCGAGGGCGTCGTGCGCGCGATGCTCGGCATCCGCATCAACACGCTCATGCGCGGCCATTCGGGCATCCGCGTGTCGACGCTCGAGGCCCTCGCCGAACTGCTCAACCGCGACGTGATCCCGGTGATCCCGCAGAAGGGTTCGGTCGGCGCGAGCGGCGACCTCGCGCCGCTGTCGCACCTCGCGATCGTGCTGCTCGGCGGTGGCGAGGCGTTCTTCGGCGGCGAGCGCCTCGCGGGTGCCGTGGCACTCGAGCGCGCGGGCCTCGCGCCGATCAGGCTGTCGTTCAAGGAAGGCCTCGCGCTCAACAACGGCACCACGCAGATGCTCGCGACCGCGGCACTCGCGCTCGAGCGGCTCGGCGAGCTGCTCGACACGGCCGATCTCGCCGCATCGATGACGCTCGACGCGTTCGCGGGCCGCAGCGGCGCGTTGCGCGAGGAAGTGCACGCGCTGCGAGCGCATCCGGGGCAGGTGGAGGCCGCGCGCCACGTGCGCGGACTGCTCGACGGCTCCAACCTCGTCGACATCGCCTATCACCTCGTGCCGCGCTTCCGCGGCTGGTCGGCCGACGCATGGAGCGACCCGCAGGACCAACGCCAGGGGTTCGACATCGCATGGGACTGGGTGCCGCCGTCGCAGCGCCACGGGCGCGAGGCGTTCTACCGCCGCTTCCTGCCGTTCAAGGGTGGCAAGAAGCACCAGCCGCAGGACGCGTATTGCCTGCGCTGCATGCCGCAGGTGCACGGCGCCGTGCGCGACGCGTACGAGCAGGCGTGCCGCGTGATCGACATCGAGCTCAACGCGGTCACCGACAATCCGCTGATCTTC
>NZ_DATDMY010000240.1:0-5333 GCF_036518555.1 Dokdonella sp. | reverse complement strand
GAGGCGATCGAGGCCGCCCTGCGCAACGCGCGCGGCGTGATCAGCCAGGCGGCGGCCGAACTCGGCCTGTCGCGCCAGGCGCTGTACCGACGCATGGAGAAGATGGGCATCGGCGACGCCTGAACGGCCGCGCGCCGCCTTGGCGTGACGTACGCACCCGCTGCGTGGGCGCGCCCGCTGCCGGTATCCTCCACGCATGCGCCTCGTCTCGCTGGAAGGCAAACTCGTCGCGGCCCTGTTCGCCGCGGTCATCGCCGCGGCAGCGATCGCCGGCTGGGCGACCGTCTGGTTCGCCTCGCCGTGGTACGGCGCCGCCGCGACCGTGCTCGTGCTCGGCCTGCCAGCGCTCGTGTTCGCGCGCCAGCTCGCGCAGCCGGTCGCGTCGCTGATCCGCGCGCTCTCGGGCAGCGTCGTCGCGTTCCGCGACGGCGACTTCAGTTTCTCGATCGGCACGCGGCGCAGCGACGAGGTCGGCGAACTCGTCGCCGCGCACAACGAGCTCGGTCGCGTGTTGCGCGAGCAGCGCCAGTACCTGTTCCAGCGCGAACTGCTGCTCGACACCGTCGTGCAGAACACGCCGACCGCGCTCGTCCTGGTAGAGCCGGGCGGCCACGTCGTCTACGCGAACGTGTCGGCGCGGCAGTTGCTCAACGACGGCCGCACGCTCGCCGGCGAGAACTTCGACCAGCTCGTCGCGAGCGCGCCGGCACCGCTCGCGCGTGCGATCGCGAGCGGGGGCGACAGTCTGTTCAGCGTGCCGCTCGAGCACGAGGACGAGACCTTCCACCTGTCGCAGCGCGAGTTCAAGCTGCAGGGCCGCGCGCACCGTCTGTACCAGATCAAGCGCCTAACGCGCGAACTCGCGCGCCAGGAAGTGATGACCTGGAAGAAGGTGATCCGCGTGATCAGCCACGAGATCAACAACTCGCTCGGGCCGATCCGCTCGCTGTCGCATTCCGGCCGCGAACTCGCGCGGCTCGGCGACGGCGCGCGCCTCGGCATCGTGTTCGACACGATCGAGGAGCGCACGCGTCATCTCGAAGGCTTCATTTCAGGCTACGCCCGCTTCGCCAAGTTGCCGCTGCCGCGGCCGGAACGCATCGAGTGGGCGCCGTTCCTCGCCGGGCTCGCGCGCCACTACCCGTTCCACGCGTCGACACAAGCGCCTGCGCACCCGGGCTGGTTCGATCGCGCGCAGGTCGAGCAGGTGCTCATCAACCTGCTCAAGAACGCGCACGAGGCGGGCGGTCCGGCCGATGCGATCGAGCTCGGCGTATCGCAGAACGCGCGCGAAACGCGCATCGAGGTCGTCGATCGCGGCAGCGGCATGAGCGAAACCGTGCTCGCCAACGCACTGTTGCCGTTCTATTCGACCAAGCGCGCCGGCTCGGGCCTCGGACTCGCGCTCGCGCGAGAGATCGCCGAGGCGCACGGCGGCCGCGTGCAACTCGCGAACCGCCCAGGCGGCGGCCTCGCCGTCACCCTGATCCTGCCACTGGTCGAGCGGGTCGAGGCGAGGACTGAAGGCGAGAAGCTGAAAGATTGAAACACGAAGGACACGAAGGACACGAAGTAGAGCAAAGATCCAGAGATTGAAACACGGAGCACGCGGAGAAGGCCAAGAAAGGAAGCTCTTTCATCCGAAAGCTTTCCTTCGTGTGCTCCGTGTTTCAAGCTTGCCTTTCGGCGAAGACGGCCCGCTGCAGCCGACCAGAGAATCTTTTCTTCGTGTCCTTCGTGTTTCAGGCTTTGCTCCGGCTTCGCCCGCGGCGCGACGTGCGGCGTCGTGGGCGGAGCTATACTGGCGGTCCATCCTGGGAGGGAAGGTCATGGGTTTCTATCTGCCGCTGATCGTCGTCGCCGTTGCTGTGATCCTGTTGTCCAAGCTCGTGCGCATCGTGCCGCAGGGTTTCGAGTGGACGGTCGAGCGCTGGGGCAAGTACACCCATACCCTCACGCCGGGCTTCCACCTGCTGATCCCGGTCATGCAGAACGTCGGCCGCAAGATGAACATGATGGAGCAGGTGCTCGACGTGCCGTCGCAGGACGTGATCACCAAGGACAACGCGGTCGTGAAGGTCGACGGCGTCGTGTTCTACCAGGTGCTCGACGCGGCGAAGGCCGCCTACGAGGTCGCCAACCTCGAGCTCGCGGTCATCAACCTCGTGATGACCAACATCCGCACCGTGCTCGGTTCGCTCGACCTCGACGAGTCGCTGTCCAAGCGCGACCAGATCAACGCGGCACTGCTCAAGGTCGTCGACGAGGCGACCCACCCGTGGGGCCTCAAGGTCACGCGCATCGAGCTCAAGGACATCCAGCCGCCGCGCGATCTCGTCGATTCGATGGCGCGCCAGATGAAGGCCGAGCGCGAGAAGCGCGCGAACATCCTCGAGGCCGAGGGTTTCCGCCAGGCCGCGATCCTCAAGGCCGAAGGCGAGAAGCAGTCGGCGATCCTCGCCGCGGAAGGCCAGAAGGAAGCCGCGTTCCGCGAGGCCGAGGCGCGCGAGCGGCTCGCCGCCGCCGAAGCGAAGGCGACCGAGGTGGTGTCCGCGGCGATCGTCAACGGCGACGTCAACGCGCTCAACTACTTCGTCGCGAACAAGTACGTCGAGGCGCTCAAGGCGATGGCCGATTCGCCGAACCAGAAGATGCTGCTGCTGCCGATCGAGGCGACCGGCGTGCTCGGCTCGCTCGCCGGCATCGCCGAACTGGCGAAGAACGCGCTCGAGAAGCAAGCCGTCGACAAGGCGGCGCCGCGCGTCGCGCCGCCGCGCTGAGAGGAGGTCGCATGACTACCTTGGTCGACAATTACGGCTGGTGGCTGCTCGCGCTCGTGCTCATCGGTGCGGAGATGGTCGTGCCGGGATACTTCCTGCTCTGGATCGGCATCGCCGCCGGCTGCATGGGGATCGTCACGTGGCTCTTCCCGGCGCTCCCCGCGCTCGTGCAGGCTGTCGCGTTCGCCGTGTTCTCGGTCGTCGCGTGCGTCGCGTACTGGAAGTTCGTGCGACCCAGCGCCGAACAGCGCGACGACCAGCCGCTGCTCAACAAGCGCGGCGCCCAGCTCGTCGGCCAGCGCTTCGTGCTCAGCGAGGCGATCGTCAACGGCCGCGGCAAGGTCAAGGTCGGCGACGGCAGCTGGCTCGCGAGCGGGCCGGACATGCCGGCCGGCAGCGAGGTCGAAGTCGTCGCCGTCGACGGCACGACATTGTCCGTGCGCGCGGTCTGACGGCGAGCGTGCGGCGCGCCGCGGCGCGTGCGTGCAGCGCATCGCGCCGGCGCCGCTCCCGCGATGCGCATGCGTGCGCTGCGCATCGCGCGCGCCCGGCCGGATGGGCGGCCACGTGCACGCGCAGCGGCACACGTATAATGCGCGCCCGCATTCCGTGCCCGGACCGACGATGACGCAGAAGACGATCCTCAACGACAGCCACCGTGCGCTCGGCGCGAAGATGGTCGACTTCGGCGGCTGGGACATGCCGATCAGCTACGGCTCGCAGATCGAGGAGCACCACGCGGTGCGGCGCGACGCGGGCATGTTCGACGTCTCGCACATGACCGTGGTCGACCTCGCCGGCGCCCGCACGCGCGAGTTCCTGCGCCGCCTGCTCGCCAACAGCGTCGACAAGCTCAAGGTGCCGGGCAAGGCGCTCTATTCGTGCATGCTCGACGAGCAGGGCGGCGTCGTCGACGACCTCATCGTCTATTACCTCGCCGACGATTTCTTCCGCCTCGTCGTCAACGCGGCGACGCGCGACAAGGACCTCGCGTGGATCACGCGGCAGGCGGCCGGGTTCGACGTGAAGGTCACCGAGCGGCCGGACTTCGCGATGATCGCGGTGCAGGGTCCACACGCGCGCGACAAGGTGCTGGGGCTGCTCACGCCCGACACGCGCGCGAAGGCGGCGAAGATCGGCAAGTTCGTCGCGACCGACGCGCAGGGCCCGAACGGCATGCCGTTGTTCGTCGCGCGCACGGGCTACACGGGCGAGGACGGATTCGAGATCGTCGTCCCGCAACAGCACGCGGTCGAGCTGTGGAACCGCCTCCGGGACGCCGGCGTCGTCCCGGCCGGCCTCGGCGCGCGCGACACGCTGCGCCTCGAGGCGGGCATGAACCTCTATGGCCAGGACATGGACGAGACGGCGACGCCGTGGGAAGCCAACCTCGGTTGGACCGTCGCGCTCGACGAGGGGCGCGACTTCATCGGTCGCGTCGCACTCGAGCGGCAGAAGGCCACCGGTGGTCACCGCGTGATGGTCGGCCTCGTCATGGACGAGAAGGGCGTGTTGCGCCACGGCCAGCGCGTCGTCACCGCGCAGGGCGACGGCGAGATCCTCTCCGGCAGTTTCTCGCCGACGCTCGGCAAGTCGATCGCGTTCGCGCGCGTGCCGGCCGGCGCCGGCGACACGCTGCAGGTCGACATCCGCGGCAGGCTCGTCCCGGTGCGGGTCGTCAAGTATCCGTTCGTGCGCGACGGCAAGGCGTGCGACGGCGTCTGACGCCCCGCTCGCGAGCGCGCGCGGGAACGATCTTCCCGCCGCGTCCGCGCCGTCGTTCGCGCGGCCGTAGCCGCATTGCTAGAATCCATTCCGCCGACTACCCAAGGACCCCGTGTCATGCAAGAAATCCCCGGTGATCTGAAGTTCATGAAGTCGCACGAGTGGGCGCGCGTCGAGGACAAGGGCACGGTCACCTGCGGCATCTCGGACCATGCGCAGGGCCTGCTCGGCGATCTCGTCTACGTCGAACTGCCGAGCGTCGGCGACACCGTCAAGGCCGGCAACGCCTGCGCCGTCGTCGAGTCGGTCAAGGCCGCTTCCGACGTCTACGCGCCGGTCTCGGGCGAGATCGTCGCGGTCAACGACGCTCTCCCGGACAAGCCGGAAACGATCAACGAGGACGCCTACGGCGACGGTTGGCTGTTCGTGATCAAGCCGGACAATCTCGCCGAGGAACTCGAGGAACTGCTCGATCCCGACGCCTACTCCGAGCTCATCGAGAGCGAGGATCACTGAGCGCCGGCGACACGCGCATCCGCGATCGAACGAAGGGCGTGCGCGAGCGCGCCCTTTTTCTTTGCGCCGACGCGCGCGCCGCGGGCGAGCGCGAACGAGTTCGCCGACGAAGCCTTCCTCGCGTTTCGTCCGGCGCGCGGTCGAGCGATTTCGTGCATCCGCTTCGCCGCTCTTCGAACGTCGTCGGCGACGCACGCGACGTGCCCGGGAGGACGCCGACGATCGGCGATTCGTCCCGCGCGAGGGACGATCGGCGTCGGTCGGCGAAAAAAATTTTCGGGCGTTCACCCGCCGTTGTGGCGCCGCGCCGCG
>NZ_DATDMY010000239.1:0-15995 GCF_036518555.1 Dokdonella sp. | reverse complement strand
GGACAAGCAAAGAAGGGTAACCGGCCCGCAGGGATGCGGGACGAACATGCACGGACGCGGGTCGGTCGTCGCGAAGAGTCGCGTCTGCTGCTCGCAAGCACGAACAGCGAAGACGCACCGCAGAAGCACCCTCACCCAACCCTCTCCCGCAAGCGGGAGAGGGAAAGTACGGGACCATGCGGGTCGAACACCCACGGACGAGGTCGGTTCTCGCGAAGACGATCACGGCTTCTGCGCGCAGAAGCGCGCTTGCTTCTCCGGGCCCCGTCGGCCGGCGGGCGGCGGCACACGCGGAGGAAAGTGCCTATCGGGGCACAGGGAAAACCGCCCCTTCGACCCTGATAAACTAGCGGGCTTGCCCGCAGCACCCCACGGCCCATGCCCGACCACCTGACCGAAACCCGCCGACGTCGCACGTTCGCAATCATCTCGCATCCGGACGCCGGCAAGACCACGCTCACGGAGAAGCTGCTGCTGTTCGGCGGCGCGATCCAGATGGCCGGCTCGGTGAAGTCGCGCAAGGCCGCGCGGCACGCGACCTCCGACTGGATGGCGCTCGAGAAGGAACGCGGCATCTCGGTCACCTCGTCGGTGATGCAGTTCCCGTACGAGGGCAAGATCGTCAACCTGCTCGACACGCCGGGCCACGCGGACTTCTCCGAGGACACCTATCGCGTGCTGACCGCGGTCGACTCCGCACTGATGGTCATCGACTGCGCGAAGGGCGTCGAGGAGCGCACGATCAAGCTCATGGACGTGTGCCGCCTGCGAGACACGCCGATCATGACCTTCATCAACAAGCTCGACCGCGAAGGCCGCGCGCCGATCGAGCTGCTCGACGAAGTCGAGTCGGTGCTGAAGATCCCGTGCGCACCGATCACCTGGCCGATCGGCATGGGCTCGCGCCTCAAGGGCGTCTACCACCTGCTGCTGGACGAGGTGCACGTGTTCGAGCCGGGCCGCAACTTCACGCGGCAGGACTCCACGATCTTCCGTGGGCTCGACGATCCGGCGCTCGCCGAACGCCTCGGCGCCGAGGCGCTGGCGGAGCTGCGCGACGAGCTCGAGCTCGTGCGCGGCGCTTCGCATCCGTTCGATCTCGACGCCTATCGCGCTGGTCGCCTCACGCCGGTGTTCTTCGGCTCGGCGGTCAACAACTTCGGCGTGCAGCTGCTGCTCGACTTCTTCGTCGAGCACGCGCCCTCGCCGCGCGGGCGCTCGACCACGACGCGCGAGGTCGCGCCCGAAGAGGAGGCGCTGAGCGGTTTCGTGTTCAAGATCCAGGCGAACATGGACCCGATGCACCGCGACCGCGTCGCGTTCCTGCGCGTGTGCTCGGGCCGCTACGACGCCGGCATGAAGATGCTGCACGTGCGCACGGGCAAGGACGTGCGCATCGCCAATGCGCTCACGTTCATGGCGTCGGATCGCGAGATCGTCGCGACCGCGTATCCGGGCGACGTGATCGGCCTGCACAACCACGGCACGATCTCGATCGGCGACACGTTCACCGCGGGCGAGCCGCTGTCGTTCACGGGCATCCCGAACTTCGCGCCCGAGCTGTTCCGCCGTGCGCGCCTCAAGGATCCGCTCAAGATGAAGGCGCTGCAGAAGGGCCTCGCGCAGCTCTCCGAAGAAGGCGCGACGCAGTTCTTCCGTCCGCTGATGTCGAACGACCTCATCCTCGGCGCGGTCGGCGTACTGCAGTTCGACGTGGTCGCGTACCGGCTCAAGGACGAGTACGGCGTGGAGGCCGCGTTCGAGAACGTCGGCGTCGTGACCGCGCGCTGGGTGCGCTGCGCGGACGCGAAGAAGCTGGAGGAATTCCGCGAGAAGAACGCGCTGAACCTCGGCATCGACGCCGCGGGCGAACTCGTCTACCTCGCGCCGTCGCGGGTCAACCTGCAGCTCGCGACCGAGCGCTGGCCCGGCGTCACGTTCGCCGCGACCCGCGAGCACGCGCACGCGATCGACGCGGGCTGACCGGGCCAGGCCGCCTCCGTGCGGCCCCTCCCGCCGGAGCGCCGCGTCCGTGCGGCGTTCCGGTCGAACCGCGTCAGTGCAACGGGGTGCGTTTGCGCTGCGCGGCCATCGCGCGTTCCATCGCGGCCATGAGTTCGCGCAGTTCCTCGTCCTCCGGGTTCTTCTGGACGGCATCGCGCACGAGCGCGAGGTAGTTGTCGGCGTGGCTGAGCCAGTGGATCTCGCGCAGGCGCTGGTGGGCTACGGAACGCATGGTGTCTCTCCTTCGGCTGGATGCGGCGCGCGAGACCTCGCGGGGTGCGCTGCCGTTGACCGACAGCCTACGCAGGCGCGATCGCCCGCTCCGCCCCGAAATGCGCAGTCGGCCCGTGATCGGGTTCACATTCCGGGGCTGCGGGGCTGCCGAGGCGCGCAAAGCAGAACGCCCGGCCGGAGCCGGGCGTTCGCAGGATCGGGCAACCGCAGTGCGGGTCAGCCGCCGCCGCTGGAGAAATCCGTCTTGAACAGTTCGTCGCTGCGCGGGGATTCGTGCGGCAGGTTCGAAGCGAAGATACGGTCGTTGGAGCTGAAGATCCGATCGGGCGCCGGGGCCGATACCGTCGAGGATGCGACGTCGTGCCAGCGCCCGGCGCGATGGCCGTGCAGCGCAAACGCGCCGACCACGAGCGCGCAGCACGCGGCGAGGCTGCCGACCCAACGCAGCGCGGCCGGGCGACGAGCCGCCGCGAAACGATGCCCGCGCGGGCGAACGGGGTGCGCGGGGCGCCGAAGCGCCGCCACCGCGGCCGCGAGCGCCTCCGACTCGGGTTCGAGCTCGCGCAGGAGACGACCGAGTTCGGCTTCGGGCAGCGCGGGCCGCTCGGCCGCGAGGCGGCGGTAGAGGCGGGAAAGCGACATGTCGTTCATGGCGTCAGTCATCGAAATCACCGTATCCCAATTCGCGCAGGCGGGCCTTCAGTTCGTCCAGCCCACGCGACACCAGTTTTCGCGCCGCCTCGACCGAGGCGATCCCGGCCAGGTCGGCGATTTCCTGCAGGGAAAAGCCCTGCAGATGGAGCGCGATCGGCAACCGCCGCCGCTCCGGAATCTCACCCAGGCACCGCTCCAGGGCGAGCATTCGCTCGCTGTCGCCGGCGCTGCGTTCCGGCCCTACCGGGCCTTCACCGAGGTCGAAGACGTCTTCATCGGCCTCCGGCAACGGCTCGGCGGCCCTGACCTGGGCCCGCCTGAGGGCATCGATCACGGTGCTCGCGACCACCCTCTGCACATAAGACGCATGAAAGGCGCCGGACCGGTCACGCTCCATCGCGTGCCAGAGGCGGATACGCACCTCCTGCTCGACATCGGCGGGGTCGACCCCGTGCCGGTCGAGGTTGTAGCCCTGCAGCAGGCGCCGCACCTTGGCTCCGTAGGCGCCGATCAGCTCCTCGAGGCGGGCGTGCAGGGGGTCGCGCGATTGCGGCATCGGAAGGCGGGGCCGGAGGGGGCGGCTATGCTCCCCGACGTGGTCGTTGCGCGCAAGCCGCGGGCACGCCCAAAAAGAAAGCCGCGCAGCGAGGCTGCGCGGCTCGAGGGGACGGTGCCCTCCAGGGGTTCGTCAGAACTTCACGGTCACGCGGCCGAAGTAATAGCGACCCATGAGATCGAAGTCGCTCGGATCCGTGTTCGCGTTGAGCGTGTTGTTCGCGTACAGCAGCGGCGGCTGCTTGTCGCCGACGTTGTTGACGCCGACATCGAAGCGCGTGTTGAGCGATTCGAGGTTGTAGCCAAACTGGATGTCGTGATAGATCGTCGCGCCGTAGTCGCGGAACTGGCCATCCAGTCCGCCGCCCCACGGATGCGTGTCCTGCGACGGTGCCGGCGACCCCATGCGGAATCGTCCGATGTAGCGCATGCCCCACGTCGCATCGAACGGGCCCATTTGCCAGCCGACCTGACCCTGCGCACGCCAGCGCGGGAAAAGGCAGATGCCGCCGGATGCGCCCGTGCAGGCCGCTGCCGGCGCGGATCCGAAGCCCATGAAGTGTCCCGCGTAGTGGAACGTCGAGTTGCCGTCCAGACCCGGAGCGGTCTGCAGATCGAAGTTCTTCAGATAGGTCGCATTGACCGATACGTTGAAGCGACCGAACGAGAATTCCGGCAGACGGTAGTTGAGCGCGAAGTCGACGCCGCCCACGTCCACGCGACCGAGGTTTCCGGTTGGCTCATAGACCGTGCGGATCTGCCCCTGCGTAGCACCGCTGTCGTAGCGCACCAGCAATGGACAGTACTGCGACTGGCCCGCGTAGCACAGGTCGATGATCTGCTGGGCGCCGATGCCCGTTATGTTGTTATTGAGGTACAAGCGCCACACGTCCGCGCTGACGGAGAGACCCTGTAGCCAATGCGGATCGTAAACGATCCCGAAGTCGAACGATTTGCCTTTCTCCGGACCGATCGGGAAGCCGGCAAACGCCGCCCCCGATGCGATGCCCGACAGCTGCGAGCCATTCGCGACCGCCTCGTTGTGGAAGGGCCCGGTCGCCGGTACGCCGGCGCAGACGGGCAGCCCGGCATTCGGGTTCGCGCCAGGCCCATCCCAGTCGCACGGATCGCGCGAGATGCGCGGAGCATCGGCTGCGGCCCCGGAGAAGATGTTGTTGATGGTCGGCGCACGAAACACCTTCGACACCGTGCCACGCAGCAGCAGGTCTTCGATCGGACGCCACTCGATCGCCATTTTCGTGTTGTTGGTACTGCCGAAGGTCGAGTATTTCGACCAGCGGTCACCGACCGTGAGATTCAGCGCGTGCACGAACGGCAGATCCTTGAGGATCGGCACGAACAGTTCGGCGTACGCTTCCTTCACGTTGTAGCCACCCTGCAGCGCGGACGCGCACTGGCTGCCGAGGGTGCAATTGCCGAAGAAGTCCGTGACAAGGCCCGTATCGACGTTCGAATGCGTGTATTCGGTGCGGTAGTTGTAGCCGAGCGCGAGCTGCATGGTGCCGGCCGGCAAGTCCACGACGCCGCCGTTGAGGTCGATGCGCTTGACGGTTTCCTTCGTGAAGAAGTTGCTGACTCCCGGCGAAGCCGCGGCCTTCAGCGCGGCGACGCTGTTGGGGTCCTGCAGGTTGAACGGATTGAACGCGATGCATCCGTCGAGCGGATGGTCGGGCGTGCCGCAACGCACCGTACCGGTATCCGGATCGTAGAAGGAGGGTCCGGTACCCAGGTTGAGGATGCTGAGATTCGGCAAGCCGAGGGTGGTGGTCGAGTTGTGGACATGGCCGTAGTCGAAGCCGAGTTCCCAATTCCACTGCTGATCGTTCCAGATCGAGAACGAGCCCTTGAAGCCGGTCGACAGCTGATCGTTCGCGGTGCCGTTCTCCGCGCGCCGATTGCCCAGCGATTCGAGGCGTGCACGGAACGTGTCGCCATTGGCAGGCGAGAATTCCACGCCGAACGGGTTGTAGTAGCTGTCGGCGGAAACCACGGTGCCGTAGCGCGCACCGTAGACCGATGGCGCAAGCTGGAACGACGCCGATGTCTTGTTGTGCAGCACGTTGAGGTAAGCCTCGACGTTGTCGGTCAACTTGTAGTTGCCATTGAGGAACAGTCCGGTGCGCTCCTGCGGCGTCATCACGAGGTTGACCGTCGCATAGTTGTAGAGGTCGCTCGGGCCTGCCGCGGTCGGCGAGGTGCGGTAGCAGTGATAGTCCGTCGCGACGTTCATGCCGCTCGCGTCGGGGTTGCGCGCAATACGCCCGCTGTCGCAACCGGGAAACATGTCGGCGAATGCGGCTGGAATCTTGATCCAGCCGTACGGCGACGAAGGCGAGCCTCCGACAAATGTACTGATCGTACTGGTCGCCGAGCCGAGGCGCGACAACGCGTTCTCGGAGAACTTGCGGTGGCCGGACTCGACCCCCTCGATCTTCTTGTAGTTGATGCCGGCCATGATCGAGCCCTTCTCCGAGCTCTGGCCGAACGTGAAGGAATAGCCCTTGGAGGTGCCGTCGTCGCGGTCGGAAATGCCGTAGTCCGCGGTGAACTCCGCGCCCTGGTAGTCGCTGCGCAGGATGAAGTTGACGACGCCCGCGATCGCGTCCGAACCGTACACCGACGAGGCGCCGTCGGTCAGGACTTCGATGCGCTCGACCATGTTGGCGGGGATCGCGTTCGGGTCGCCGGACAGGTAGCGGTGGCCGTTGATGAGCACGAGCGTGCGCGGCGAGCCGAGGCCGCGCAGGCCGATGCTCGAGAAGCCGCTGCCGCCGGAATTGTTGACCTGGGGATTCATGTTCGGGCCGGTGACCGCCGGCAGCGACTGGACGAGATCGCCGAGGGTGAGCTTGCCGGTCTTCTCGATCGCCGCGCGATCGATCGTGACGACCGGGTTGGACGTCTCGATGTCGACGCGACGGATGTTCGAACCCGTCACGGTGATCGTCTCGAGCTTCTGGCTCTCGGTGCTGTTGTCCTGCGCATTCGCCTGGATCGCACCGGTGCCGAGCACGGTCGCCGCGCCCGCGATGCCGTACATGCGCAGACCGCGTCGGACGGCGTCACGGAGCAGTGTGTTTCTCATGATTGTTCTCCCGTCGTGAAGCACAACTGGTACCGCAACCCGCGGCACCTTCCACGCCAACATTAAAAACCCGTGAAGGCGCGACGTTGCCGTGGAAGGTCGCGCCGCGTTGCTGGAATTGCCTGTTGGGTTGGCGTAGATGTCGCCGCCGCCGGAACCGCCCGCGGCAACGAGCGCACGCGCGCACGCCCGGCTGCTGGCATGCAGCCGGGCGCGCATGACCGTCGGAGGCGATCCGCGATCGTGCGATCAGCAGCGGCCGCCGGCCTCGCGGCGCAGCGCTCCGGCCGTGGTGCCGAAGCGCTGCCGGAACAGGCGCGAGAATGCGCTGCGGTTCTCGAAGCCGCTTTCGAGCGCGATCTCGGCGATCGCGAGCGGGCTCGCGCGCAGCAGGCGACGCGCACGCTCGAGCCGCTGGCGCACGAGGAACGCATGCGGCGTCTCCTCGTACGCGGCGCGGAACGCACGGATGAAGTGCCACGGCGAGTAGTTCGCCATGCGCGCGAGGCTTTCGTTGTCGATGTCGAGGTGGCAGTTCGTCGCAAGATAATTGCGCACGCGCTGCAGTCGCATGAACACCTGGCGCCGCTGCGCGTAGGTACGCCCCGGGCAGCGCGCGATCGCCGTGGCGAAGCCGGCCTGCAGGGCGATGATGCGCTCGACGAGCGCCTCGCACGCGGTGACGGCATCGCCGTCCTGGGCGGCTCGCGCGAGCGCGAGCGCACCGCGCCGCAGCTCGCGATCGGCCGCGTGTCGTGCCGGCAGCAGAATGGCGTCGAGTGAGGGCAGGCCGAGCTGGCTGGTCAATACCTGGCGCCACGCCGGCAGCGTTCCGAGCAGCGCGACCCACACGGCGTTGCCTCGGCCGACCGCGTGCAATCGCGTATCGACTTCGGTGACGCGCGCTTCGCCCGGGACCAGCAGCGCTTCGCTGCCGCCGCCGCCGAGCTGGAGCCGCCCGCGCAGCGGGACCCAGATGCCTGCGACCGGCGCGTCCGCCTTGAGCACGCAACCGCGGCCTCCCCCTACGACGACGCTGAGGGCGAGCTCGCCGCTCGCATTGGTCGCCTTTGCGTTCAGGTCCAGGCTCGCGCCGTGCCCGAGCAGTTGATTGACGATGTGCACGCGACCTCCACTCATGGGTGTGTGGCTCCTTGTCTAGGATGCGGCTGCGCGCTTGTCAGGAGATCCGCGTGAAATCGCTGCGAATTCTTCCGGATGAATCGATGAAACCCCGCCGGTTCAATCATTTGCGTCGTCGGCGCACGGGGGCGACGAGACCCGGAGCCGCGCTTACTACGAGTATCGTCGTACGTGGATATTACTATTTCGGGCCGGCTTGTAAACGGGGGGGGGCGCGCTGCGCGCGTCGCCGCACTCGAACGCGCACCCGCTGCATACGTCGCCCGGCCTATGCTCCGCCCGCAGCCCGAGGACGACACCGATGCATGCCCTTCCCCTGCTCGCCACCCCGCTCATCGCGCTCGCGACGGCAGCGTCCGCGGCTTGCGTCGCGCGCGGCGACGCCGCGCGCATCCATCTGGTCGAGCTCTATACGAGCGAGGGCTGCAGTTCGTGTCCGCCGGCCGAGCGCTGGCTCAGCACGCTGCGCGACAAGCCCGGCTACGCGGGTCTCGAGTTCCATGTCGACTACTGGGACTCCGCCGAGTGGCGCGATCCCTACTCGGATGCGCGCCATACCGCGCGCCAGAAAGCCGAGGCGAAGTTCGCGTTGCAGGGACGGATCTACACGCCGCAGGTGTTCGTCGACGGACGCGCGTGGAAGAACTGGCCGAAGGCGCCTCCGCCGCAGGCGCCGGACGCGGGCGACGTGACGCTCTCCATGGAACTCGAAGCCGGCGATACGCTCGAGGCGACGCTGGAGGCGACGGCAGCGCACGCGCAGGAGGATTACCGCATGTACGTCGCGCTGACCGAAGACGGACTCGCCAACACGATCACCGGCGGCGAGAACCGCGGCGCGACGCTCGCCCACGACGGCGTCGTGCGCGCGCTCGCGGGCCCGTTCGCACTCGGCCGCACGGGCGTTCGACTCGAGACGCCCGCTGGCCTGCGACGCGAGCACGCGAATGCCGTCGCGTTCGTGCAGGACGAGCGCCGCGGCGACGTCGTGCAGGTCGTGCGCGTGAGGCTGCGGGACTGCGCGGGCGCGCCAACGCCTTGATGCCCGCCCGCGGGTCGCGATCGGCACGCGCCAAGGTCTGACGCGCGGTCGACGACGGCGGCAGGGCGCGCACGAAAAAGGGCGGGCACCAAGGTCCCGAACCCGGTGTCCCGCCGAGGGTTTTCGCACATCGATGCTGTGACACATCGCCCGTTGGAAGGGCGACGCCAGTATGGCGCGCGACGCACGTCGACGCGTTGCGCGAAGAAACCGGGTCGGTGACGGAAATTGCGTGTTGACGTGCGCGCGTCGTGCGCGCTCATCGCGCGGCGCGCACGAGCCGCAAGGCGCCGATGTCGGTGTCCTCGATGTCCACCGGCGCGAACAGGATCGACGTGCCCCCGGGCATCACGCTGAAGCCGATGTCGCCGATGAGCATGTCCAGGCGCGTGACGAGGCGATCGGCGCCGGTCGTCGGATCGAGTTCGCGCAGCGCGGCCGAGCGGATGCCGAGGTCCGCGAAGTACCAGATGCGTCCGTCGACGATGCGCCAGCCGCTGCCGAGGTCGGCGGTGATCGCCCGCGTCACGAGTCGCTCGGCACCGCCGTCGAGCTCGCGGCGCATGAGCCCGGGCACGCCGGACGCGGTGTAATAGAGCGCGCGCGCGTGGCGGTCGACCTGCGCCTGCTCGACGCCCTCGACGAGCACGCTGCGCGATTCCTCCGGCGTCCCCGCACGCTCGATGCGCAGCAGCTTCGAGCTGCGCCCCGCGCCGTGCACCGCGACGAGGTAGCTGTCCGCGACGATGTCGTAGTCGCCGAACATGACCACGTCGTCGGGCCGCGACAGGATGCGCTGGCGCCGGCTCGCGAGGTCGATCTCGACGAGCTGGCGGCGCGCGCCATCGCGCTGCACGGCGACCACGCGCGAACCGTCCTCGCTCCAGCGCGCGAACAGCACCGGCCTGGCGACGTCGTCGGTGAGCTGCACGGTCGTGCCCGCTCCGAGGTCGTGCAGCCACAACTGCAACTGGCCGCTGCGATCGGACGCGAACACGACGCGGCCCGCGTCGGGCGACAGCGCGGGCGCATAGTCGCTGCCGGTCGACGGTGCGAGCACGCGCATGCCCGCGACGTCGCCGATCGGCAGCAGCTTGAGCCGATCCTGCGTGCGCGTGATCTCGTACACGACCGTGTCCCCGCTGCGTGCCGCGTGCGGGAACTGCGCCTTGCCGACCGCGAGCGGTTGCAGCTCGCCGCTGTCGACGTCGGCGACGTACAGGGCCGGCGAGCCGGACCAGGTCGAGGAGAACACGATGCTCCGGTTGTCGGGCATCCATGCGTGTCCGCGGATCGTCGCCGAAATCCGGGTGACGCGGCGCACCTCGCTGCCGTCCGCGCGCATGACCCAGATGTCGCTGTACGGCGACAGCCCGCGGCGGAACGCGATCAGCCGGCCGTCCGGCGAATAGTGCGCGTCGATGTCCTCGTCGTCGGGCGCGCGCGCGTAGCGCAGGCGCTGCTTCTCGCCGTTGTCGAGGTTCCATAGCGACAACGCGAGCGCCTGCGAAGCCGGGTCGGGGCGCTCGGCGAAGATCAGGCTGCGGCCGTCGGGCGTCCAGTCGAACAGGTTGAAGTTGTAGTCCTGGCACGGGCCGATGCGCCGTTCGTCCCCGCCGAGGCCGGGCACGAGGAACATCTCGCAGTAGCCGACGCCGAGCCGCTCGAATGCGATGCGCGTGCCGTCCGGCGACCACATCGGAAGCCCTTCGATCGCAGTGCCCGTGTTCGTGAGGCGGATCGTGCGCGACGGCTCCACCGAGCGCACGACGAGGCGCTCGAACCGGCTCTGCGGATCGAACACCGAGAACGCGACGCGCGTGCCGTCCGGCGACAGGTGCGGGCGGTATTCCGAGCCTGGATCGGAGGTGAGCGCGTGCACGTCCTCGACGCGCCAGGCCGGACGCGCGGACGGTACGAGCCACGCCGCGAGCGCGCCGATGAGCGCGATGCAAGCGCCGACCGCACCGAGCGCGACCGGGGTGCGCCAAACCCTTCGCACGCCCGGACGCGCGCGCGCTTCCGCCGCAGCCGGCGCCGACGTCGCGGCGTCGGGCGCTTCGCCCGCGAGCGTGTCGGGCGCCTCGACGAACACGCCGCCCGCGGGCCCGTCGAGCACGAGGACGGTCGCGACGAGTCGGTAGCCGACCTTCGGGATCGTTTCGATGTACTGCGGCGGCTTGCGGTCGTCGGCGAACGCGCGGCGCAGTTCCTTGATCGCCTGGTTCAGCACGTCGGGGGTCGGCAGGCGGCCGGTCCAGACGCGATCGAGCAGCTCGTCGCGCGTGACGGTCGAGCCCGCATGTCGCACGAGTTCGATGAGCACGGCGACCGCCTTGCCCGTGAGTCGCGGCAATTCCGGTCGGGTCACCACGCGCAGCGCGCCGACGTCGACGACGTGCTCGCCGACGCGCAGGCGCAGGTTCGACTGCATCAGCAGCTGGTCCGTGGCCCGTTGCGGCGAAACGTGCAGGTTCATGGTGTGGTTCTACCAGAACGGTCGTGTTCAAACCGGAATCGAAGCGTCCGCGAGCAATTGCTGCAACATCGGCGACGCGTGCGCGCGCCACGTTACGCCGCTTCGTGGCAAAAGTCAGGTGGCGGACGTCAGGACGACTGCAGCAGCGGCGGCAACGGGCAGTGCAGCCCCGCGCAGATCGTGCGCAGCAGTTCGGCTTCCGCGACCCCGACCACGCCGTCGGCGCCGATCGCGCGCACGAGTGCGGCGACGACGAGTTCCTTGCCCGCGGCGCCGAGGCGGTCAAGCCGCGGCAGCGCGCGATCGAGCGCGGCGATCCAGTCGCTCGGCGGCGCATGCACGAGCGTCGCGCCGGGCATCACTTCGGAAAGCGCGAGCGCATAGGCGCGCCGGGCCGCGGTCGGATCGTCGTGGCCGTGCTGCGCGACGATCGCGAGCACGTCCTTCAATTCGACCTCGACGTCACCGAGCTTGAGTCGCCCGAACAGTCGCGTCGCGGCGGGTTCGAGCGCATCGCCGACCTGGAAGCGGACCAGTCGCGCGAGGCAATACTCGTCGAGGGTGATCCGCCCGTCCGACTCGACGAGTTCGCCGAGCAGTGCGACGAACGCTTCGAGTTGCGGGCGCGGACGCCGGCGCAACGCGGGGAACGCGAGCGCGGCGAGCGGCAGGCGCTGCATCGGATGCAGGTCGGCGAGCGCATCGCCGAGTTCGCGCGCGAGCGCGCCGCTGCCGGCATCGAAGCGTTGCGCGACGAGGTCGAGCTGGCGCGCGCGCACGGCATCGTCGTCGTTGAGGACGAGCGCGCACAGCAGCGGCATCGCCTGCGTCGCGTGCAGCGCGGCTTCGCGCAGGCGTCCGGGGATCTCCATGCGCAGCTCGCGCGCCGCCGCGCGGTCGTCGCCGTCCGGGTTGCCGACCTGGCGCACGACGTCGGCCGGCGCGATGCGCAGGTGCGCCCGCGCCGTCGGCACCCGGCCTGGCACACGCACGCGCGCGGGCTTTTCGATGCCGCCGCCGACCGGCGCGAAGCCTGCGACGGAAACACCGGGCGCGTCGACGTCGTCGACGAGCGTCGGCTGCGACCACGCCGCCGCGATCGTCCGCAGCTCGTCGCGACGGAAGGACGGATCCAGTCGGCGGATGCGCTGCTCGAGCGGCGGATGCGTCGCGAAAAACGCGGCATAGCCGACGCCGTCGCCGAACAGCATGTGCGCGACTTCCTCCTTGTCGCCACAGTCGAGCCTGGAACCCTCCGCGAGCGCGCCGATCTTCTTCAGTGCGCCCGCGATGCCCTCGGTCTGGCGCGTGAACTGCACCGCCGACGCGTCGGCGAGGAATTCGCGCTGGCGCGAGATCGACGCCTTGATGATGCGGCCGCACACGACGCCGATGTAGCCCGCCGCGGCGAGTGCGAGGCCGAACATCACGGCGCCGCTCGAATCGCGGCCGCCGCGCCCGGCCCCTTCGGCGATCTTGCGGCCGATCACCGACACGACGAGGATGCCGAATACGATGCCGACGAGGCGGATGTTGAGGCGCATGTCGCCGTTCAGCACGTGGCTGAATTCGTGGCCGATCACGCCCTGCAGTTCCGCGCGCGTGAGCTTGTCGAGCGCGCCGCGCGTGACGGTGATGGCCGCGTCGGCCGGCGCGTAACCCGCGGCGAACGCATTGATGCCCGCCTCGTCCTCGAGCACGAATACCAGCGGCACCGGCACGCCGGCGGCGATCGCGATCTCCTCGACGACGTTGCGCAGGCGCCGATAGGCGAAATCGCCGTTGTCGTCGGCGACCTCGCGCGCGCCGAGCTGGGCCGCGACGGCGGCGCCGCCTGCGCGCAAGGTCGCGACGCGGTACGCGGAGCCGATGCCGATCACGCCGAGCACGAGTGCGCTGACGACGGCGAGACCGCCGGCCGATGCCCGGCCGTGGCCGAGTCCGATCACGACGACGAGGTCGATCGCGACGACGATCGCGACGACCGCGAGCGCGAACATCGCGAGCATGCGCCGCGTCTGGCGGCGCGCCTGCTCCTGGTGGGCGAAGAAGTTCATCGTCCGGGCGCCCGCGTTTCGGTGCGGCGCACGCGGAGCCTGCACGTCGACCCGAGCGCACCGCTCGCACCGGCGGGAAGCGGGAAATCGGGACGGATTCGCACGTTCGACGACGCGGCGCGGATCACGCCCGCGTCGCTCAGGTGAAGGAGACCTTGGGCACGTCGCGCTTCTGTTCCGATTCGATCCTGAGCAGTTCGGCGGGCTGGAACGCGAACATGTTCGCGACGATGGAACCCGGGAACATCTCGACGCGATTGTTGTAGCCCATCACCGCGTCGTTGTACGCCTGGCGTGCGAACGCGACCTTGTTCTCGGTCGAGGTGAGCTCTTCGCTGAGCTGCATCATGTTCTGGTTCGCCTTGAGGTCGGGGTACGCCTCGGACAGCGCGAACAGGCGACCGAGCGACTGGGTCAACGCATTGTCGGCACCGGCGAGTTGCTGCATCGCCGCGGCGTCGCCGGGGTTCGCCTTCGCCGCGGACAACCCGCTGATCGCGGAATTGCGCGCCTGGATCACTGCCTCGAGCGTCTCGCGCTCGTGCTTCATGTAGCCCTTCGCGGTCTCGACGAGATTCGGGATGAGGTCGTAGCGGCGCGTGAGCTGGACGTCGATCTGCGCGAACGCGTTCTTGTAGGCGTTGCGACCGCCGACGAGGCCGTTGTAGAGGCCGACCAGGTACAGGGCGAAGACGACGAGGACGACCAACAGGACGATCAGGCTCATGCTGCGTTACTCCCTCCGGGACGGCGAACGACGGGTGCGCGCCGCGGCGGGCGCGCCGCGGCGGTCCGAAGAGCGGCGCCCGGCAGCGCGAAGATGCAACCAGGTGCTCGATTCGGCCGGCACATATCCTGCTAGAATCAAGGCGTTTCGAGCATAACACGAGGGCCGTTCGAGGCCCCGGAGTCTGATGTGAGCAGGTCCGCGCGCGTTCTCGCCATCCTCGTTGCGTCTGTCGCAGTCGCCGTGTCCGCTCCGGTCGATGCGGCCGGCAAGGCACGCAAGGCACATGCCGCGGCACGCGCAGCGAGCCATCCGGCCGCCAGGCACCCGGCCGCGAAGGGCGTCGCGCGCAAGCCGCTGGCCGGAACCCGCTCGCGTTACGCGCCCGCCGCGATCGCGATTCCCGTCGCCGATCCCCGTGCGGTCTCGCACGACGCGGCGGCGATCGCCCACGAATTCGACGGCTGGCTCGACGAAGTCGAGCGCACGGGCGGCGTCTCCGGCCTCGCGGCCGCCGTGGTCAAGGACGACAAGGTGCTGCTCGAACGCGGGATCGGCGCGGCCGACTGGAGCACGGGCGAACCGGTCACGACCGACACCGTGTTCCGCCTCGCCTCGCTGTCGAAGGCGTTCGCAGCCGCGCTCACCGGCCTGCTCGTCGAGGACGGTCGCCTGCACTGGGACACGAAGGTCGCCGATGCACTGCCGTCGTTCACGCTCGCCGACGACGACGGCGCGCAGCGCCTCACGGTGCAGGACATCCTCAGTCATCGCGTCGGCCTGCCGCACAATACCTACGATCGCCTGCTCGAACAGGACGAGCCGTACGAATTGCTCGTCGATCGCCTGAAGGACGTGCCGATGGCCTGCCCCGTCGGCGCCTGCTACGGCTACCAGAACATCGCATTCAGCATGATCGGCGACGTCGTGTTCGCGGAGACGGGCGACTTCTACTACCACCAGGTCGAGAAGCGCCTCTTCCATCCCCTCGGGATGGGCACGGCGACCTACGGTCGCGACGCGCTCGAAGGTTCCAAGAGCTGGGCGCGCCCGCACCATCGCTCGGGCGCGAGCTGGTCGTCGTTCGTGCCGAGCGAAGCGTATTACCGCGTCGCGCCGGCGGCCGGCGTCAACGCGAGCATTCGCGACATCGAGCAGTGGCTCATCGCGCAGATGGGCGGCCGCCCCGACGTGCTGTCGCCGGCGCTGCTCGAGACCTTGCACACGCCGCTCGTCGAGACCGAACGCGAACTGCGCTCGACGCCGTGGAAGCGCGGCCGCCTCAAGGAAGCGCAGTACGCGCTCGGCTGGCGCATCTACGACTACGCCGGCGAGACGATGATCTTCCACGCGGGCGCGGTGCAGGGCTATCGCGCGATGATCGCGTTCCTGCCGAAATACCGCTTCGGCGCCGCGATGCTGTGGAACTGCGAGTCGGGCCTGCCCGCGGGCCTCATGCCGATGCTGCTCGATCGCTATCTCGGCTTGCCCGAGGTGAACTGGGCCGGCATCGACCATGACGACACCGACGACGTCGGCGGCGGCAGCGGCAGCAACTGATCCCGCGCGGTGGTGACGGCGGCGGACGTTCCGCGCGATGCGGGCGCGCCTCGCCGCAGCATGTCCGAATCTGACGCAACGCGCGCGGGCGTGACAGCGGCGACGCGCATGGAGCGCGCTTCGCCATGGCGCGGCAGCGTCGCCGCCGCGCCGTGCGGGGCCGTCAATTGCCGAGCTTGAACTCGATGCGTCGACGCAAGGTCGAGGCGACCGGCTGGCCGTTCTCGAGCCGCGGCTCGAACTTGGCAAGCTGCACTGCGCGCACCGCCTCGCGGTCGAACACGCGCGACGGCTCCGACGCGGTCACGTGCGCATTCTGCACCGAGCCGTCGGCGCCGACGGTGAACTCGACTTCGACCCAGCCGTCCTGGCGATTGCGCACCGCGGCGGGCGGATAGGCCGGGCGCGGCGGCGCGAGCACGCGAACGTCGCGC
>NZ_DATDMY010000238.1:0-13663 GCF_036518555.1 Dokdonella sp. | reverse complement strand
ACGAACGCGCCTTTGCAGAACGACGCGCCGTCGCCCGGGGCGCTCGAGCGTCCGCTCGAGGACACCGCGACGCCGCCGCAGGACTGGCTGCGGCTCGGCGGCATGGACGCACTCGCGACGCGCCTGCGCGCAGGCGGCCTGCGCGTGCCGCCGAGCGAGGCCGTGCTGGCTGCGCTGCATGCAGGCGGCGACGCCGACGAGGATGCGCGCCTGCGCGCGGCGACCGGGGTCGACCTGCTCGTCGACGGCACGGCGGCCGTCACGGCGCAGGGCTGGCACGTCGTCCTGCGCGCGCGCTCCGCGCACGGCGAGCCGATCGCGGTGGATGCGGACGGACGCGACGCGCTGCCGACCCTGCGTGTCGCGGGCGACCGCCTGCTCGTGCGCCTCGGCCGGCTCGCGCCGGACGAGGCGGGACCGGCCCCCGCGCTCGACGAGACGTTGCAGCGCGCGAACGCGGCGATGCTCGCGAACCAGCTCGAAGTCGCGCGCGCGATCCTCCTGCGTGCGCCCGCGCTCGTGCAGGCCGAGCCGCAACTGCGCTACCGGCTCGCGCAGGTCGATTTCCGCGCCGGCAACCTCGATGCGGTCGCGCAAGCGCTCACCTCGCTGCTCGAGGACGAGCCCGCGCCGAAGGATCCCGCGTTGCGCGCGGGTGCGCTGACCGGCCTCGGCACGGTCCACCTCAATCGCGGCGACTACGCGCAGTCGGAGCGTGACTTCTCGGCTGCGATTTCCGAAGTCGAGGCCTGGCATCGCCCGCTCGAGCTCGGCCAGGCCTACGGTGGCCGCGGCGCCGCGCGCGCCGCGCAGGGACGCTACGCCGAGGCGCTGCAGGATCTTTCGCGCGCGCGCATCGAACTGCAGCAGGCCGGCGACGCGCCGGGGCAGGCGCGGCTCGACATGGTCGCGGGCGAGCTCGAGTTGCAGCGGGGTCGCATCGACGCGGCGGAGCCGGCGCTCGAGCGGGCGGCCGGCGTGTTCGAGCGCTTCAACGCGGTCAACGAGAGGCTGCACACGCTGTCGCTGCTGCTCGCCTGCCGCGAACGCGTGCTCGACCACGCGGGCGCACTCGCGCTCAGCGACCGCGCCTGGACGCTGCGGGCGCGCGTGCGCGATCCGCAGCTGCGCATGCGGATGGCGGCCGACCGCATCGACGTGCTGTACGCGCTCGGCCGGCGCGCCGAGGCCGGCGTGCTCGTCGGCGAAGCGATGCAGGAACCGCGCTCGCGCAATGCGGATTCCGCGCTGCGCATCGCGCGCGTGCGCGCGTCGATCGCGCTCGACGAGCGACGCTGGTCCGACGCCGAAGCGATCGCCGCGAGCGCACTCGCGGGCGAGCGCATGCCGGACGTCGCGATCTTGCGGGCGTGGTTCCACGCCGCGCGCAGTCGCGCGCTGGTCGCGCTCGGGCGCGGTGCGGAGGCCGCGTTCGACCCGGAGGCCACGGGCGGCGACGAGCGCAGTCTTGCCTACGAATCGCTTGCCGCGGCGGTCACGGACGCGGCGGCCGGCCGCACCGACCGCGCCGACGCCGCGTTCGCGCGCGCACTCGCGCACGCCGATGCGGGCGGCGTCGCCGATGACGTCGTGGCCGTGGTCGACGCCTACGGGCGCTGGCAACTCGCGCGCGGAAGCGAGTCCGACGCGCAGGCGACGATCGGGCGCGTTTCAGCCTGGGCCGACCGCGACTACCGCTGCGCGCTGCTCCAGCTCGAGTTGTTCCATCAGCTGCGTGCCGCCGCGCCATGGTACGGCGCGCTGGCCCAGGTCGAGAAGCTCGCCGGCGAACGAACGATCCCGGCCGCGCTGCGGCGCCCGCCCGACACCTGAAAGCGAAGGCGGGCGACGCGCGCCCGCACTCACTTCGCATGGCGGCACACGCAAGCGATTGGCGTGCCAGCCAAATTTTTTCGTAACGCGAATGCAACGGCTTTCGAGTGCGGGCGAGTTCGCGGTGCGCGAACGTCGCAACCTTGCCGTCGGCCGACGCTCCTCGTCGCGAAGCCATGCCTGCCGGCGGCACTTTCGACACCGGGAGGGAATGATGCTGCACCATCCGTTTGCCCGCACGCGCGCCGTCGTCTTTGCGCCCCTGCTCGCCGCCGCGTCGCTGGCCGTATCGCTCGCTGCGGCGGCGCCGACCGCGTTGCCGCACGGCGCCGTCGTCGCCGGCAGCGCCGGCTGGACGCAACAGGCGAAGCTGCTCGCCGACGTCGCCGCGAACAACGACTATGCCGGGCGCGCGGTCGCGATCAGCGGCGACACCGCGGTCGTCGGCGCGGCCGGCGCGGACGTCGGCGGGAACGACGGCCAGGGCGCCGCATTCGTCTACGTGCGCAGCGGCGGCACCTGGACGCAGCAGGCCCGGCTCGTCGCCGACGACGGCGCCGCGGGCGACGAATTCGGCTTCGCGCTAGCGATCTCGGGCGACCGCATCGTCGTCGGCGCGCGCTTCGCCGCGATCGGCGCCGCCGCCGGGCAAGGCGCGGCGTACGTCTTCGAGCGCACGGGCGCGACCTGGACGCAGCAGGCCAAGCTCGCCGCCACGGACGGCGCCGCCTTCGACGGCTTCGGCAATGCGGTCGCGATCGACGGCGACACCCTCGTCGTCGGCGCGCAGAACGCGGCGGTGAACGGCAACATGAGCCAGGGTGCCGCCTATGTCTACGGGTTCGGCGGCGGCTGGAACCTCGAGTCGAAGCTCTCCGCGTCCGACGGTGCCGCGTGGGTGCAGTTCGGTCGCGCGGTGTCCGTGCGCGGCGACAGCGTGCTCGTCGGCGCGGTGTCGGCGGCGGTCGGGGCGAACCAGGGGCAGGGCGCCGCCTACGTCTACACGCGCGCCGGCGGCAGCTGGGGCGAACGCGCACGCCTCGTCGCCAGCGACGGCGAAGCCTGGGACGGATTCGGCGGTGCGGTCTCGCTCGACGCGGGACAGGCGATCATCGGTGCGTCGTCCAACGGCATGGCCGGCGAAGGCGCGGCGTACGTGTTCGTGGGCAGCGGTGCGGACTGGAGCGAGCAGGGCAAGCTCGTCGCGGGCGACGCGTTCAACGGCGACGGATTCGGCACCTCGGTCGCGTTGTCGGGCGGCGTGGCGATCGCGGGGTCGCTCTTCTCCGACCTCGCCGCCGCGCAGAACGCAGGCGCGGCCTATGTCTTCACGCGCACGGGGGGCGCGTGGTCGCAGCAGGCCAAGCTCGTCGCGGACGACGCGTCCGACGGCGCCGAGTTCGGCCTCGGTGCCGCGCTCGACGGCACCACCGCGCTGATCGGCGCGGAGTTCGCGAGCGGCGCGGACGGTTGGCCGGGCGCGGGTTACGTGTTCGATTCCGGCGCGGGTACGTGCACGACGCCACTCGTCGAGGCATTCGACGGCATCGTCGCGCCCGCGCTGCCATCCGGCTGGAGCGTCGCGTCCGCGCAGGGCACGAACACCTGGCTCACCGTCGTCGACGCGGCGGACAGCGCCCCGAATGCGGCGTTCGCGGCGGATCCGTCGTCCCCGTCCGACACGACGCTCGAGGCGCCGCCGTTCGTGCCGCTGGCAGGTGCGACGCTCGCGTTCCGCCAGCATTACGACCTCGAGCCGACCTACGACGGCGCCGTGCTCGAGATTGCGATCGCAGGCGCGCCGTACGTCGACTTCGTCGATGCAGGCGGCAGTTTTTCCGAGGGCGGCTACGCCGACACGATGATCGGCACGAGTGCGATCGCGGGGCGCGCCGCGTGGACCGGCGACAGCGGCGGCTGGATCACCACGCGCGCGAACTATCCGCCGTCCGCGATCGGCCAGCCCGTGCGCCTGCGCTGGCGCATCGCGAGCGACGTCAGCGCGGCGCGCAACGGCTGGTGGATCGACACCGTGTCGTTCGGCTGCAGCGACGTTCCGCAGGCGCTCGCGCAGGTTTCGCCGCTGCAGTTCTCGTTCACGCTCGCGGCGGGCGCGGCCGCATCGGATACGCTGCACGTCGGCAACGTCGGCGATGCGGGCAGCGTGCTGTCGTTCGCGATCGGCGAGAGCAAGGCTGCGTGCGACACGGCGACCGACCTGCCCTGGCTCGCGGCGACACCGGCGGGTGGCGACGTCGCCGGCACGGCCAGCGCGGACGTCACGATCGGCGTCGACGCGAGCGGCCTCGTCGCGGGCACCTACACCGCAACGTTGTGCGTGCAGACCTCCGATGCGTCGCACGCGACGGTCGCGGTTCCGGTCACGCTCGACGTTGCAGGCAGCGGACTCGACCTCATCTTTTCCGACGGTTTCGACACGCCATGAACGCTTTCATCAACCGACGATTCCCCTTTGCGCTCGTCGCCCTGTGCGCCGGATCGGCCGTCGCCGGCACGCCGGGCATCGACCTCGCGTTGACCTTGTCGACCGACACCACGCCCGGGGCGTGCGGCGACCAGGCGAGCCTCAGCGTGATGACCGGCACCGAGGTCAACTACTGCTATGCGCTCACCAACAACACCGGCGAAACCCTCGCGTTCGTGACCGCGGAGCAGGACGATATCGGTCGCTTCAAGGTGCTCGAACCACAGGCGATAGCGCCCGGAGAAACGGTCCGCTACAACCGCATCGCGACCGCGCTCGAGTCGACCGCGCTGCAGACGCGCTGGACCGCGTTCCCGGTCGCTCCCGACTACACGGTCGGGCAGAACGATCCGGACCGCGTGTTCGGCGACGGCTTCGACGGCGGCGGCGCGGGCGGCCCGGAGTTCGCCTTCGACGAGATCGCCGCGACAGGAACGCCGCTCGCGATCGATCCGTCGCGCAACGCGACCGCGCCGGTGCCGATCGGCTTTCCGTTCACGTACTACGGCATCACTGCCGACACCGTCGCCGCGGGCATCAACGGCGGCGTGCTGTTCGGCGTCGATGCCGGCTACCTGCCGTATTCGCCGTCGCCGCTGCCGGCGACGACGCTCGGTCCGGCACTGCTGCCATGGTGGGACACATTCTTCCAGTCGCCGGGCATGGTTTACGCACAGACGCTGGGCGAGGCCCCGGACCGCCGCTTCGTCGTCGAGTGGAAGGACGACCTGCGCTTCCCTGCGACGCCGGACGGTGTCACCTTCGAACTCGTGCTGCACGAGGCGGACGGCACGATCGACTTCCAGTACCAAGACACGTCGTTCGGCGATCCGCAGTACGACCACGGCCTGTGGGCGACGGCCGGACTCAACTCGGGCGCACAGCCCGCGCTCACGTACTCGCGCAATGCGGCGCGCCTGCAGGACGGTCTGGTCGTGCGCTACACGCCGATACCCGTCGCCGCGTACGAGGCGTCGGCGAGCGCCGAACTCACGGTCGGCAAGCCGGTCATCCAGGTCACGCCTGCTGCGATCTCGGCGAGCGCAACCGCGGGGGCGTCGGCGACCGCGACGCTCGCGATCGGCAACGTCGGCACCTTGCCGCTCGGCTGGGGCATGGGCGCCGCAGCGACCGGCGCGCCCGCACGCGCGACGACGGCGCCGCGGCCCGGACCGCTCGGAGCGGCCTTGCCCGCGTACGCGTTCGACCAGTGGCCGACCGATCCGCCGCTCGTCACGTTCGACGTGCGCCACCCGGATCCGATCGTGCCGGTGTTCTACGGCATGCGCCGCATCGCCGCGGCCGACTTCGCGGGCAATGATTTCGGCGTCGTCCATGCGATCGACCACTGGCAGAACGAGCTGCTCGCGGTGCAGACGAGCGACTGCGCCTGCATCGACCAGTTCGTGCACATCGGCTGGACCGCGCCCGCACCCGAAGAGGACTGGGTCGGCATGCACTACGACGCGACCAGCAACCGCTTCTGGGGGGTTTCGTTCGGTGGCTTCGAGCGGCGCACGTCGCACCTGCTGCGCATCGATCCCGCGACGGGGGCATCGTCGATCGTCGGTGCGATCGGCGGCATCGACGATCCGCAGTTCGGCACCCAGGTGCAGGCGATCGCGGTGAGTCCCGAAGGCCTGCTCTACGGCATCGACGGCGTTACCAGCAGCCTCGTCGCGATCGACCGCAACAGCGCACGCGCGAGCGTGATCGGCCCGCTCGGTTTCCAGGTCGCGGGCGCGGACATGGATTTCGACGACGCGACCGGCACGCTCTACCTGCTCGCGGGCGACGCCGCGCAGCAGGCCGAGAGCGTCTACACGGTCGACACCGCGACCGGCCACGCGACGCCGGTCGACGTCGTCGGCCCGGACGGCCGATCCAACGGCCTCAGCGCGTTCGCGATCGCGAGCCTCGGCCCATGCAACGTGCGCGATGCGGTGCCGTGGCTGCACTGGGACATCGGCGGCGGTGCCGCGATGCCGGGCGAGGCGAACGCCGTCACGCTCATGCTCGACGCGACCGCGCTCACGCCGGGCACCTATACGGCGGACCTGTGCATCGACAACGGCGACAACGCGCATCCACGCGTGATCGTGCCGGTCACGTTCGACGTCACGGCCCCCTGATGCCGACCCTTGCCTCGAGCGCCCGGAAAAGCCCGCTGCCTTCGCCGTTCTCGCGTCGCTGTCCTCGGCCCACGACCTCGGGGCGGGTGCTTCCCGAACACGCGCGCGCCGCGCGGCACGCTGACCTACGCATGGCGCCGGCTGTCGCTGACGGATGCGCGCGGGGGCGGAAATGCCGGATCGGCGAACGCGCCGACCGCGACGGAGACCAAGCGCGCTTAGCAGCCGTCCTCGCTGTGGAAGGGTCGATCGCCGACGGCGAACCGATATCCCACCCGGCCATGGTCCAGGCACGACGTATACGCGATGCGCCGGTCCGTCCCCACGCCCGAAGCGGGCAGTGCATCGAGGCGGACCTGCTCGCGGTGATGAGGTACACCAGCGGGGAGAGAAGGAGGAGCCGCAGGAGCCCGAGGGAAACCCTCGCTGCGGTCGGCGACGTCTTCGGCAGCGGGATCGATGTCCGCCGCACGGGATCAGTCGCGCTTGATCCAATCGACGCGCGATGAACCGTAGCGGCTCTGCGCGAGCAACGCCTGCAGCGCGGGCAGCCATTCCCCGAGCAAGCGGTCGAACTGCCACGGTGGATTGACGATCGCGAGGCCGCAGCCATTGAGGCGCAGGCCGGAATTGTCCGGATGCAACAGCAGCTCCGCGACGAGCACCTCGGCGCGACCGGCGTGCTCGCGCAGCCAGCGGTGGAACGGCACGATCGTCTCGCGTAGCTTGATCGGGTACCAGATCGCGTAGGTCGCGTTCGGCCATCGCGTCCACGCGTTCTCGAGTGCCGCCTCGACCTGCTCGAACTCCGCGCCTTGCGCCTCGAACGGCGGATCGAGGAGCACGAGCCCGCGCTTCTGCGCAGGTGGCAGCAGGGCCTTCATGGCCACGTAGCCATCGCGCTGGTGGATCGCGATGCGCCCGTCGCCGCCCATGGCCAGGCGCAATGCGGCGGCTTCCTCCTCGTGCAGTTCGCACAGGATCGCGCGGTCGTCGTCGCGCAGGAGGCGCTGGGCGATCAGCGGCGAACCGGGGTAGAACGCGATGCCGGCCGTCGCGTCCGCAGGCTGGAACGCCCGCACGAGGTCGACGTAGCGCTGCAGCGCACGCGGCAGTCCTGCGGCGCCGATCAGGCGCTGGATGCCGCCGGCATGCTCCTGCGTCCTGCGCGCCTGCTCGCCGTGCAGGTCGTACAGCGCGCGACCCGCGTGCGTGTCGAAATAGCACAATGCCGCCGGCTTCGCCTGCAGCGCGTCGAACAGGCCGATCAACGCGGCGTGCTTGAACACGTCGGCGAAGTTGCCGGCGTGGAAGCCGTGGCGATAGTTCATCGGGCGAGCCGGGCGTCAGGGAGAGGGCTTTGCGGGGCTTGCAGCAGGCGCGTACCATTCTCCCCCGTGACGCACGATTCCGCCACCCGTCGGCTCCGCCTGTCCGTTCTCGCGCGCGTTCGCGCGGCGCGCGTGCTCGTCGGCCTGTTCGCGATCGCGCTCGCGCTCGGTGGCTACCTCGCCGCGGCGGCACCGCTGCACGCGGCCGCGGCGGCGACCGCGTCGGCGGGAACCGGCGAGGGCTGCGGCCACGAAGGCATGGCGATGCCGTCCAAGCACGGCCATGCGTCGGACAGTTGCTGTCGTGTCGCCTGCGCCTGCGCGTTCGTCCACGCCATCGGTGCCGTCGCTCCACTCGCGTGCGCGCGCCGCGCGCTCGCATCCGCGTCGCCGCTCGCGCTCTCCGATGCGCGCGCGCCCGGACTCGCGAATCCGCCGCCACTGCGACCGCCGATCGCCTGATTCCGCCGACGAGAGGACGCATGCGACGGCGTCGCCGTCCGCATGCGCGTGGCCTATCCGCGCGGTGCATGCACCGCGCGCAGCGTCCGGATTCCCAGTCATGCCAATTCTTCCTGCCGGCCAGGGCCGGCTTCCCGCACTGCCGTCGCGGCGGCGTTTCGTCCAGGGCGTCGCCGGCGGCGCGCTGCTTGCCGCGTGCGGCTTCTCGCCGCTGCGCGCGCGTGCGAGCCAGGGCGTGCTTTCGGGCACGCGCTTCGATCTCGAGATCGGTTCGACGACGGTGGATTTCACCGGCCAGGCGCGGCGCGCGGTCGTCGTCAATCGCACGCTGCCTGCCCCGTTGCTGCGCTGGCGCGAAGGCGACACGGTCACCTTGCACGTGCGCAACGCGCTCGCCGAGCGCAGCTCGATCCATTGGCACGGCATCGTGCTGCCGGCCGACATGGATGGCGTTCCCGGCCTGTCGTTCATGGGCATCGAGGCCGGCGACAGCTACACGTACCGGTTCACCGTCAATCAGGCCGGAACGTACTGGTACCACAGCCATTCGCGCTTCCAGGAACAACTCGGGCTGTACGGCCCGATCGTCGTGGAGCCGCGTGCTGGCGAGCGCTTCCCGGCCGAGCGCGAGCACGTCGTGCTGCTGTCGGACTGGACCGACACGGATCCCGAGCGCATCTACGCGACGCTCAAGAAGCACAGCGACTACTACAACTTCGGCAAGCCGACCGCGGGTGACTTCCTGCGCGATGCGAGCCAGCACGGTGTGTCCGCGGCACTGGCGGCACGGCGCATGTGGAACCAGATGCGCATGAACCCGAGCGATCTCGCCGACGTGTCCGGCTGCACCTACACCTATCTCATGAACGGCACGACGCCCGCGTCGAACTGGACCGGCCTGTTCGAACGCGGCGAGCGCGTGCGGCTGCGTTTCATCAACGGAGCGGCGATGACCTTCTTCGACGTGCGCATCCCCGGCTTGAGGTTGCGCGTCGTCGCGCACGACGGCCAGGACGTCGAGCCGGTCGGCGTCGACGAATTCCGCCTCGCGCCGGCCGAGACGTGCGACGTCATCGTCGAGCCGCAGGACGATGCCGCGTACACGATCTTCGCGCAGGCGATGGACCGCTCCGGCTACGCGCGCGGCACGCTTGCGCCGCGCGCGGGCATGGTCGCCGAGATACCGGCGCTCGATGCGCGCGTGCTGCTCACGATGGGCGACATGATGGGCGCGATGGACGATGGCATGCCCGGCATGCCCGGCATGAAGGGCATGGAGGGCGGTTGCGGCGCGTCGATGGCCGGCATGGATCACGCGGCGACGGGACACGGCGGCGCCGCGGCCGCCGTGCATCACGCGCCGGCCGAGTTCGGCGCGTTCGTCGACATGCGCGTCGACACTCCGCGCACGAACCTCGACGATCCCGGCGTTGGCCTGCGCGACAACGGGCGACGCGTGCTCACGTACGCCGACCTGCATTCGGTCACGGCGCCGATCTCGACCGACGTCGACCGCGAGATCGAGCTGCACCTGACCGGCCACATGGAACGCTACGTGTGGAGCTTCGACGGGCGGAGGTTCTCCGACGCCGAGCCGCTGCGCCTCGAGCACGGCGAGCGCGTGCGCATCGTGCTCGTCAACGACACGATGATGGCGCATCCGATCCACCTGCACGGCATGTGGAGCGAGCTCGAATCGCCCGACGGCGCATTCCTCGCGCGCAAGCACACCGTCGTCGTGCAGCCGGCGCAGAAGGTGTCGTATCGCGTCAGCGCCGATGCGATCGGCCGCTGGGCCTACCACTGCCACCTCCTCTATCACATGGAAGCGGGCATGTTCCGCGAGGTGGTCGTCGCATGAGCACGCACCGCCTCGCCTTCGCGCCGGTCGCGCTGTTCGCCGTCGTCACGGCCGCACGTGCGCAGGATATGCCGGCCGTCCACGACGCGCACGCGCACGCGCCGCAGGCCGAAACAGCCGTTCGCCCCGGGCACGCGCCGCAGGCCGGAGAAGAGCCCGCGTGTGCCGACCCGCATCCGGACGCTTCCACTCCGCGACGCGACGGACGCTGCGCGCGGCGGGAACCACCCAAGGACGCGACAGCGCATTCGCACCATCCGCCCGCGCGCGACGTCGCTGCGATGCCACCGTCCGGTCACGTCGCGCCGCCGCCGCCGGAGCACGCGATGGGCGCGATGTCGCCGTCGGACATGGTCGACGTGATGGGCATGGATGACCGCGCTCGCCATGGCCTCGTCGCATTCGACCGCTTCGAAGCGGCCGATACCGACGCGGGCACCGCGCTCGCGTGGAGCGCGCGCGCGAGCTACGGCGGCGATGCCGATCGCCTCGCATTGCGCAGCGAAGGCGAGCGCATGCAGGGGCGCATCGAGCATGCCGACCTCGAACTGCTCTGGGGCCATGCGATCGCGCCGTACTGGGACATGCAGGTCGGCGTTCGGCACGACGTCGGGCACGGGCCCGACCGCAGCTGGGCCGCGTTCGGCATCCAGGGTCTCGCGCCGTACTGGTTCGAGGTGAATGCGACCGCGTATGTCGGCGAGCAGGGCAGGACGGCGCTGCGCGCCGAACTCGAGTACGAAGCGCTGCTGACCCAGCGCCTCGTGCTCCAGCCGCGCGTCGAACTCGATGCCTACGGCAAGGACGACCGTGCCGCGGGCATCGGCGCCGGACTGTCGGACGTCGCGTTCGGGGTGCGCCTGCGATACGAGATCCGGCGTGAATTCGCACCCTATCTCGGCGTCGAATGGGTGCGGCGGTTCGGGCGCAGTGCCGACTTCGCGCGCGACGACGGCGCGGATGCGTCCGACGCGCGCGTCGTCGCCGGTGTGCGCTGGTGGTTCTGATATGCGACGGCGCGCATGAGCGGAAGGCGAAGCCGCCCGCACGACGTGGCGGCGGCGCCGCCGCCGCCGATCACCTCAACCGCAAGGCGACGGATCGAACCCGTCCTCGAACACGCGCTCCGCAATTGGCTGCAATTCGAAAGCCCCGATGTCGGCGGCGGTGCCGAAGACGCGCAGGTATGGTGCACCGCGCTGGTCGCCGTTGAGGCCGTCCGGATCGCTGCCCGCGTCGATCGCCGGACTGCACGCGACCAGCGCATGAGTGGCGGTCGGGCCACCGTTGGCGGCGAGCGGCGACAGCAGCGGATCGACGCCGATCGTGTCCGCCGGCAACGCGACGTCGGCCCCCGCTTGCATGACGAGATCGTGGTCCCCGGCGAGCACGGCGGTACCGGCGCCGTAGACGATCTTCGCCGCGTCCGCAGCGGCTGGAGCGTCGTTGCGGGCCAGCATCGAGCTCGTCGCGTTCGCGCCGTGCTGCACATCGATCGCGATCCCGCCGCCGGACGTCGTCGCCGAGTTGAACGCGATCGTGCTGTTCTTCAGCACGAGGGCGCCCGTCAACGCGGCGATGCCGCCGCCAAAGCCCAGTCCGTCACCGGCGGTGCCGCCGACCGCGGAGTTGCCCGACAGCGTGGAATTGATCGCCGTGATGGTCGTGTCGATGGCCGCTGCTGCGTAGGCGGACAGGCCGCCGCCGGCCGCCTTGCCGCTCGCGGCGGAATCCACCGCGACGACGTTGTCGCGGAACGTGCTGCCCGAACTGTAGATCGATCCGAACGCGTTGGCGCCGCCGCCGTTGATGTAGCACGACGTGCAATTCGAACTCGCGGTATTGCCGCTGACCGTGCTCATGTAGAACACGAGCGCCCGATCGAGCTCCGCGTCGCCCCCGTGGCCGAGATTGATGCCACCGCCGTAGACCCACGCGCTCGCGGAGTGAGCGGTATTGCCGCTGATGGTGCTGTTGCGGATCGCGGCGGAGGCGCCGAGGATCTGCAGGCCACCACCGTATGCCGTGGCCGTGGTCGACACCGCCTGGTTGTCGCTGATCGTCGTGCGGAGGTCGAGCAGGGCCGCGCCACGCACGTAAGCGCCTCCGCCGCGCACGTAGCCCGCCTGCGAAATCGCCTGGTTGCCGCTGATCCGGCTGCCGAGCATCGCGTTGAGATAGCCGCCGGCGTACGCGCCGCCGCCGACGGCGCGGTCGGTGCCGGTGGCCGTACTGCCGCTGATCGTGCTGTCGATCATCGTGAGGTTGCCGAGCACGTCGATGGCACCGCCGTAGGCATTGGCATTCGACCCGTCGCCCGCCGTGCAGCCGGTGACCGTGCTCGCATTGAGGAGCAGGTTGCCGCTCGCGAAGATGCAGCCGCCGTACCCGTTCGCGTCCGCGCCGTTGCGGATGGTGAGCCCGTTGATCGTGAGGCTCGTGCCGCCGTGATGCAGCACCGAGCTCGCGCCTGCGCCGTCGATGGCCAGCACGTCTTCTCCGGGACCGTCCAGCGTGAGCGTCGCGGCCGACGCATCGAGGCGGCCGGTCGTCAATGTGATCGCGGCGCACGTCAACTGCGTGAGGTCGATCGTGTCGCCGTCGGCAGCCACGCCGATCGCTTCGCGCAGGCTTCCGGGGCCGGCGTCGTCGCAGGTCGTCACCGTCAATGTGGCGCCGCCGAGCGCGGCGCGGCCGTGGTCGATGGGCTGCGCCCGCATGCGGTTGTGGCTACCTGCGAGCACCGCGTGAGAACCCGGCCGGTTGGACCGCGGCACGCCGTCCGGCGTGCCGCTGCTCGCAGGGAGGCTCATGCATGCACTGCCCAGCACGGCAAGCACGCACTTCGCGAGGGGCGTCAATCCGGGGCAATGCCGGCGCGGGTATGGATTCATCGCGGCTTCTCCGTGGGCGCGACACCGTGCTCGAAGCGGGTGCCGCAATGTGACCATTGTAGAGCGCGAACGCGCGCAGGGTATCATCACGCATGGCTCGCAAGACGATTCCGGCGCGTTCCTTGTTCGACGACAGTGCGGGCCAGCGGCCGCTCGCCGAGCGCATGCGGCCGCAAACGCTCGACGAGGTCGTGGGGCAGCCGCGCCTGCTCGCGCCGGACACGCCGCTGCGACGTGCGATCGAGTCGGGCCGCGTCCACTCGATGATCCTCTGGGGGCCGCCCGGCTGCGGCAAGACGACGCTCGCGCTGCTTCTCGCGAGATACGCCGATGCGGAGTTCCGCGCGATCTCGGCCGTGATGTCGGGCCTGCCCGAGGTGCGTGCCGCGCTCGCGGAAGCGGAGGTGCGCTACGCGCAGGGCACGCGCACGGTGCTGTTCGTCGACGAGGTGCACCGGTTCAACAAGCTGCAACAGGACGCGTTCCTCCCGTTCATCGAGCGCGGCGTGATCGTGTTCGTCGGCGCGACCACCGAGAACCCGTCGTTCGAGCTGAACTCGGCACTGCTGTCGCGTTGCCGCGTGCACGTGCTCGACGCGGTGCCCGCGGAGGCGATCGTCGCCGCGCTGCAGCGCGCGCTCGCCGACGGCGAACGCGGCCTCGGC
>NZ_DATDMY010000237.1:0-9074 GCF_036518555.1 Dokdonella sp. | reverse complement strand
GTCTTCTTTTCCTTCTTCTCGGCCTTCTTTTCCTTCATCGTCTTGGCCGGCTTCTTCTTTTCCTGCTTCTTCTGGTTCATGCCCTTGCTCATGTGCTTCTCCTCTCGTGCCTGTCGCGCAACCGGGGCGGCTGCCTTCCGGGCCGCAAGTATGCGCCGACGCGGGCATGGGGACGCGTCCAATCGCATGCGGGGCGCCCCGCGGTTCAGCGGCGCGAGCACGCCGTTGATGACGGCGGGCGGTGGTCCGAACCGGCCGAGTTCGAGCGGCGGCCGATGTGGGTTGGGCCTTGTTGCACGGATGCGATGCTCGGTGGACGGCCGTCGGCTTCCACTGCGGCCATCCATCCTTCAGCGGACATTCCCGACACCCGGCTTCGCCGTGATCGGCTTCATCCATTCCGCGCTCGGGCGATCGTCGATGTCGTCGACAAGGACTTGTGCCGCATGCGCAACCGATGGTTGCAGCGCTTCTACATGCGTCGCAGCACCATGTGGGCAGCCTTCTCCGAAGGCGCGAACTGCACGCAGTGGTACCCCGCGGGCAAGCGCTCCAGGTCCTCGAACAGACGCTCGCCGCTCCCCAGCAGGATCGGCGAGATCGCGATATGCAACTCGTCGATCACGCCTGCGCGCAGGTACTGCCGGATCGTTGCGGCGCCGCCACTGATCTGCACGTCCTTCTCGCCCGCCGCCTGCCGCGCCTGTTCGAGTGCTTCGTGGATGCCGCCGGTGACGAAATGGAAGACCGTGCCACCGTCCATCCGAAGCGACGGACGCGCGTGATGCGTGAGGACGAAAACCGGGCCGTCGAACGGCGGGTCGTCGCCCCACCATCCGCGCCATTCCGCGTCGGGCCAGGGCCCGCGAACCGGCCCGAACATGTTGCGACCCATGATCCACGCACCCACGTTGTGGTGCGAGCGCATCGCGAAGGTGTCGTCGATGCCCGCGTCGCCGCCTGCCTTCCCGTGCAACTTCAGCCACCGCCGCGTGGATACGAGCCAGTCGTGCAGTTTCTCGCCGCCGACACCCAGTGGGTGTTCGAGGTCCTGGTCCGGACCTGCCCCGTACCCGTCCAGTGAAATCGTGAAGCTTTCGACGCGGATTCGTGCCATGGCTGATTCTCGCTGAGCGGATGCGCGGGGACCCGCGTTTGCTTCCTGCGACGAGCGGCCGTGCGACAGATCGACATTCACTGTCGCCCATCGCCATCGGCCACTCGCTGCGCGCCGATTCCCGATCCGCTCCGTGCGGCCTGATCGAGCAGCCAGTCGCGGAACGCGCGGATCTTGCCACTGTTGGCGTGCGCGGCGGGGTAGGCGAGCCAGTAGTCGCGTGCGTCGCGCACGACGAGCTCGAATGGCTGCAGCAGGCGACCGGCCGCGAGTTCCGGTTCGAAGAACAGCGGCGAGCTGATCGCCACGCCGTGTCCCGCGATCGCGGATGCCACCGCGTGCTGTTCGATGGCGAGCTCGATCCCGGGTTTCGTGGCGAGATCGGCGTCGGCCAGCCCCGCGGCGACGAACCACTCGCGCCACCAGCGTTCGCGGCCAAAACGCGGCAGTGCGAGCAGGTCCGCCGGGGTGCGTAGACGTTCGCGCAGCGCGGGGCTGCACAACGGCGTGAACAGGCTCGGCAACAGCAGGTCCGCCCGCAGCCCGGGCCATTCGCCGGCGCCGATGCGAATGCCGACGTCGAATTCGCCCTGATCCAGGTCGACGAGGGGCACGCCGGTATCCAGGCGCACCGCAAGCCGCGGGTGCGCAAGCTGGAAGGCGCCGAGACGCGGCACCAGCCAGGTGGCGGCGATCGTCGGCAGCGCGGTGATCGCGAGTTCGGTTTCGGTGCGTTCGCGCAGTTGCTCGAACGCCTGGTTCAGTCGCTGGAACGCATCCAGCACGGCCGGCGCGAGCCGCTGGCCCGCAGGTGTCAATGCCACGTTCCGTGGCTGGCGCTGGAACAACCTCAGGCCCAGTCGTTGCTCGAGCTGCTTGATCTGGTAACTCACCGCGGCCTGGGTCATGTGCAGCTCGGCGGCGGCGCGGGTGAAGCTGCCCAGGCGTGCGGCGGCTTCGAACGCGCGCACGGCAGGCAAGGGCGGCAGGCGCGTTGACATAAAGCTCCCTTATCGATGTGCCAGGAATTTCGCGTTGAACGCCTCGCGTGCCGTGCCTAGCATCACCGCCATGCAACGTTTTCTGGCCACCGAAGCGATTTTCACGAAGCAGTCGCTGGACTATGTCCAAGAAGCAGGCCTTGGGCAAGAAGGTGCCGCGTGAATGCCGGCGCAGCCGTGTTCTTCGCCGCTGCGCTCGCTGCCGCTGCGGCCACGCCGGGTCCGACCATCACGGCTGTGGTTGCGCGCGTGCTCGCGCACGGTCGCAGCGGCGCGCTGCGGTTCTGCACTGGACTGCTGCTCGCCGAGCTGCTCTGGCTGCTGTGCGCGATCGTCGGCGTGGGTTCACTGGCTGCCCGGCACCCGGGAATCTTCGAAGCGATCCGCTACGCCGGCCTCGCCTGGCTGCTCCGGCTGGCGTGGAAGCTTTGGCACGCGCCGCCGATGACGTCCCACGCGGGCGCCGGGAGCGAGTCGCGCGCGCTGCTTGCCGGCGCCGGCATCGCGCTCGGCAATCCGAAAACCATGCTCTTCTACGTCGCGCTGCTGCCGGGCATCGTCGGCCTCGATGCGCTGTCGGCGCGCAACACGCTGATCCTCGCCGCACTCGTCGCGACCGTGGTCGGCGCCGTCCTCGCGCTTTACGTGCTGCTGGCCGAACGCGTCCGCTGCCGGTTCCACTCTGCTGTCGCCCTGCGTCGCATCGGGCGCGGCAGCGCATTGCTCATGGTCGCTGCCGCCGCAGCGATCGCCATCCACTGAATTTCTGCCGGAGTCCGCCCATGCGCTTCATCATTTTGCTCTTCGCCCTGCTCGCGACGCCGCACGCGTTCGCCGTGGAAGCCACCGCAGCCAATGCGGAGGAAGCCGTCGTGCTCCGAGATTCCGCGGCGCTCAACAACGCCGACCTCGACGACTTGATGGCGGTGCTCTCTCCGTCGATCCGCATCTACAAGCACCCCACCGAACCGCACAGCCTCGTCGGGCCGCAGTCGGACAAGATGGGCACGTACGAGCAGGTGCGGACCTATTTCACGGAGGCCTTCAAGCAGGGACCGCAAGGCCGCCACGAAGTCGTCGAGATGGTTTCGCTGGGCGACCTCGTGCTCGCGCACGTGGAGTTCCAGTTGCCGCACGAGTCAAGCCTCAACCAATTGCTCACCGCCTTTCGCGTGCGCAACGGACAGATCCAGGCCATGTGGCATATCGCCCGCGTCGAGGGGGCGAAGCGCGATTCCGGAGCCGCTGCGCAGGCGGTGATCCGCCGCTTCAACGAGGCGGCCGACCGCAACGATGTCGACGCGTTCCTCGCCCTGTTCGCGCCCGACGCGCGCAACTTTCATTTCCGTGGCGCGCCGGACGTGCTGGGTGGCGCACCATCGAAGAGCCTCACCGACCCAGCCAGCCGCGAGCGTGTGTTCCGCACGATGTTCGCCGAGCGTCCGGCGCGGATCCAGGTCCTGGACGGCTTCGCGGTCGGCGAATGGGCGGTCAGTCATGACCGTGCCACGCAGAAGGACGGCAGCGTCAGCGAGGGCCTTTCGCTCTACCGCGTGCAGGACGGCAGGATCGTCGATGACTGGTACCTGGCGGAGCGCAAAAGCGGGGACGGAGCGGATCACCCTGGGTCTCCCGGACAGGCCAATTAGACACCGGCAACGCGGCGAAGTCCTCACGCTTCGCTCCGCGATCCCTCACCCGCCGCGCTGCGCGCGTCGGCCTCTCCCGCGAGCGGGAGAGGCGACGTCGGCGGAAATGTCGCGGATCATTCCTTCTTCTGCGGACGCTTGCCGACCCCGGGCATCGCGGTGATCTGCTTCATCCACGCCGCGATCTGGCGCTCGTCGATGCCGTCGACGGAGGCGAGCTCGACGCCGCGCGTCGCCTTGCCCATCGCGACCGGCGTCACGGGTGGCACGGGGTCGAGCGTGATGCCGTTGACGAACATGAGCTTGACGTGGGTCGCGAAGGCGCCGCAGCAGAAGCACCAGCCGTCGCCGACGCCGTAGTACGCCATGCCCCATTTCACGCTGCGCTGCAGGCCGGGCAGGGTGCGCGCGGCGAGCGCGTCGATGCGTTCGGCGATGGCGCGCTGCGGTTGCGGCAGGCCGGCGATGTAGGCGAACACCGGTGCGTCGCCGACGGCAGCCTTGGCGGGGCTCGCTTTGCCGTTCAAAGACTCCGGCAGGCGAGGGGGTGTCGCGATGGCTTTCGCCGAAGCCTTGGATGCGGGCTGCTGGGCAGGGCGGGTGGCTTTGTCGGCTTTGCGGATCATGGGGGTACTCCGTATGGGGCACGCCCGCCAACGCGGCGTGGGTGCGGCATGTTCGGGCGCTTCGCGAGTACGACGAACGAGAAGCGTGACGATCGACGCGGTGGGGCGACCCGACGCGGGCGTGAAGTCGGCCGGATCCATCCGCGGGACCGACGGATCCGGCGCTTCGCGCCTTGATCCGTCCTACGAAGGCGCCCGATGGGTGGGAACGATCGGTCGCGCGCAGGGTGCGCTCCTTCGGCGCGGTGCCCCGTGCGCGCTCCGCATGTCTGGAACCCGGGTCCTTTTTCGTACCAGCGTACTGAACCCGCCCTCGACGCGGTCCCGCACGGGGCTGTCGCCGCGCGGCGGCCGGGCAAAACGCCCGCGAATCGCCTCATTACCTGGAAGGAAAGGACGCACCATGACATCGATACGACTCCCCCGCGAGCGCACGGGCCGCACCTCGGCGCGCGCGACGCACCGGGCGCGCGGGTTCGCGGCGGCGCTGCTCTGCGCGGTCGCGATACCCGCGTGGGCCGACGTCTACACGGTCAACACCGCGGGCGACAACCCGCAGGACCCGGCGATCACCGACCACTGCGCCGCGCTCGGCGACACCTCGCACTGCACGTTGCGCGCCGCGATCTCGATCGGCAACGCGCGTTCGGGCAGCCACACGATCAACATCGGCGTGGCGTCGATCACCCTCATCAACGGCAGCCTCACGCAGATGCGCGCGCCGTTCATCGTCAACGGCAACCACGCGACGATCAACGGCAACGGCCACGGCTGCTTCGACCTCACCGATTCGGGCACGGCCGCGATCGGCCATGCCGACGGCGCGACGGGCTCCAAGCTCCTCAACCTCGTGATCGGCAACTGCAGCGGCGCCGGCATCGGCGCGAACGGCCACGACTACGTGTTCAGCGGCAACTACATCGGCGTGAACGCGACCGGCCTCGTCGCGATGCCGAACACGGGCGACGGCATTTCGGTGTCCGCCTCGCACGTCTACCCGGACACGAGCTCGAACTTCCTGCTCAACCTGTACCAGGACTTCCCGGTGCAGCCGGTCGACGCGTCCGACATCCAGGCGTTCTCGAGCAACCTCGCGACGGCGCTCGCGTCGCTGCACCCGGTGCTCATCAGCAACAACGTGATCGCCGGCAACGCGCAGAACGGCATCGAGATCTTCAGCGAGAACCTCGCCGCCGTGACCGTCAGCGGCAACATGATCGGCACCGACATGACCGGCAACGTCGCGATTCCGAACGGCGCCGACGGCGTGCACCTCGTCGGTTCCACCTTCGGCAACCTCATCGGCCCCGGCAACGTCATCAGCGGCAACGGTGCCAACGGCATCCGCGTCGACGCGGGCACGGTGTTCCTGCCGAACTTCATCATGGGCAACCGCATCGGCCTCAGCGCGACGCTGCCCGGCGTGCACATCGGCAACGCCTTGAGCGGCATCGTCGTCGACAGCCGGCCCGACACCGACCCGACCAGCTTCAACCCGAGCAGCATCGCGCTCGTGATCGGCCCGGCCAACGTGATCGCCGACAACAAGGGCGAGAACAACAACGGCTTCCCCGACACGCTCGGCAACGACAGCGCCGGCATCCTCATCACCGGCGCGAGCAACGGCGTCAAGGTGCTGCACAACACGATCGGCCTGGCCGAGTTCCCGTCGGGCTCGCCGTCGGCCTCGACCGCGTACGGCAACGCCGGCGACGGCATCATCGTGACGACGACGGGCAACGAGATCGCCGGCAACATCGTCGCCGCGAACGCGCGCCACGGCATCGTCGTGAAGGGCAGTTCGACCGCGAGCACGCGCATCGTCGGCAATTCGATCGGCGTGAGCCCCGACTTCGCCGGCAATCTCACGCTCGGCAACGGCGTCGACGGCATCCACATCAACGCAGCCAGCGCGACCACGATCGGCGGCCCGGCCGCGTCCGACGCGAACACGATCGTCGCGAACAAGCGCAACGGCATCAAGCTGCGCAACGGCGGCGGCGACCAGAACGGCTGGAGCAACCTGTTCCAGCGCAACCGCGTGTTCGGCAACGCGAAGGCATTCGCCGGCGTCGACATCGACCTCGAGCACCCGGAGAACGCGCTCGACGGCCCGCATTCGGAGATCCCGGCCAATTACGCCAACCGCGACCAGGCGCCTGCGCACATCTGCGCCGGCAACGAAGTCTCCGGCGCGTGCGCGGGCTCGACCCCGCCGATGAACGACGGCGGTACGACGTTGCAGTGGACGATCAGCACGCACGGCGTGGCGAACTTCCGCCTCGAGTTCTACTCGATCGATGCCGCGACCACGACCGCGGCGACGACGATGTCGTACGTCGGCGAGCAGCTCGTGACGACGACCCTGGCCGGCACGCCGGCGAACAGCGCCGCGTGCACGGGCGGACGCTGCACGGCGACGCTCGGCAGCGTGGCGGCGGGCCGCCGCATCGTGATGACCGCGACCGACGTCACGCCGCTCACCGACACGCCTGCGGGCGGCAGCGGCTGGCAGGCGTTCCTGAAATGCTTCGCGGGCAACAACGGCATCATCCTGCCGGCGTGCACGGCGAACGACACGTCCGAGTACTCGAACGCGGTCCTCGTCACCGGCAATGATCGCGTGTTCAAGAGCGGGTTCGAAGCGCCGTAACGCAGCCCGGAGTACGGCGGTACGCCCGCGAGCGCGTGCCGCCGAGGGCGCGCGTGCGGACCGCGATGGCGGTCGCGCCGAATCGCGGTGGCACCGTCAGCGAATCGCGGTGGCACCGTCGGCGTATCGCGATGGCGCCATCGGCGGTTCGCGGCGGCACTCGCGGTTGAACGCCTGGCCGCAAACGACGGCGTCGCGCGCTTCGTGCCGCCCTACGCGGCCGGCTTTCATCCCGAATGGACGGTAGGGCGGTACGCGCGAAAGCGCGTGCCGCCGTGGGCGCGTGCGCCGGATCGCAGTGGCGGTCGCGCGGGAGACGCGATTGGCCCGTGGAATGGGCCGGATCTAGCCGCGGGAGCGGCGGATCCGGCGCTTCGCGCCTCGATCCACCCTGGGGATTCCCCTCTTCCGATCGCGAGAGAGGGGCGTCAGGACGTATCGTGGCGAACGCGCTGCACGCGTGTGCGGTACGACGTCACGTTGTCGCCGCGGATACGCGTTTCGCGCGTGCCTTTCACTTCGTCGACCTTCGCGTCCGAACCGGTCACCGGCTTCGCTTCGACCTTCGTCTCGCGCTCGAATGCATGCGACTTGTCGGTGTTGCGGTAGTAGCGATACAAGGCCCAGTACAGGCCGGTGGCGCCGGCCGGGCCGAGCATGAGCAGCCAGAGTCCGCCGTCGTCGCTCATGGCGCGTGCTCCCTGATGTCGTTCATGACGAATGCGCCAGGATCCACAGCGCGATGCCTTCGAGGAACGTGCCGACGGTGATCGCGGTGACGAGCAGCTTCCACTGCTGCACGGGCACGCTGCCCATCGTCTCGCCGGTGCGGCCGTTGACCGCGATGTAGTGCAGCAGGCCGCCGTTGCTGCCGGGCTGGTGGTACGAATACAGCCATACGGGCAGGTACATCGACACCCAGCGCGTGCCGTGCACGTCGAGGCTTTCCTGTTCCCAGCGCACGCCGCGGTCGTAGCGCTTCACCGAGGCTTCAACCTGCGCGCGCGCGATCGACAGCAGCTGGTCCTCCATGCGCGGGCGCAGGCTCTCGACGTCGCGGTCGCGCTTCTCCGAGGTGAAGCCGGAGAGATAGGACGCGTTCCACTTCACCGCGTTCTTGGTGTCGAACGGCAGGATCGTGTTGATGATGTTGTTGGTGTTCGCGCGCGTGTCGAGGTTGCCGCGTTCGCTCGAGGATTCGAGCGGCAGGTCGTCGACGGTGAAGTCGACGTGGCGTTCGACGCGATAGACGTCGGCGTCGTAGTAGGTCTTCTTGTTGTCGCCGCTGCCTTGCGTGTAGCGGCGCGTCTCGATCTCGCCGCGGCCGCCGACGTCGGCGCTCGCATTGCCGTCGACGATCATGTACGGCAGGTAGACGCCGACGACGTTCTCGGGCGTGAACTGTTCCTTGAATGCCTTCAGCGCGAACAGGCGTCGCTTGTCGACGAACTGGCGGATGCGCGCGACCGCGTCGTCCTTCTTGATGTGGAACGGCAGCACCGCGTCGGGTACCGCGCCGTTCGCGATCTGCTCGTTGACGCCGAGCACGTGGCGGCACCAGTGGCAGCGCGCGGTCATCGCGTTCTCGGTGTTGACCGCGACCTCGGCGCCGCAGCCGCTGCACTTGAACGTCATGATGGTCGCGGCGTCGGCCGCGATGTCGCGCGCGCCCGAGGCGACGACCGTGCCCTCGAGCCGGTCGAGGCCGTCGCCGAGCCCGAACTGTTCCTCGACGCGCTCGCTCTGCCATTGGTGGCGGCAATACAGGCACACGAGCAGGTCGCTGCCCGGCTTGTGCCGGATCTCGGTCGAGCCGCACTTCGGACAGCGGTTGACGCCGTCTTCGAGTTCCTTCGAGGCCGTGTCGATCGCGACCGGATCGGGCGCTTCGAGTTCCTTGCGGATCGGCTCGGGCATCGTCGCCGGATCGATGCCCGTCTCGCCGGGCATCGGCGGCACGTCCTGCGGCGATCCGGGGCCGCGATAGGACGGTCGATCCTGGGGCGAACCGGGACCGCGAGGCGGTCC